>NZ_JALRGW010000001.1:0-303506 GCF_023253315.1 Aestuarium sp.
CGAGCTTGGTGCCGATGTGGTGGTGCGCCGCAATGATGCGCTCAGCGTCGAAGAGGCGCTCGCGATGAAGCCCGAAGCGATCCTGCTTTCGCCCGGACCCTGCGATCCTGCACAGGCAGGTATCTGCATTCCGCTGACCATCGCCGCAGCCGAAGCAAAGATCCCGCTTATGGGTGTGTGCCTTGGCCATCAGACCATCGGCGAGGCTTTTGGCGGCAAGGTCGTGCGCTGCCACGAAATCGTCCACGGCAAGATGGGCACCATGCACCACGACGGCAAGGGCGTGTTCAAAGACCTTCCCAGCCCCTTCGAGGCGACCCGCTACCATAGTCTTGTTGTCGAGCGCGACAGCCTGCCCGACTGTCTCGAAGTGACCGCATGGCTCGGGGACGGCACGATCATGGGCCTTCAGCACCGCACACTTCCGATCCAAGGGGTGCAGTTCCACCCCGAAAGCATCGCAAGCCAGCACGGCCACAAGCTTTTGAACAACTTCCTCGAACTGGCCAACCTCAAGACGAAAGAGACAACATGAGCGACGCAATCAAACCCCTCATCTATGCCGCTTCCGAAGGTCCCTTGAGCCGCTCGCAGGCCAATCAGGCCTTTGAAATCCTGTTCGAGGGGCAAGCCACGCCTGCTCAGGTCGCGGGTCTCCTTATGTCGATGCGGGCGCGCGGCGAATCCGTCTCCGAATATTCCGCCGCCGCCGCTGCGATGCGCGCCAAATGCATTCCCGTCTCTGCGCCCGAAGGCGCGATGGATATCGTCGGCACGGGCGGTGACGGGATCGGCACGCTCAACATTTCGACCGCGACCGCCTTTGTGGTCGCAGGTGCAGGCGTCCCCGTTGCCAAACACGGCAACCGCAACCTTTCGTCCAAATCGGGCGCTGCGGATGCGCTGGGGCAGCTTGGCATCAACGTCATGGTCGGCTCGGAAATCGTCGAACGAGGCCTAAAAGAGGCCAACATCGCCTTTATGATGGCCCCCATGCACCACCCCGCGATGAAACACGTGATGCCCGTCCGTCAGGAACTCGGCTGCAAAACGATCTTTAACATCCTCGGTCCGCTCACCAACCCTGCGGGCGTGAAACGTCAGCTGACGGGCGCCTTTGCCCCCGACCTGATCTTCCCGATGGCCGAAACGCTCATGGAACTGGGAAGCGAAAAGGCGTGGCTCGTGCACGGCTCGGACGGCACAGACGAGATGTCGATCACGGGCACCACATCGGTGGCGGCTCTTGCGAACGGCAAGATCGAGGGCCTTGAAGTGCACCCCGAAGACGCAGGTCTCCCCGTGCACCGTCTGCGCGACATCCTCGGCGGCTCGCCCGAGGAAAACGGCAAGGCGCTGATCGCCCTTCTGGACGGAGAAAAAGGGGCCTATCGCGATGCGGTCCTGCTCAATGCGGCAGCGGCCCTTGTGGTCGCTGACAAGGCCGCTACGCTCAAAGAGGGCGTAGAGATCGCCTCGGAAAGCATCGACAGCGGCAAGGCCAAGACTGCCGTCGAGACCCTTGCCCGTATCACCCAAGGGGCCAAGAAATGAGCGATATTCTCGACAAGATCAAAGCCTATAAACTCGAGGAAGTCGCCGAGCGCAAAGCCCGCGTGCCCCTCTCCGAGGTCGAGGCCCGCGCCAAAGAGGCCCCCGAGACACGCGGTTTTCATGCCCGTCTTCAGGACGCCAGCCGCGAAGGCTATGGCTTGATCGCTGAAGTGAAAAAAGCCAGCCCGTCCAAGGGCCTGATCCGCGCCGATTTCAACCCACCCGCATTGGCCCAAGCTTACGAGGCTGGCGGCGCGACTTGTCTGTCCGTCCTGACCGACGGCCCATCGTTCCAAGGTGCCGACGAATACCTCGTCGCTGCACGCGAGGCGACCAGCCTGCCCGCGCTCCGCAAGGACTTCATGTATGACACCTATCAGGTGGCCGAAGCCCGTGCGTTGGGCGCCGACTGTATCCTGATCATCCTCGCCTCTGTCTCTGACACGCAGGCCGCAGAGCTAGAGGATGCCGCGTTCCACTGGGGCATGGATGTCCTCCTCGAAGTGCACGATGCCGAAGAGCTCGAACGCGCAAGCCGTTTGAAATCGCCGCTGATGGGGATCAACAACCGCAACCTCAAAACCTTTGAGACAACCCTCGACACCACCCGCACCCTTGCGCGCATGGTGCCCGAGGATCGCACAATCGTCTGCGAAAGCGGCCTGTTCACCCCTGCCGACCTCGCCGATATGGCACGCTATGGTGCGCGGACCTTCCTCATTGGCGAAAGCCTGATGCGTCAGGACAACGTCGAAGAGGCCACCCGCACCCTCCTCGCCAATCCGCTCCGCGCGGGAGGCCTGTGATGTCTGGCCTCACCCATTTCGACGACAGCGGTAAGGCGCATATGGTCGATGTCTCGGACAAGGCCGTGACATCCCGCATCGCCGTCGCCGAAGGTTACATCACCATGTCAGCCGAAACCCTCGCCCTCGTGGTTGAGGGACGCGCCGAAAAGGGTGACGTGCTGGGCATCGCCCGCCTTGCTGGGATCATGGGGGCGAAAAAGACCTCCGACCTGATCCCCCTCTGCCACCCCCTGCCCATCACCAAAGTCGCCGTCGACCTCACCCCCGACGCTGACCTTCCCGGTATCCGCATTTCCGCCACGGTCAAAACCACTGGCCAAACGGGCGTCGAAATGGAAGCTCTCACCGCCGTCTCCACCGCCGCCCTCACCGTCCACGACATGGTCAAAGCCGTGCAAAAAGACATGGTCATCGGCGGCATCAAAGTCACCCTAAAAGACGGCGGCAAATCAGGGCGTTATGAGGCATGATCTCTGTCGCTGAGGCACAATCGCTTTGTCTGGCTCTCGCAACGCCGATGGCGACCGAAGAGGTGGCTTTGGCGGATGCAAACGGGCGGGTGATGGTGGTGCCTGCGGCGACGACGCGGGCGCAGCCTCCGTTTCGGTCAGCGGCGATGGATGGCTATGCCGTTCGGGACGCCGAAGTTCAGATCGGCGCGAGTTTCACCGTTGTGGGTGAATCCGCTGCAGGTCATGGCTGGAACCACACATTAGAGGCGGGTCAGGCCGTTCGGATTTTCACGGGTGCCCCTGTGCCAGAGGGCGCGGACCATGTCGTGATCCAAGAGGACATCCTCCGCGACGGTGACAGGATCACGATCCAGCCGAACCTTGGGGATGGGCCGAATATCCGTCCTCTCGGCGTCGATTTCGCGGCCGATTTCACCCTCTCGGCCCCGCGCCGTTTGAAATCTGCGGACCTCGCTCTTTTGGCGGCGATGAATGTGCCCACGGTGACGGTGTCGCGCAAACCACGTGTGGCGTTCCTTGCCACGGGGGACGAATTGGTGATGCCGGGGCAGACCCCGACCGACGACCAGATCATCGCGTCGAACGTCTATGCGCTCAAGGCGATGGTCGAAGATGCAGGCGGTGAGGGCATCATCGTCCCCATCGCGCCCGACACTGAGGACGGATTGCGCACCGCAATGACCGACCTTTTCCAATACGACGTGGCCGTGACAATCGGCGGCGCATCCGTTGGCGACTATGACCTCGTGGGCAGGATCGGCGGCGAATTGGGCCTCAACCGATCCTTCTACAAAATCGCCATGCGCCCCGGTAAACCACTGATCGCAGGCGATTTTCAGGGCCGCCCTTACCTCGGCCTACCTGGAAACCCCGTCTCTGCCATCGTCTGTGGCATCATGTTCCTGATACCATTGGTCCGCAAATTACAGGGCCTGACTGATGTCCTGCCCGAAACCACCCCTGCCCGCCTTGCCGCCGACATCGGCAAAAACGGCCCACGCGAACACTACGAACGCGGCACGCTGAAAAACGGCGCGGTCACGGCGGCGAGGTCCCAAGACAGCTCTCTTTTGTCGATCCTCGTGCAGTCCAACTGCCTGATCGTGCGTCCGCCCAATGATCCGCCCCGCAAGGCAGGCGAGATGGTCGAGGTCATCGCCCTCTGACAGGTTCCCGTTGACACAAAACAAGAACACATGTAGAACAATGGCAAAACCTATGCGAACATTCGCTGCCATTGGGGACGAGCCATGCTGACAAAGAAACAGCTCCAACTACTCGAATTCATTCACGCTCGCGTTCAGAAAGAGGGCGTTCCACCCTCGTTTGACGAGATGAAAGAGGAACTTGGCCTTCGGTCGAAATCGGGCATTCACCGCCTGATCACAGGGCTAGAGGAACGCGGTTATATCACCCGCCTCGCCCACCGTGCCCGTGCGCTGGAAATCACCCGCCTGCCTGATGCGCTGGCGAAAAAATCGGGCGGCTTCCAACCGCGCGTGATCGATGGCGACCGCCCCGACAGCATCCCACCTGCCGCCAAATCGGTGGAAAGCGTGGGCGCTCTTGAACTGCCTGTCATGGGTCGCATCGCCGCTGGTGTGCCGATTGCCGCGATCCAAGAGATTTCCCACAACGTCGCCGTCCCGCAGAGCATGATTGGCCAAGGCGAACATTACGCGCTCGAGGTTAAGGGCGACTCGATGATCGACGCGGGCATCAATGACGGTGACATCGTGATTATCCGCGAAACCCAGACCGCATCGAACGGTGACATCGTGGTCGCTCTGGTCGAAGACGCCGAAGCCACGCTGAAAAAGTTCCGCCGGCAGAACGGGATGATCGCGCTAGAGGCGGCGAACCCAGCCTATGAAACCCGCATCCTGCACGACCATCAGGTTAAGGTTCAGGGTCGTCTCGTCGGATTGATCCGCACTTATTGACGCCCACCACCAGAATTCCAAAGCCGCTCGCCAGTCACCTGTCGGGCGGTTTTGAGTTGCCCATCAGGCATAATCGCCACGGACCCGATGTGCTGGAGCCTCTCTAGGTCGAACACCTCACAAGGTCGCTCCACCTGATCACGTTGGTTCGTCACAACAATATCGGCCCCATCGCAGTCCACTAATTGGTCGAGCGTGGTTTTGCCTCGCACCAATAACACTTCCCACCCAGCGGCCTCGGTCCGATAGGTCCGCCCATTCACCTCGAACCCACCTCGCGCAGCGGCCCCCTCTTGGGTCGCCCCATCCCCATCACCGCGCAACCATGCCTCCGCCGCGAAACCATCGCCCGTCGCGCGCGACAGGCTCCGCCCGTTGTCGGTCATCACGCCCAACAATCCGCCCGTGTCCGAGATCAGCAAGTCAGGTCGTTCGCCCCCCGACCACAGTGCCAAACTGACCACCACTGGCACGACCCCAAACCACCGCCAGCGTCCCTGCCAAAGCACGACAAAAATCGCTCCCAACGCCAACAACGGCAGGACAATGGGCGGCGGGCTGACCACAAACCCAACCGCATCAGGCCACCCTGCCACCGTTGCGGACACCCATAGGATCCAGCCGATCCCCTGCTCCATCAACCACAACCCGATCCAGTCGAGCCCGAAGGGCGTCAAAACCACAGCCAACACCACCGCTGGCATAACGACGATCCCCATCACAGGCACCGCCATCAGGTTCGCGATCAACCCATAGTGGGAAAATTGGTTAAAGTGCGCGGCTGAGAACGGCGCCGTCGCCAGCCCTGCCACCAAGGACGACAGGAACACCGCGCCGACACCACGCAAGGCCCGAGGCAGCAGATACCCGCGTCCACGTAAGGCTCCGAACACTGCGACCAATGCGGTCGTCGCCGCAAATGACATTTGAAAACCGGGGCCTGCGATTTCCTCTGGTCGGGTAACGATCACGATGGTCGCGGCAAAGGCCACCGCCCGCAGCGTCACGGCCCGACGGTCGAGAAGCACCGCCACGAACATCACTGCGACCATGATGAAAGCTCGCTCTGTCGCGACAGCCCGACCTGACAGCAGCAAATAGAATGCCCCAACGCAGAGCGCGGCCACGGCTGCGATCTTTTTCACGGGCAGACGCAAGGCCACAAATGGGAACAAAGCCGCCCCCATGCGGATCGCTGCAAACACAACGCCCGTCAACAGCCCCATGTGCAGCCCTGAGATCGCCAACAAATGCGCGAGGTTCGTGGCCCGCAGCCCTTCGACGACCTCTGCATCAATGGACGACCTGTCGCCCGTGAGGATCGCCGCCGCAAAAGCACCGCTATCGCCTTCAAGCCGCGTTCGGATATGGTCGCCAACCCTCATGCGCAGCACATCAATACCCAGCCCGCGCGGGTCGTCATCCAGCGCCAAAACGGGCGTCCGCGTGTATCCCACCGCCCCCAACTGGTCGAACCATGCTGAGAGGCGGAAATCGAATCCCCCCGGCTCGACCGGACCAGAGGGCGGCGACAGGTGCCCCGTGAGGATCACAACCAGCCCCGGTACGGGATCAATCCACCCCTGATCGCCATGCAGAGACACCCTCACGCGGGCGGGCGTTCGATCGGGCGCGAGATTCTCCAACACCACATGATCGAGCGTCAAACGCACCGCATCTGACTGGGATCGGTCGATTTGCACGATCCGCCCTTCAATCGGGCCGTAGTAGCGAAATCCCAGTTGCGGGGCAGCGACCGCATTCGCCCGAACGCCTGCGATCAGAAAGCCGAACAAAATCAGCGCAATACCTATCCACACAACGCGCATCGGCCGCTGGATCACAGCGCAGAGCACCGACAAAACGATCCCGCCGCAAACCATCGTCCAGTGAACATCACTCGGCTCAGCCACCCCCGCGAAATATCCCGCGACGCCCACGCCCAGACCGACGGGTACCCAGTTTACGGAATGTCCACGCTGTAACGCGAGGTTTGCCCTCACCCATCCCATCACGCGCACTTGTCCTGCCCCCGTCCGGCCTATATCCCCTTCACTTGAGCCGACCATGGTTAGCGAAAGGTTAAATTGCCCATGTCCCAAACGCCCGTCGTCACCCGCATCGCGCCGTCTCCGACCGGATACATGCACATCGGAACCGCCCGCACTGCGCTGTTCAGCTGGCTCTATGCCCGTGGACGGGGTGGGAAATTCCTGCTGCGGATCGAAGACACCGACCGTGAACGCTCCACGCCCGAAGCGACCGAAGCTATCCTCAAGGGGATGGAGTGGCTTGGCCTCGATTATGATGGCGAGGCGATCAGCCAGTTTGAACGCGCGGACCGCCACGCTGAGGTTGCGCATGAAATGCTTGCCTCTGGTCACGCCTACAAATGCTTCGCGACCCAAGACGAAATTCAGGCCTTCCGCGACGCGGCCAAGGCCGAGGGCAAATCGACCCTTTACCGCAGCCCGTGGCGTGATGCTGATCCGTCCACCCACCCTGACTTGCCATACGTGATCCGCGTGAAGGCTCCTCTTGAGGGCACCACCGTAATCCACGATCAGGTCCAAGGCGACGTGACCATCCGCAACGATCAGCTCGACGATATGATCGTTTTGCGCTCGGACGGCACCCCGACCTACATGCTCGCCGTTGTGGTCGATGACCACGATATGGGCGTGACCCACGTGATCCGCGGCGACGACCACCTCAACAACGCGGCGCGTCAAATGCTGGTCTATACCGCCATGGGCTGGCCGCTGCCCGTCTACGCGCACATCCCGCTGATCTTTGGCCCTGATGGTAAGAAACTGTCGAAACGCCATGGTGCAACGGGCGTCGATGAATATCAGACGATGGGTTACCCCGCCGCTGGTATGCGCAACTACCTCGCCCGTCTGGGGTGGAGCCACGGCGACGACGAATTCTTTACTGATGCTCAGGCTATGGAATGGTTCGATTTCAATGGAATCGGCAAATCCCCGTCACGCTTCGATTTCAAGAAACTCGAAAACCTCTGCGGCCAGCACATTGCTAACGCTAACGATGCCGCACTGCTGCATGAACTCGAAGCATTTTTGGCCTCCACAGGGGCCGCACCGCTCACAGATGACCAGCGCGACGCAATGACGCGAGGTATGTATTGCCTCAAGGAACGGGCTAAGACTTTCCCAGAACTCCTTGAAAAAGCGCACTTTATCATGGCTTCTCGCCCACTAGAGATGGACGAGAAAGCGGAAAAGGCCCTCGATCCTGTATCCCGTGGTATACTGTCAGAATTGACGCCGCAGTTGCAAAATGCTAGCTGGGATCGAGACACGCTCGAGGGGATCGTCGCAGCAGTCGCAGAAGCAAACGACACGAAGTTGGGCAAACTTGCCGCGCCGCTTCGGTCGGTTCTCGCAGGCCGCGCAGTAACCCCTAGTGTTTTTGATATGATGCTTGTCCTGGGGCGGGACGAAACTGTTGCACGTCTAAAAGACGTGACCGCCTAACACGACGTTTACATAACGTCGTTATATACTGGGATTACGACCAACGTCTCGGCGCGACACGCGCGCCGAGCTCCTAAACAGGGGAAAGAGAATGGCCGAGAACACAAGAAACGCCACACTGACAATCGACGGAACCTCTTACGAGCTGCCGATCCTGTCGCCGAGCCAAGGTCCGGACGTCATCGACATCCGTAAGCTCTATGGTCAGGCAGGTGTGTTCACCTACGATCCAGGCTTCACATCGACCGCGTCGTGCGATTCCACCATCACCTACATCGACGGTGACAAAGGTGAACTGCAGCACCGCGGCTACTCGATCGAGGATCTGGCCGAGAATTCGCACTACCTCGAAGTGTGCTACCTCCTGCTCTACGGTAACCTTCCGTCGAAAGAAGAACTGGAACAGTTCGAAACCACGATCACCCGCCACACGATGATCCACGAACAGATGCACATGTTCTTCCGTGGCTTCCGTCGTGACAGCCACCCGATGGCGACCATGGTGGGCGTTGTTGGTGCGATGTCCGCATTCTACCACGACTCGACCGATGTGAACGACGAACGTCAGCGTGAAATCGCGTCGCACCGCCTGATCGCGAAAATGCCGACCATCGCTGCGATGGCCTATAAATACTCGATCGGTCAGCCGTTCGTGTATCCGCGCAACGACCTCGACTATGCGGCAAACTTCATCCACATGTGCTTCTCTGTGCCTGCGGAAGAATACAAGGTTGACCCGATCCTTGCACGCGCAATGGACCGTATCTTTACTCTACACGCTGACCACGAACAGAACGCATCGACCTCGACCGTGCGTCTGGCGTCGTCCTCGGGCGCAAACCCGTTCGCATGTATCGCAGCAGGCATCGCATGTCTCTGGGGTCCGGCACACGGCGGCGCAAACCAAGCATGTCTCGAAATGCTCAAGGAAATCGGCACCGTTGACCGCATTCCTGAGTTCATCGCTCGCGCCAAAGACAAGAACGATCCGTTCCGTCTGATGGGCTTTGGCCACCGCGTTTACAAAAACATGGACCCGCGCGCGACCGTTATGAAACAGTCCGCAGACGAAGTTCTGGAACTCCTCGGCGTTGAAAACAACCCGCTCCTGCAGGTTGCTAAGGAACTCGAGCACATCGCTCTGAACGACCCTTACTTCATAGAGAAGAAACTGTTCCCGAACGTCGACTTCTACTCGGGCATCATCCTCGAAGCGATGGGCTTCCCGACATCGATGTTCACACCGATCTTTGCGCTGTCGCGCACCGTTGGTTGGATTTCGCAGTGGAAAGAACAGCTGGGCGATCCGCAGATGAAAATTGGCCGTCCGCGTCAGTTGTTCCTCGGCGAAACGCAGCGCAAATACGTTCCAGTCGAAGAACGCTAAGAACGCAAAAGGCCACCCAATCGGGTGGCCTTTTTCTATGACGATCGGGCCGCCAAACGACGGCCCGTTTTTCGTTAACGCCCTTCGAATTTCGCGGGACGCTTTTCGAGGAAGGCCACAACGCCCTCGCGGAAATCGCGGGTCTTACCGCATTTGCCCTGCAGCCGTGCCTCAACATCCAACTGCTCCGCCAGCGTGTTCGACTGGCTCGCCCGCAGCGCTTCTTTCAGGTGGCGGTATGTCTCGGTCGGACCATTGGCGAGGTGCGCCGCACGGGCACGCCAATGCGCCTCAAACCCCTCCGCAGGCACCGCCTCATAGATCATGCCCCAGTCAGAGGCCTGCTGCGCGGTGATCTTATCTGCAAACATCGCAATGCCCATCGCCTTGGCCATGCCGACCTGACGCGGCAGAAACCACGTACCACCCGCATCAGGGATCAGCGCGATCTT
Organism: Aestuarium sp.; assembly: GCF_023253315.1. Classification (NCBI taxonomy): domain Bacteria; kingdom Pseudomonadati; phylum Pseudomonadota; class Alphaproteobacteria; order Rhodobacterales; family Paracoccaceae; genus Aestuarium; species Aestuarium sp. The sequence goes on from NZ_JALRGW010000001.1 coordinate 10,116, forward strand.
TGAAAACGCCTGCATGAAATACGAGGTGTCAGAGGCGATCACCACATCAGCGCCGAGCGCAAGGTTCGCCCCTGCCCCAACAGCCCCGCCGTTCACCGCAGCGATCACAGGCACAGGGCAGTCATACATCGCGTTCAGCATCGGCACATATTCGTCGCGCAGCACCCGCGCGAGGTCGAGGTTCGCCGCATTGCCACCGTCGCCCAGATCCTGACCTGAACAGAACGCAGCCCCCGCTCCAGTCAGCACGATGACCCGCGCACGGGTTTCAGCGTCCTTGATCGCATGGGTAACCTCTGCACGCATCTGCGCGTTCAGGGCGTTCATTTTGTCAGGGCGGTTCAGGGTGATCACCGCGATATTGTCGGTGATGTCCAGCGTGATGGCGGAATAATCCATGAGGGCTCCTCTGTGTCTCGGGCAGAGACTAGCAATGCCCGAGTTACAGAAAAGCAAAACCGTGCGTCACGACTTCATTATTTCCTCAAGACGCGCTTTTTCCGCGTCCGTCAGGGCATCAGATGATGCCGTGCCCTTGCGCCGTACCGTGGCAAAGCCAGCACCAAGCGCGAGGATCAACATCCCAAGGGGCGCGACCCAGAGGATCATATTGAACCCGTCTTTCGTGGGTTCGAGCAGCACATATTCACCGTAACGCGCCACGATGAAATCCACGACCTCTTCGTTCGTGTCGCCCTCGATCAAACGATCCCGCACCAAAAGCCGCAGTTCGCGGCTAATGGCAGAGTTGGAATCGTCGATGTTTTCGTTCTGACAGACAGGGCAGCGCAGCCCCTTTGAAATGTCTCGCGCACGTGTCTCTAGCACCTGATCGTCGAGCACCTCATCAGGTTGCACCGCCATCACAGGCGTCGATAGGGTCAGCAGAGCTGCAAGCAAAAGCCGTTTCATTCTGCCGCCACCATATTCGCTTTCGCCTTTGATTTCGCACCACCTGCGGCCACCCGCAAACGACGATCCGTCAGCGAAATCGCACCGCCCAAGGCCATCAGCAACGACCCTGCCCAAATCCAGTTGGCAAAGGGTTTGATGTAGGTGCGCACAGCCCAGCCACCGTCGTCCTGCGGATCACCTATGACAACGTAGATGTCCTCAAACACGCCGTTGCGAATACCCGCTTCGGTCGTTGGCATCGCCGCGACCTGATAGAACCGTTTTTCAGGATGCAGGGTGGTCAGGAACTCGCCGTTTTCTTTGACGGTGAAGGTTGCCATTTGGCTCAGGAAGTTCGGCCCCTCAACACGGTCCACCGCGTCCAAGGTCAGCTCCCATTTGTCGATGGTAAAGGATTCACCGACATTGAGCGTGCGAATGTCCTCCTGCTCCCACGCCATGAGCGTCGCGATTGCGAACATCGTGATACCCAGTCCAGAGTGCGCCGTGAACTTGCCCCAATCAGCCCGCGGCAGATTGCGGATACGGCGCAGACGGTCAGCGACCGACGCGTTCCCTGCCCGCTGCCACAGGTCCATCATCGCACCGAACACGACCCACGCGCCCAAGATCACACCAATCGGCCCCATCGCAGAATTGCCCGTTTGCACAGCAAAGGCCAAACCGCCCAAGGCCACGGCGAGGATCAGAACAGCCCACATCGGCTTCATCGCTTTGGCGACCGATCCGCGTTTCCACGCGAGAACTGCACCCGGCGGCAGGATCACCGCGAGCGCGACAAAGAACGGCGTGAAGGCCGCATTAAAGAACGGCGCACCGACCGACAGGGTCCGCCCCGTTGTCATCTCTGCCACCAGTGGCCAAAGCGTGCCCACAAAGACCACGAACGCTGATACCGCGAGGAGGATGTTGTTCATCACCAGCGCGCTTTCGCGGCTAACGAGAGAGAACACGCCTTTTGCCTCTAGGCTGCCCGCGCGGAACGAGAACAGCGTCAGCGCCCCGCCGACAAAGACGAACAGAATGGCGAGGATAAACACCCCACGCTCTGGATCGTTGGCAAATGCGTGGACCGAGGTAATCACCCCAGACCGCACGAGGAACGTTCCCAAGAGCGAGAAGCCAAAGGCGAGGATCGCCAGAAGGATCGTCCAGCTTTTCAGGCTTTCTCGTTTCTCGGTCACGATGGCCGAGTGCAAGAGTGCCGCTGCGAGAAGCCACGGCATAAAGGATGCGTTTTCAACAGGGTCCCAGAACCAGAACCCGCCCCAGCCCAGTTCGTAATAAGCCCACCACGACCCAAGGCCGATCCCGATGGTCAGAAAAATCCACGCGGCCAGCGTCCACGGACGCACCCAACGCGCCCATGCCGCATCAACGCGGCCCTCGATCAGAGCCGCCACCGCGAATGAAAACGCCATCGAGAGGCCCACATAACCGAGGTAGAGGAACGGCGGGTGGAACGCCAAACCTGGGTCTTGAAGCAGCGGGTTGAGGTCTTGACCATTAAACGGGGGCACCTGAAGCCGCAAAAACGGGTTCGAGGTAAAGATGATAAAGGCGTAGAACGCGACCGAAATCGTCGACTGAACCGCCAAAACCCGTGCCTTGAGCGTGTCGGGAAGGTTGCCGCCAAACCAGCTCGCACAGGCGCCAAACAAGGTCAGGATCAACAGCCACAAGAGCATCGACCCCTCATGGTTACCCCAAACGCCCGACACTTTGTAGAGCATCGGTTTGTCACTGTGAGAGTTCATCGTGACCAGTTTCAGCGAAAAGTCAGAGGTGACAAACGCATAGGTCAGGGCCGCAAAACTAAACCCCACAAGGATCAGTTGCGAGGTGGCCGCGGGGTCCGCGACCGCCATCCAGTTACGCCAGCCCTTTTGGGCGCCGATCATAGGGATCACCATCTGGATGATAGCGATGCCAAAGCCCAGAATCAGGGCAAAGTGTCCGAGTTCAGTAATCATGCGATCTTTCTAACGTATTCGGGCGGTCTGCCCAATCACAACGGGGCGATTGGGCGTCGTTTATGCTGATGCACCTTGACGCAGGACTAGACGGACAAGGCCATGCCACCTGCAACAACATAGGCCAACATCGCCATGATCAACCCACCCATCACCAAACGGATCAGCCATTTCAGCATGTCCTCAATGGCATGGAGGCGAGATTCCACCGTTGCACGGACCACTTCGTCCACCGCGTTCGACGTCTCCAGCCGTGCGATCCGCTGGTCCACGAGCTGCGCCCATTCATCGGTCATGATCTGCCCTCCAGTCCTCTAACGCGGGGTTCGGCTCTGCTGCGGGGGCAGCGAAAGTTGCCCCCGCGCCCAACGCTTCAATCGCTTTGACCCGCGAGGTCACAACAGCGGCTTGGGCGGCGGTTTCTGCGACGGACTGCTGAAAATCCTGCGCTTTGGCCTGATGGCGAGCACCGAAATAGAAGGACACAATCGCGCCCATCAACCACCAGAGCGGCTCTGGCACCAGCGCGATCCCCTGCATCCGACCCGCAAACCAGATCGGATCAACCATCGCCATAACGAACAGCCCCAGCGTTCCGAATGCCAACAAGGGACGGGGCAGACGGTTGAGCCCGTCTATCACCCGATCAAACAGTCCCTTGCGGTCCCCCCTGAACTCTGCTGCGAACTGGTCGCGCGCCTGAGCCTTGGCCGAGGCATCACGCACAGCGCCTGCCTCTGTGTTTTCTGAAAATATTCCAACGGTTTCCCTGACGATGTTGCGGCCATTCCCGAACAGAGCGTCCATGATGCGTGCGATTACCCCCATGCTGACACCCGTTGTTTATGTGCCTCATCCGAGAGGTGATACCGCGTGCTGACAAAGGCTTCGGCGCGGAGGATCCAGCCACCTTTGCCACCGTCCCTGCGCGTTGCGAATTTGCGCAACGATGGGCGACCATCGGCCAAGGCGTAATAGTAATTGCGCCGCGCAATCCCGTAGGCATCGACGATATGATCAGGGGCAGCGTCATAGCCGCGATGCGCCGCCGTAATCGTCTGCGGCCCCAGAACCCCGTCAATCGCGACAGGGATACGCATATCGCACAACAGCCGCTGCAGGATACGCACCGCCCCCGCGCCCGCGTTCACATACATATCGAACACGCTCGCCTGCAGCGGCTCTGGCAATTCGCCGATCCGTGGCTGGTTGAAGTAATGTTCGACGAAGATATCGACGGCGTCCGTTTCGCGCAGCGCCCGCACATCGCGGTCATCAATGCGCCCGTCCCCTGTCACATCACGCCGCAACCGTTGCAGCGTGGCGAGGGTGACGCCGAATTTCGTGGGACCACCGGGATCGGCGGGATCGTTTACATAGCCACCCTCACGAGCGACGATGCCTTTGGCAATCTCTTGGACAGTTTGCATAGCTCGGCCTCTTTTTGATTGAGGCCAAGCATGACAGACAAAGGTTAACTCTCGCCTGCAGCAGCGTTCGGATCAACGTAGAGGCCCGAATCCTTGAGGCTGTCGAGCACTTCTTTCGGCATGTAATCCTCGTCATGTTTCGCAAGGATTTCAGAGGCTTCGAAGGTGCCGTTCACGTATTTACCCGTACCGATCATCCCCTGATTTTCACCAAAGAGATCAGGCAGGATGCCCGTATAGGTTACCGGAATAACCTCTGCACCGTCCGTTACGTTAAAGGTGATCGTCTCGCTCTCACCACGGACCAGCGACCCCTCTTCGACCAGACCACCAAGGCGGAACACTTCGTTAGCGGGGGGCGGTGCCGCAATCACGTCGGTCGGATCGCGGTAAAAGTTGATGCCATCGCGGAACCCGTAGCCGATCAGTCCAGCCGAGAGCGCAAGCGCGACAAAGGCCAGAACGATGATCTGGATACGACGTTTCTTTTTCAGGCTTTTCAGACCACTCATGGGAATACCGGTGCCAATAGCAGGCCTTCGGTCTCAGGCAGCCCCAGCATGAGGTTTGCGTTCTGCACAGCCTGACCCGACGACCCTTTGTTCAGGTTATCGAGCGTAGAGACAACCATCGCCCGTTCGGACTTGCGGTCGCCTACCACACCAATGTGACAATAGTTCGAACCCGTCACATTGCCCATCGACGGAGCCGCGCCAAAAGGAAGCACCACGATGAACGGCTCGTCTTTATACTGTTCCACCAGCGCCGCATGGATCGCCTGAGCATCTCCGCGCACATAGCAGGACGCAAGGATACCGCGGTTCACAGGCACCAGATGCGGGGTGAACATGATTTCAACAGGGCGACCAGCCAGAAGGCTGAACTCCTGATCGAACTCGCCCAAGTGACGGTGTTTGCCGCCTTGGCTATAGCCCATCACATCGGTGGAGCGTTCCGCAAAGAGCATGTTCTCTTTGAGGCTCCGCCCCGCGCCAGAGATCCCGTTTTTCAGGTCACAAATGATGTCATCAAGGTCGATCAACCCGCCCGAAATCAACGGACGCAGCGCAAATTGCACCGTCGCCGCGTTACAGCCCGTGCCCGCCACAAGACGCGCGTTTTTGATGTCGTCGCGGTAGAACTCGGTCAGGCCGTAAACGGCTTCTTTCTGGAGGTCGGTCGCCACATGCGGTGCGCCATACCATTTTTCATAGGCCGCAGGATCGCGCAGACGGAAATCCGCGCCAAGGTCCACGACTTTAACGTTTTTCGGTAAATCACGGACGAGCGCTTGGCTCAGGCCATGAGGCAGCGCCGCAAACGCGAGGTCGATCTGATCAAAGTCGATCTCATCAATCGTGCAGAGCGTCGGCAGGTCCAGATGGCGCAGGTGCGGGAACACGTCCGACATCTGCATGCCAGCCTTACGATCCGCAGAAAGAGCGGCAATCTGCAGGCTCGGGTGCGTTGCAATGATCCGCACGAGTTCGGCGCCTGTGTAGCCAGAAGCGCCAAGAATAGCGACGTTATAAGTCATAGGGGTCTCCCGTTTGAGGAGTGAGATAGGTAAGGGTGAGCCCCACCGCAACCGGCGGGTTTGCCGAATTAGGCCGAAATGAATTCGACTTTTCGTCGCAAGAACTGTGTGGCGCGATCAGAGACCTTCGACGGATTGCCCGTGGTCAGATAAACGGTGTCCGTCCCTGCCCCCAGCATTTCAGGCCGACGCTGCAGGTAATCCTCAAGGCTCGCCGCAACGAGGTTCGCTTGGGAAAATACCTTCACGTTCGGACCCAGCGCGTCTTGGAATTCTTTTTCCATGATCGGGTAATGGGTGCAGCCAAGGATCGCGGCATCAGGTTCAGGCATCTTGCGCTGAAGCGCCTCAACATGGCTCCGAACGAGAGCTTCGGCGAGGATCATATCGCCGTCCTCAATCGCATCCACAACGCCGCCGCAGGCTTGGGCTTCCACGTCCACGCCGATCGCACGGAACGCCAGTTCGCGCTGGAACGCGCGGCTCCGCACGGTGGCAGGGGTCGCGAAGAGCGCAACGTGTTTCACCTCAACTTCGCGCGGCGGCGAGTTATCACCCCATTGCCGTTCGGTCAGCGCCTCGATCAGAGGCACGAAAACGCCGAGCACACGTTTGTCACGCGGAACCCATGATTCCTGCATGCGGCGCAGCGCAGCCGCAGAGGCCGTATTACAGGCGATAATCACGAGGTCGCAGCCTTCGTCCCACATGCGGGCGACGGCTTTGGTCGTCAGGTCATAGATATCGTCGGCATCCCGCACACCATAAGGCGCATGGGCGTTATCCCCGAAATAAACAAAGGGAACATCAGGCAGGCGCTTCTGGCATGCATCCAGAACCGTTAACCCACCCAAACCACTATCAAAAACCCCGACCGCCATTAGCGTTTCCTGTATTTCGCCTCGAATTCAAAGCCCAGACGGTTGGTCCCATCGGGGCGTTCACTTAATGCATACGTCCGTTCCCGAAGGAAATCCATCATCGCTTTGGGGTCAGAGGCATAAGGGGCGAGCTCCTGTGGCGAAATCGGCGCGCCGACAGCGACTTTGACCCGTGATCCGACGCGCGCACGAAATTCACGGATCAAAAGCCCCATGCGCAGAGTATAGTGTAAACGGCTGGCAAGCTGGAACAGGCGGCTGTTCTGCCCATCGAAATAGAGCGGCACCACAGTCGCCCCAGATTTCGCGACCATCTTAGCGGTGAAATTACGCCACATCGGGTCCAGAGGCCGATCAAACCCACGGTGCGCGGTCGAAACAGTGCCCCCTGGGAAAATCCCAATCGCCCCGCCCTGTTTAAGATATCGGATCGCTTCAGCGCGGGTTTCAAGGTTCAGCCGCGCGCCCTCTTTGGTCTCGTCAAAGCTGATCGGCAGGATCACCCGTTCGAGGTCGGCAGAGCGGCGAAAAACCTGATGGGCCAAGACGCGGAAATCACCGCCGCGCCGTTCCGACAGGATCAACCCCATCATCATCCCATCTAGGATACCGTAGGGATGGTTCGACACCACGACCACAGGCCCCTCAGCGGGAATATCACTCAGCGATCCTTTGGTGACCTCTAGCCCCAGCCGATAGCGTTCGGCCATCACCTGCCAGAAATCGCGACCCTCAGCGACCTCGCGGTCATAGCCCTTGGCCTGCCGAATGAGCTTTAACCGCCCCGTGACGTTTTCCATCGTGCGGACAAGGACGCGGCCCCCTCTGTTCGCCACGGCGCTGGCATAACTGATATCGCGGGCCACATGGCGGTCAGAACGCTGCATTTTGGATCGTCTCGGCTGATTCCCTAAAAGTGAAACAGGTATATCCAGCGGCTCACCAAAAAGGCACCGGATATGGGCAAACTGCCTTTAATTTCGCATTTCCGTTACAAATTATCTGTTAGCGCACCTACTCCTATGTTTTTCATGGCCTATCAGGTTGCATAGCTGTTATGACCGTAGGTAATGGGCACATAGTAGTGAGCGGTAAAACAGGCGGGCACAGAGTACGATGGACTGGGATAAGCTTCGGATTTTTCACGCAGTTGCGGATGCAGGGTCACTGACCCACGCTGGCGAAACCCTGCACCTGTCCCAATCTGCGGTCAGCCGTCAGATTCGCTCGCTTGAGGAATCTCTGAACACCACCCTCTTTCACCGCCATGCCCGTGGTCTGATCCTGACCGAGCAAGGCGAACTCTTGTTCGACGCCACCCGCGCGATGAACAAACGGCTCGAGGCTGCCGCCGCGCGTATTCGCGACAGCGAAGAAGAAGTGTTCGGTGAGTTGAAAGTGACCACCACCACGGGCTTTGGCACCATGTGGCTCGCGCCGCGTTTGCCGAAACTCTACGAGAAATATCCAGAGCTCAAAATCGACCTGATGCTCGAAGAGCGGGTGCTCGACCTACCCATGCGTGAAGCCGACGTTGCGATCCGTATGAAAGAGCCGTCACAGGCCGACCTGATCCGCAAACGTCTGATGAACATTCGGATGCGTCTCTATGCGACTCAGGACTACCTCGACACGCACGCACCGCTCACCACGGTCGAAGAAATCTCTGCCCACCGTCTGATTTGCCAGAGCCCCAATGCGGCTCAGGTCTCGGCGGGCGCGACACTGGTGCAGCATTTGCTGAGCTATGATGTCCTCAGCACGCTCACCGTGAACAACTACTTTGGCGCATTGCAGGCGGTTCTGGCGAATTTGGGCGTCGGCGTGCTGCCCGATTACCTGACCGAAGACTTCCCACAGCTCGTCCGCGTGCTGCCTGAAATCGAATCCGGTGAGGTTCCTGTGTTCCTCGCCTACCCCGAAGAACTGCGCCAATCGAAACGCGTCGCAGCATTTCGAGACTTCGTTCAAGAAGAAATATTCAACCACCGCCGCAAGATACGCGATAACGAGACCCCCTCCTGATCCCAGCTATGCTGTGAGTGCATAGCGGGCATGTCTCAAGTTGATAGGGTTTTTCCTTGATCGTTCACAAACTGCTGCCTATTTGAGCCTTCGAAGCCGATGATGCTTATACGCTCATCACTTCAACCTCCCTGTTGGACTTCGCCGGGCATCGTCCCGGCGATTTTTTTTTGCCCTCGCGTCACCTGCGGGCCTTCCCCCCAAAGCCTGCTTGCCCTAATAGGACGGCACTTCCAGCCTGCGGGGAAAGACCATGGACGATCCGAAAATCACCGAAGACCTGATTGCTGCTCACGGCCTCAAGCCAGATGAGTATGAACGTATCCTCGAGATTATCGGACGAGAGCCGACATTTACCGAGCTGGGCATCTTCTCTGCGATGTGGAACGAACACTGTTCCTATAAGTCGTCCAAGAAATGGCTCCGCGGTCTGCCGACCAAAGGCCCGCAAGTGATCTGCGGTCCGGGCGAAAACGCTGGTGTTGTCGATATCGGCGACGGTCAGGCGATCGTGTTCAAAATGGAAAGCCACAACCACCCGTCCTACATCGAACCCTATCAGGGTGCGGCAACAGGCGTTGGCGGCATTCTGCGCGACGTATTCACCATGGGCGCACGTCCGATTGCAGCGATGAACTCGCTCTCCTTCGGTGCTCCGGATCACCCGAAAACCAAACAGCTCGTCAACGGCGTGGTTGAGGGCGTTGGCGGCTACGGCAACTGTTTCGGCGTGCCTACCGTTGGTGGTGAGGTTCGCTTCCATCCCGCGTATAACGGCAACTGCCTCGTGAACGCTTTCGCGGCTGGCCTCGCTGACGCGGACAAGATCTTCTACTCGGCGGCGTCTGGCGTCGGCATGCCTGTTGTGTACCTCGGTGCGAAAACAGGTCGTGACGGTGTTGGCGGTGCGACGATGGCATCGGCTGAATTCGACGACACCATCGAGGAAAAACGCCCCACCGTTCAGGTTGGTGACCCGTTCACCGAAAAACGCCTGATGGAAGCGTGCATGGAACTGATGCGCACGGGCGCTGTGATCTCTATTCAGGACATGGGTGCGGCTGGCCTCACCTGTTCCGCCGTTGAAATGGGCGACAAAGGTCACTTGGGCATCAAGCTGGAACTGGACCGCGTTCCCCAGCGTGAACCCAACATGACCGCCTACGAGATGATGCTCTCTGAATCCCAAGAGCGTATGCTCATGGTTCTGAACCCAGAGCTTGAGGCCGAAGCCCGCGCTGTGTTCGAAAAATGGGACCTCGATTTTGCAATCGTCGGTGAAACCATCGCCGAAGACCGTTTCGTCATCCTCCATGGCAACGAAGTCAAAGCGGACCTGCCGCTCTCTGAACTGTCGTCCTCGGCACCCGAATACGATCGTCCGTGGGTTCCGACCCCAGCGGCAGCACCGATGGCAGACGTTCCTGCCGTTGACGCCATTGACGGCCTGAAGGCGCTGATTTCGTCCCCGAACTACGCTGGCAAACAGTGGGTCTACGAACAATACGACAGCCAAGTTATGGGCGACACCGTTCGCAAACCAGGCTTGGGCGCTGGTATCGTGCGTATTCACGGCACCAATAAGGCTGTCGCCTTCACCTCGGACGTGACCCCGCGCTACGTGAAGGCAAACCCTGTTGAAGGCGGCAAACAAGCCGTTGCCGAAGCCTACCGTAACCTCTCTGCCGTAGGGGCAAAGCCGCTGGCAACCACCGACAACCTGAACTTTGGCAACCCTGAGAAGCCAGAGATCATGGGTCAGTTCGTTGGCGCCCTGCAGGGCATCGGTGAGGCCTGCATCGCGCTCGACACCCCGATCGTGTCGGGCAACGTATCGCTCTACAACGAAACCGATGGTCAAGGCATCCTGCCGACCCCGACCATCTGCGCTGTTGGCGTGATCGAGAACCTCGATGATGCGATCCTTGGCACCGCGCGTGACGGTCACGTTCTGCTCTTGTTGGGTGAAACTGCTGGTCACCTCGGTCAATCGGCTCTGCTCGCTGAGGTGTATAACCGCGAAGACGGAGATGCACCGCATGTCGATCTGGCCGCTGAAGCCGCCCACGGCGATTTCATCCGCGCAAACCGCGCGCTGATCAACGCCTGCACCGACCTTGCTGACGGTGGTCTGGCTCTCGCTGCGTTCGAGATGGCCGAAGCTGCTGGCGTTGGTGTCACAGTAGATGCATCCGACACCCCGACCCTCTTTGGTGAGGATCAGGGCCGTTACCTGATCGCTTGCAGCTTTGATAAGGCCGAGGCGCTGATGATCGCCGCAGGTCAGGCAGGTGTGACCCTGCAGACCGTTGGTAAATTCGGTGGCACGGACGTGAGCTTGGGCGGGTCCTCCGCACCGCTCGCAGAACTGACCGAGACCTTCCGGTCGTCGTTCTACGCCGCGATCCACTAAACCCGATCAGGCCCGCCACCGCGCGGGCCTTTTCGTCTCTGCCCATTGATGACGCTCCCTGACCTGAAATCCGACTGCATGAACTGCGCAGCACTCTGCTGCGTGAGCCTCGTGTTGGACAAAGGCCCGATGTTCGCCATCGACAAGGCCGCAGGCACGCCCTGCCCCAATCTGGGCAAAAACCTCTGCACCATCCACGACGATCTGGAACCACGCGGATTCAAGGGCTGCACGCTCTATGACTGCGCGGGCGCGGGTCAGCGCGTCACCCAAGAACGCTTCAACGGCGAAAGCTGGCGCGATGCGCCCGAACTCTTGCCTGCGATGATGCGCGATTTCGCGAACCTGCGCCCCGTCCATGAACGCATGACGATGTTGGTTGCCGCCGAAACCTACAATCTACCGCCCGAATTAGAGGCCCGCCGTGCGGGGCTCTTGCGGAAACTCTCGCGCCTTTGGGCCGATACCGCAGAGCAAAAAGCCGCCTTTGACGCCTTCCTCAGCGACATGCGTGAATTTGTCGATCGCTAATCGCTTGCGGCCCGTCTCGCGCCGTCCTACATCTTAGGTAAGACAGGAGGCCCACGAATGGCGATCACCGCAGAAGAAATCGAAAGCCTAATCCGCGAAGCATTCCCCGCTGCCAAAGTGCAGGTTCAGGGCGACGACGGTCAGCACTTTGCTGCCTACGTCGAAGACGCAAGCTTCCGCGATATGAACCGCGTCCAGCAGCAGCGCGCTGTTTACGCGGCGCTCAAGGGCAAAATGGACGGATCACAAGGCGAATTGCATGCTTTGGCACTGACCACCAAGGCACCGGACTAAGGAAAGACAGATGTCGACAGCTGACAAAATCAAAGAAACCGTCACCTCCAATGACGTTGTGCTCTATATGAAAGGCACAAAGACCATGCCGCAGTGTGGGTTCTCGTCCCGCGTTGCTGGCGTCCTGAACTTCATGGGCGTTGATTATGCCGACGTGAACGTTCTGGCTGACGAAGAAATCCGTCAGGGCATCAAAGAATACTCCGACTGGCCGACCATCCCGCAGCTCTACGTCAAAGGCGAGTTCGTGGGCGGTTGCGACATCATCACAGAGATGACCCTCTCGGGCGAACTGGATGAGCTCTTTGAAAAAGAAGGCGTTGCCTTCGACAAAGAGAAAGCGGACCAAATCCGCGCTGCGAACCAGTAAATCGCAGACGATCTAATGGAAAAGGCGCCCAGTGAGGCGCCTTTTTTCATTCGGTTGAGACGCGGCGGCAGGATTGGTAAACGACTGCTTCGTTGCCCGTGCCCGCATCATACCAGCCCAGCATCGCCTCGCGGTCCTTGACCCACCAGACATAGTCAGAGGCCACTGGCGAATTGCGATAGCGTTTACCCTCAGAGCTTGGCACGGCAGAGAGCATGGCGATATGCCCCTCTGCCATCACGATAGCCTGATCGGGGCCGTCGGACTGCACATAGACCACATCCAATTTGATCTCTCGATCGCAGATATAGATCGAATGGCTCAGCCCTGCGGCCTGCCCTGTTGCTGGCAACAACGCCAAAAGGGCCGCCGCAATACGCATGAGTTATGCCTTTAGTTTGTCGTCCACTTCATCCGCCAACGCTTCGGCTCGCGCAGCGAGTTCCTTGAGCGTGTCGGTCACAGCTGTTGGAACGACAGGAACGGCAACTTCTTTAGGGTTCGCGGCTTTAAGTTCCAATTCCGCGATCTTGGCCTCGGCCTCGCGCAGACGGTCCTCAATCGCGACGGTCTTATCTGCCAGCAACAACCCCGACATCAGCAAAAGCTGCGATTCAGGCATACGGCCCGCTTGCGCGGCAAAGCTCGATGCTTCGGCATCCAACAACGCAGCAGCCGATTGCAGGAACGATTCCTCGCCTTCCTGACAGGCCACTTCAAACGAACGACCCCCGATTTTAATCTCGACTTGCGGCATTATTTCGCCTCCTCGATCAAGGGTTTCAGTTCGGCCAAAATGGTCGCGACCTCAGCGGCCTCAGCAGCACGCAGCGCCCGCAGCGCATCCAGTTCGGCTTGCATCGCGCGGTTGATCATCGCGGCATCAATCCCGTCGGCCTCTGCCGCCTTACGCAGATTTTCGCTCACATCCCTAAGGGCCGCATTTTCTTCGCGCAATTTTTCCAGGTCGGCCTCAAACGATTGAAGCTGTTCTTTCGCACGCTCAGCGCCACTGTTCAGCTCCGCAATCACTGTGTCCTGACGGGATTTGAGCACCTTAACGCGCTCTTCCAGCTGGGCATTAACGTCCTTTTGCGCCGCCAATTCCGCCTCAAGCTGGGCCACACGGTCATCCCCTGCAGGCGCCGCCGCAGGTGCACCACCAGTTACTACCGCTTTGTTTTCCAAGGCAGAAACGCCGCTGCGAATCCGGTCGAGGGCAGCGGAAATGCGCCCTTCAAGCTCTGATATTTCGGTCATCTGCGCGTCCTCCTAGGGCTTCTATAACGTCGGTAGGGTCCATTGCCCACGCGACAGGCCCGAATCGTGATCTCTTCTCCAAAGCCTAAGTCAATCGAGGCCAAGGGCAAAGGCCCAGCCTACGAACATCGCCAATGACTTAACGGTCCTGCTTGATCTTGTAGGACACCCTGTTATGACGCTGTAAACCAATCGCCCAACAGCAAAGGACCGGACACTTGGATATTGCTGCCCTGCGCGCCGCGCACCCCGATCACTGGATGAAAGCTGCGGCTATCCGCACCCTGACGCTCGATGCCGTTACGGCTGCGAACTCGGGCCACTCTGGTATGCCGATGGGCATGGCCGACGTGGCAACTGTGCTGTTCGAAAAGCACCTGAATTTCGACCCCAAGGCTCCGCTCTGGCCGAACCGCGACCGTTTCATTCTGTCGGCAGGTCACGGCTCTATGCTGATCTACTCCCTGCTCTACCTCACAGGTTACGCAGAAGTATCGCTCGACGAGATCAAGAACTTCCGTCAGTGGGGCGCGAAAACCGCTGGCCACCCAGAGAACTTCCTGCTCGACGGCGTTGAAGTGACCACTGGTCCGCTCGGCCAAGGTATTTCGAACTCTGTCGGCTTCGCGATGGCTGAAGAAATCCAGCGCGCACGTTTCGGCAAAAAGATCGTTGACCACTACACCTATGTGATCGCTGGCGACGGCTGCCTCATGGAAGGCGTGTCTCAAGAAGCTCTCGGTCTGGCTGGCAAACACGAACTGTCGCACCTGATCGTGTTCTGGGACAACAACAACATCACCATCGACGGCACTGTAGAGCTGTCCGACAAAACCGATCAGGTCGCACGTTTCCGCGCGTCTGGCTGGCATGTCGTTGAAATCGATGGCCACGATCCTGTTGCGATCGACGCAGCCATCGTTGAAGCGAAAAAAGACCCGCGTCCGTCGATGATCGCCTGCAAAACCCACATCGCACTGGGCCACGCTGCGCAAGACACCTCTAAAGGTCACGGCGCACTAACCGACAAAGAGCAACTCGCTGCCGCCAAAGCTAACTACGGCGTCAACTGGGGTTCGTTCGAAATCCCGGCAGACGTTAAGGCACAGTGGGAATCCTTCGGTGCACGCGGTGCTGCGGCTCGCGCTGACTGGGAAGCGGCATTTGCTGCGCTCTCGGCCAACAAACAAGCTGAATTCAACCGTCAGCTCGCTGGTGAAGCGCCGAAGAAACTCGCTGCTACCATCCGCGCCCTGAAAAAAGAGATCAGCGAAAAGGCACCCTCTGTTGCGACCCGTAAGTCGTCGGAAATGGTTCTGGCTGCGGTGAACCCGATCATGCCAGAAACCGTTGGTGGTTCGGCTGACTTGACCGGTTCGAACAACACCAAAACCGGTGATCTGGGCGTATTCGATCCTGAAAACCGCGCTGGTCGTTATGTCTACTGGGGCATCCGTGAACACGGTATGGCTGCTGCGATGAACGGTATGGCACTGCACGGCGGCGTGCGTCCTTACGGCGGTACGTTCATGTGCTTCACCGACTACGCCCGTGGCGCAATGCGTCTCTCGGCTCTGTCGCACCTGCCTGTTGTCTACGTCATGACCCACGACTCCATCGGTCTTGGCGAAGACGGCCCGACCCACCAGCCTGTTGAACACCTCGCGATGCTGCGCGCGACCCCGAACACCCTCGTGTTCCGTCCTGCAGATACCGTGGAAACCGCAGAGGCATGGGAAATCGCGCTCACTCAGGACAAGACCCCGTCTGTTCTCGCCCTGTCGCGTCAGAACCTGCCGACCGTTCGTACCGAACACAAAGCAAAGAACCTCGTCGCTCAGGGTGCATATGTCCTGAAAGACGCAGAAGCTGGCAAACGTCAGGCGATCCTGATGGCAACTGGTTCCGAGGTCGAAATCGCGCTCAAAGCGCGTGACATCCTCGAAGCCGCTGGCATCGGCACCCGCGTTGTGTCCGTTCCCTGCATGGAACTCTTCGACCAGCAGGACGAAGCATACCGCAAAAAAGTGCTGCCCGCTGGCCCCGTCCGCGTGGCTGTCGAAGCGGCTGTGCGTCAGGGCTGGGACAAATACCTGCTCGGCGAACGTGGCCGCGAACAGAAGGCTGGCTTTGTTGGTATGGACAGCTTTGGTGCCTCCGCTCCGGCAGAGACGCTCTACGAAAAATTCGGCATCACTGCCGAGGCTGTTGCAGAAAAAGTCAAAGCTCTCTTGGGCTAATCTGCACATCCCCGAAAACAAGTACGCCGCGCATATCCTGCGCGGCGTTTTTCATTGTCTCGGTCACTTTGGATTAATGCGCTGCAGATGATCCTGTGACCTTGGCAATCAGTGGCCCAATGACTTTGGTCGCCACAGGGATCAGCGCCATGCCGTAGATCACCCCGATCACACCGTCACAAGCCGCCGTCACCGCCCAGGCGACAAAGCCCGTAGCGACGCCAACGCTATGCGACGCGACCTCCGCCAGATGATGGATCGCGTCATAAGGCGCGTGCAGACCCAGATCGTGCAGCCCGTGGATCATGATGTTCCCACCGACCCAGAGCATCGCGAGCGTCCCGATAAACGACAGCGCCTTTAGCAGCGGCGGCATCGCCTTAACGATCCCGCGGCCAAACCCACGCGTCACCGCAAGCCGTGCGTTCTGCGCGATATGCAGGCCCACATCGTCCGCTTTTACGATCAGCGCAACCGTGCCATAAACCGCAAAGGTGATCCCAACAGCGATCACAGCCAGCGTCGCGGCCTCCATCCAGATGCTGCTCGTCTCGAGCGTCGAGAGCGCGATGGTCATGATCTCAGCCGAGAGGATAAAGTCGGTCTTAATCGCCCCCGCGACCTTTTCCTCTTCGAGATGGGCGGGATCTTTAATGTCCATGTCCTCTTCGACGCTATGATCGCCGTGCGGGAAGAAATGGTGAAACACCTTCTCTGCCCCCTCAAAACACAGATACGACCCGCCGAGCATCAGCAATGGCGTGATCGCTTGCGGCAGGAAATTCGACAGCAACAGCGCGATAGGCAGCAGGAACACCAGTTTGTTCTTCAGCGACCCAAGCGTGATCTTTCCGATCATCGGCAGTTCGCGGTCGGGCTTGAAACCCGTCACATAACTCGGCGTGACGGCGGCATCGTCGATCAAAACGCCCGCCGTTTTCGTCCCCGCCTTTGCCGCCGCAGCCGCCACATCATCAACGCTCGCTGCTGCGACTTTGGCGATACCCGCCACATCGTCGAGCAGTGCCAGTAAACCACTCATTCCCACACCCCTATAGATTCGTTCTTCAATTGGATCGTTATCCTCACGGTATGACAACCCCGCGCTGTTGGCGCAAACCGTTAGCGCCAACCCCTGCGCCAACCATACTTTTATCGCTAACATATTAAACGCATTGCAGATTTTTCTTTGCCGCAAGGCAGCATGCCAGTACAGACCCTGCAAACGCTGACGCTGCAGAGGATGAAAAACGACATGACCGTTACCATCGGCATCAACGGGTTCGGCCGCATTGGCCGCTGCACCCTCGCCCACATCACCGAAGCTGCCCGCAATGACGTGCAAGTTGTCAAAATCAACGCCACTGGCCCGATTGAAACCAACGCACACCTGCTGAAATATGACAGCGTCCATGGCCGCTTTGGCTCTCCGGTTAAGGTGAGCGGCAACACCATGGATCTGGGCCGCGGCCCAATCGAAGTCATGTCGACCTACAACCCCGAAGAACTGGACTGGTCCGGCGTCGACGTGGTTCTGGAATGCACTGGTAACTTCAACGACGGTCAAAAGTCGGCTGTTCACCTTGATCGCGGCGCGAAAAAGGTTCTGATCTCGGCTCCTGCGACCAACGTTCAGCGCACCGTTGTCTATGGCGTCAACCACCGCCAACTGCTGGCCGACGACCGCATGGTGTCGAACGGCTCTTGCACCACCAACTGCCTTGCACCGCTGGCAAAGGTTCTCAACGACGCGATTGGCATTGAATCGGGCATCATGACCACGATCCACAGCTACACCGGCGACCAGCCGACGCTCGACCGCCGTCACAAAGACCTCTACCGCGCACGCGCTGCGGCAATGGCGATGATCCCGACCTCCACGGGTGCGGCTAAGGCTCTGGGTGAAGTTCTCCCTGAAATGAAGGGCAAACTGGACGGCTCCGCCGTTCGCGTCCCGACCCCGAACGTCTCCGCCGTTGATCTGTCGTTCATTGCCGAAAAATCGGTCACCGTTGATGAAGTGAACGAAATCGTCCGCGAAGCCGCCCAAGGCTACATGGGCATGGTTTTGGGTTATGACGCAGAACAGAAGGTTTCCATCGACTTCAACCACACCACTGAATCGTCGATCTTTGCCCCCGACCAGACCAAAGTCGTCGGCCGCATGGTTCGCGTCATGGCTTGGTATGACAACGAATGGGGCTTCTCGGCACGTATGGCCGACGTTGCTGCCGCAATGGGCCGCCTCATTCACTAATCAATTGCATAGCGTCATGGCTGCGGGGTAAACCCGTGGCCATGAACAGCACAACGACCTACACGCTTTTCGCGTTGATCGTGACGGGTTTCGTCATCGATATGGCTCTCGGCCTCGGGGGCACCCTGTTTATCCTCAAAGAACTGTTTGATCTGACAGAATGGTTGGCATTCTGGCGCTGATTGCGCTGGTTTTGCCCTATTCACTGTTGACCTTTGGCGAGAAATCGCAATGTTAGCGCCAACGGAGAGAGTTAGCGCCAACATTACCCCGTTCTGGAGGACATCTTATGGCAGTCAAAGTCGCAATTAACGGTTTCGGTCGCATCGGCCGCAACGTCCTACGCGCAATCGTTGAATCCGGCCGCACCGATATTGAGGTTGTAGCGATCAACGATCTGGGTCCGGTTGAAACCAACGCACACCTGATCCGCTTCGATTCTGTTCACGGTCGTTTCCCGAGTGAGGTGACCACCACCGAGGACACCATCGACGTCGGTCGTGGCCCGATCAAAGTGACCGCAATCCGCGATCCCAAAGAATTGCCGTGGGGCGATGTGGACATCGCGCTGGAATGCACTGGCATTTTTACCGACCGTGAAAAAGCAGCGTTCCACCTTGAAAACGGCTCAAAGCGCGTTCTCGTCTCTGCCCCATCGAGCGGTGCAGACAACACCATCGTTTACGGTGTGAACCACAACACGCTGAAAGCTGACCAACTGGTTGTCTCGAACGCGTCTTGCACCACGAACTGCCTGTCGCCTGTGGCCAAAGTGCTCAACGACAAGGTTGGTATCGTCAAAGGCTTCATGACCACCATCCACTCCTACACAGGTGACCAGCCGACGCTCGACACCATGCACAAGGACCTCTACCGCGCGCGTGCGGCTGCGATGTCGATGATCCCGACCTCGACTGGCGCTGCTAAGGCCGTTGGCCTCGTGCTGCCAGAGCTGAACGGCAAACTCGACGGCGTTGCGATCCGCGTGCCCACCCCGAACGTGTCGGTCGTTGACCTGACGTTTGAGGCCGCGCGCGCAACCACCGTTGCAGAAATCAACGAAGCCATCATTGAAGCCTCGAACGGCGCGCTCAAAGGTATCCTCGGCTACACCAGCGTTCCGAACGTTTCGATCGACTTCAACCACGACCCGCATTCGTCGACCTTCGCGCTCGACCAGACCAAGGTTATGGACGGCACCATGGTCCGCATCCTGACATGGTACGACAACGAATGGGGCTTCTCGAACCGCATGGCAGACACTGCCGTCGCGATGGGCAAACTGATCTAATCAGCCCCTCTCAGAATACCAAAGGCCGCCCCGTCAAACGGGCGGCCTTTTTCGTTGCCCCTTTGTGCCGCAAATATCCCGGGGGGTTGGGGGCAGCGCCCCCATCACTTCAAATAAAAACGGGGACCACTGGCCCCCGCTCTCAATCTCACAGGTCTGAACCGATCACTCAGTCACAGTCACCGTTGCCATCATGTCAGGCTGACCGATCACGGCGCCGTTTGCGCCTTCACCGCGCTTAATCGCATCCACAACGTCCATGCCTTCGGTCACAGTGCCCACAACGGTGTAATCGCCGTTCAGGAAATAGCCGGGCTGGAACATGATAAAGAACTGGCTGTTGGCCGAGTTCGGATCAGCCGCGCGCGCCATACCAACGACACCACGGTCGAACGGCAGGGCCGAGAACTCCGCCGGAAGATCAGGCAGGGTCGATCCACCCATACCCGCCATCGACATGTCGCCGCCCATACGGCCAAACTCTACGTCACCCGTCTGCGCCATAAAGCCGTCAATCACGCGGTGGAACACCACGCCATTATAGAGCCCTTGGTTCGCCAGTTCGGTGATCCGCGCCACGTGCTGAGGCGCGACATCGTCGAGAAGGTCGATATGGAACGTGCCGTTTGCTTGACCCGAAACGGTCACATCCAACCCAGTTGCCAGCGCAGGGCCAGCCACCAAGGTCAGAACACACGCGAGCTTATACATCTGCTGCCACTTTCACGCTGATCATTTTGTCGGGATCGACGGGCGGTTCGCCACGAACGATCTTGTCAACAAATTCCATGCCCGACAGCACACGACCGTAGACGGTGTATTGGCCATTCAGGAAATGGTTGTCTTTGAAGTTGATAAAGAACTGGCTGTTGGCCGAGTTCGGGTTCATCGAACGGGCCGCACCCAGCGTGCCGCGATCGTGCGGAAGACGCGAAAACTCTGCAGGAAGGTCAGGCAGGTCCGAACCACCTGTGCCCGCGCGGTTTTTGTTGTAGGCATCGCTGTCGATGTTGCCGTGCTCTACGTCGCCAGTTTGCGCCATGAAACCATCGATCACGCGGTGGAACACAACGCCGTCGTATTTGCCAGCGCGTGCCAGCTCTTTCATGCGGGCGGTATGTGCGGGCGCAACGTCAGCCAGAAGTTCAATCACAACCTGACCGTCTTTGAGCTCGATGATCACTGTGTTTTCAGGGTCTTTGATATCGGCCACGGGGACCTCCTTGATTTCGCGTTCTTTGCACACTGACATAAGCCTCTTGCACGTCCTTGCCAAGGGATGCTCCCAGACCTTGCGTTGAAAGGCGATAACGAGGATACCGCTATCAGATATCAACCCAAGATTTGACGGAGGCGCAGATGGCTTGGAAAACACTCGACGATATGGACCTCAATGGAAAACGCGTTCTGGTGCGCGTGGATATCAACGTCCCCGTCGAAAACGGCGTTGTGACCGATACAACCCGCATTGACCGCATCGTGCCCACAGTCAAAGACATCGTTGCCGCTGGCGGTATTCCGATCCTCCTCGCGCACTTTGGTCGTCCCAAAGGCAAAGTCGTGCCCGAAATGTCGCTCCGCGTGACCCTTCCCGCGCTTGAGGCCGCTCTGGGATCGTCCGTGACCTTCATCGAAGTGCCCAACGCCGACGAGATGAAAGCCCTCACCCACGGCACCATCGTGCTGGTTGAGAACACCCGCTTCACCCCGATGGAAGAAGAGAACAACCCAGAGATGGCGAAATACCTCGCGACCTTGGGCGATATATACTGCAACGACGCCTTCTCTGCCGCGCACCGTGCCCACGCCACCACCGAAGGTGTCGCACACCTCCTGCCCTCTTGCGCGGGTCGCCTGATGGCCGAAGAACTCAGCGCTCTGGAAAAGGCGCTTGGCTCGCCCGTGCGTCCCGTTGTGGCTGTAGTTGGCGGCGCGAAAGTCTCGACCAAGCTCGACCTTCTTGGCAACCTCGTTGGCAAAGTCGATCACCTCGTGATCGGCGGCGGTATGGCGAATACTTTCCTAGCTGCCCAAGGTATCAACGTCGGTAAATCGCTCTGCGAACATGACCTGGCCGATACCGCTCGTGACATCCTCGCCAAAGCCGCCGATGCTGGCTGCGAAATCATCCTGCCCCGCGATGTCGTCGTCGCCCGCGAGTTCAAAGCCAACGCTGACAACGAAACCGTTGCGCCTGATGCAGTCCCCTCTGACGCGATGATCCTCGACGCTGGCCCCGAAACCGTTGCCTACATCAGCGAAGTGCTCGACCGCGCCGAAACCCTGATCTGGAACGGCCCGCTCGGTGCGTTCGAAATCGAACCCTTTGACGCCGCCACCAACGCCGCCGCGAAAAAAGCGGCAGAACTGACCAAGGCTGGCAAACTCGTCTCCGTCGCGGGCGGGGGTGACACCGTTGCCGCCCTGAACAAAGCCGGCGCCGCAGAGGCCTTTACCTATATCTCCACCGCTGGCGGTGCCTTCCTTGAATGGATGGAAGGCAAGGTCCTCCCTGGCGTCGCAGCGCTGGGATGAAGCATTTTGAAAGAAAGTGAACAGTGATAGCGTTATCCTAATAATCGTTATCGCTATCACATTTGCAACCTGCGCCCCGCTTTCCTACAAGCGGGGCGCAGGCCGTTTAAGGCCTTAAAAATTCTTAATATTTCACGAGGATTTAGTAATGAACCCGCAGATGGCCGCTAAGGTATCCGAAGGCAAAGGTTTTATCGCAGCTCTCGACCAGAGTGGCGGCTCGACCCCCAAGGCCCTGCGCCTCTACGGTGTTGAAGAAAGCGAATACAACGGCGACGCCGAGATGTTCGACATGATCCACCAGATGCGGTCGCGGATTATCAAATCTCCGTCCTTCACGGGCGACAAAATCGTCGGCGCGATCCTCTTTGAAATGACCATGGACCGCGACATTGACGGCACCCCGACCGCTGAATTCCTCTGGAACGCAAAGTCGGTCGTGCCCTTCCTGAAAATCGACAAGGGCCTCGCAGACGAGGCAAACGGCGTTCAACTGATGAAACCGATGCCAGAGCTCGACACCCTGCTCGCCCGCGCCGTGACCAAAGGCATCTTTGGCACCAAAGAACGCTCTGTCATCAACGCAGCCAACGCCGAAGGCATCAAAGCCGTCGTCGCGCAGCAGTTTGAAATCGGTATGCAGGTTCTCTCGCACGGCCTGATGCCGATCATCGAGCCCGAAGTGAACATCACCATCGCCGATAAGGCCGAGGCCGAAACCATCCTGCGCGACGAAATCCTCGCTCAGCTGGACGCTCTGCCCGCCGACAAACAGGTGATGCTGAAACTCTCGCTCCCTTCGGTCGAAAACTTCTACAAACCGCTCGTCGATCATCCCCGCGTGATGAAAGTCGTCGCCCTCTCGGGTGGCTACTCCCGTAAGGATGCAAACGACCTCCTGTCGAAACAGACAGGCATGATCGCCTCCTTCTCGCGCGGCCTGACCGAAGGCCTCTCGGCCAAACAGTCTGATGCGGAATTCGACGCCATGCTCGCCGCATCGGTTGGCTCGATCTACGACGCCTCGGTTGCAGGCTAATGTCACATCGGGGCGCCTTCGGGCGCCCTGTTTCTTTCCTGACTCTACTCGAAAAAACTTTGTGAAATAACCCTTTGGGGGATTCACAAAGCGAATCAGATGTGCGAATCTAGCGCCAACACCCGTCAGAGGTGATTTTGAGGCATATTATGAATCGCAGCGCACGGCCCGCTATGGGCTCTGTTATTTACTTCACAGTTTTGATCCTTCTGGGTCTCTACTTCACCTTTGCCGCTGTGCAGGGTGAATACGGCGTGTTCCGTCGCGCTGAAATTGATGCCCAAGCCCGTGAATTGCAGGCCGACCTCGACGCGCTGAACGTCGAAGTCGCGCATATGCAAAACCTCACCCGCCGTCTCTCTGACAATTACCTCGACCTTGACCTTCTCGACGAACGCGCTCGCGATGTTCTCGGCATGGTCCGCACGGACGAGATCGTAATCACCCGATAATCCTGCCTTTGTGCCCCCAATATCCCGGGGGTGAAGGCGCAGCCGAGGGGGCAGAGCCCCCGTTTCGCCCTTTGTTTACAGGGGCTTCACGCTGCCTTGCACGCTGTGCAACCCACCTATCCACCGCTGACCGATATTGACACTCGCTTTATAAATCCCAATCCTGTATAGATAGTTTAACACTAAACTATCGCCATCACAGGACGGAGGACCTATGGCCGCTAGAAAACCAGCCGCACAGGCAAACGTGTCCAAGGAAGAGCTGCTGAGCTACTACCGTGACATGCTTCTCATCCGCCGCTTCGAAGAAAAGGCCGGCCAGCTTTATGGCATGGGTCTTATCGGCGGCTTCTGTCACCTCTACATCGGTCAAGAAGCGGTCGTCGTCGGCCTCGAAGCTTGCACCAAAGAGGGCGACAAACGCGTCACCTCCTACCGCGACCACGGTCACATGCTCGCATGTGGTATGGACGCAAACGGTGTGATGGCAGAACTTACCGGCCGCGAAGGTGGCTACTCCAAAGGTAAGGGCGGCTCCATGCACATGTTCTCCAAGGAAAAGCACTTCTACGGCGGCCACGGCATCGTTGGCGCTCAGGTGCCGCTTGGTGCAGGTCTGGCCTTCTCGGACAAATACCGTGGCAACGACAACGTCACTTTCGCTTACTTCGGCGATGGCGCTGCGAACCAAGGTCAGGTCTACGAGACCTACAACATGGCGGAACTCTGGGACCTTCCGGTGATCTTCGTCATCGAGAACAACCAATACGCTATGGGCACCTCTGTTGCCCGTTCGACCAAATCGACCTCGCTCTACGGTCGCGGCGAAGCCTACGGCATCAAAGGCGAAGAAGTTGACGGCATGTCCGTCCTCGCCGTCAAAGAGGCTGGCGAACGCGCTGTTGCGCACTGCCGCGCAGGCAAAGGCCCCTACATCCTAGAGGTCAAAACCTATCGCTACCGTGGCCACTCCATGTCGGACCCTGCGAAATACCGGACCCGCGAAGAAGTGCAGAAAATGCGCGAAGAGCGTGACCCGATCGAACAGATCCGCGCGATGTTGCTCACGGGCAGCCATGCTTCCGAGGACGATCTGAAGAAGATCGACAAGGAAATCAAAGACATCGTGAACGAGTCCGCCGAATTCGCAAAAACCAGCCCGGAACCAGCTCTTGATGAGCTGTGGACCGACATTTACGCGTAAGATCGAGAGAGGACATCACACATGGCAACCGAAATTCTCATGCCCGCCCTCTCTCCGACAATGGAAGAAGGCACTCTGGCCAAATGGCTGAAAAAAGAGGGCGACACCATTTCTGCGGGTGACATCATCGCAGAGATCGAAACCGACAAAGCGACGATGGAGTTCGAGGCTGTCGACGAAGGCATCATGGGCAAAATCCTGATCGCTGAAGGCACCGAAAACGTCAAAGTGAACACTGCTATCGCTGTTCTCGTTGAAGAGGGTGAAGAGGTTCCTGCGGACGCTGGTCAATCGGCTCCTGCGGCTGAGGCTGCTGCCCCTGCTGCAGCGGCCCCTGCCCCTGCGGCGGCCGCTCCTGCGGCACCCAAGGTCGACCAGTCCCCCGACTGGCCCGAAGGCACCCCGATGAAAACCCAGACCGTCCGCGAAGCTCTGCGTGACGCGATGGCCGAAGAAATGCGCCGTGACCCCGACGTATTCCTCATGGGTGAAGAAGTTGGCGAATACCAAGGGGCGTATAAAATCTCCCAAGGTATGCTGGACGAATTCGGCTCTAAGCGCGTCATCGACACCCCGATCACCGAACACGGCTTTGCAGGTATCGCAACGGGTGCTGCATTCGGCGGTCTGAAACCGATCGTTGAGTTTATGACCTTCAACTTTGCGATGCAGGCCATCGACCACATCATCAACTCGGCTGCGAAGACCCTCTATATGTCTGGCGGTCAGATGGGTGCGCCGATGGTCTTCCGTGGCCCGAATGGTGCAGCGGCTCGTGTGGGCGCTCAGCACTCTCAGGACTACGCTGCATGGTATGCGCAAATCCCTGGCCTCAAGGTCGTCATGCCCTACTCGGCTGCTGACTACAAAGGTCTGATGAAACAGGCGATCCGCGATCCGAACCCTGTGATCTTCCTCGAAAACGAAATCCTCTACGGTAAATCGTTCGAGGTTCCGGTGCTCGACGATTTCACCATCCCGTTCGGCAAGGCCAAAGTCTGCCGCTCTGGTAACGACGTGACCATCGTGTCCTTCGGCATCGGCATGACCTACGCCCTCGAAGCCGCTGAAAAGCTGGCCGAAGAAGGCATCGACGCTGAAGTCATCGATCTGCGCACCCTGCGTCCGTTGGACTACGACACCGTGCTTGCATCGGTGATGAAGACCAACCGCATGATCACGGTTGAGGAAGGCTGGCCCGTTGGCTCTATCGGCAACCACCTGTCAGCATATGTCATGACCCACGCGTTCGACTACCTCGACGCGCCTGTCCTGAACTGCACCGGCAAGGACGTTCCGATGCCCTACGCGGCAAACCTCGAAAAGCACGCTCTTGTCACCACGGCTGAAGTCATCGACGCCGTGAAGCAAGTCACCTACCGCTAAGGAGACAGAGAAATGGCTACAGAAATTCTCATGCCCGCCCTGTCCCCCACGATGGAGGAAGGCACGCTGGCCAAATGGCTGGTCAAAGAGGGCGACGAAGTAAAATCGGGCGACATCATCGCTGAGATCGAAACCGACAAAGCCACCATGGAATTCGAAGCCGTGGACGAAGGCATCGTTGGCAAGATCGTCATCGCTGAGGGCACCGAAGGCGTTAAGGTCAACAGCCTGATCGCGATCCTCGTCGAAGAGGGCGAAGAGGTTCCAGCAGCGGGCGCATCTGCACCTGCTGCGGCTCCTGAGGCTGCGGCCCCTGTTGCGGCGGCTGCTCCGGCTGCTGCGGCTCCTGCCCCAGCAGCACCTGTCAAAGACGGCAACCGCGTCTTTGCATCGCCGCTCGCGCGTCGCATCGCAGGTCAAAAAGGTCTCGACCTGTCTGCCATCGCTGGCTCTGGCCCGCGTGGTCGCATCGTGAAATCGGACGTTGAAGGTGCAACCGCTGCACCCAAAGCTGCCGCTCCTGCTGCCGCTGCGACCGAGGCTCCCAAGGCTGCGGCTCCTGCTGCTGCCATGGCCCAAGGTCCGTCCACCGATGCCGTGCTCAAAATGTACGAAGGCACCGATTTCGAGGAAGTTAAACTCGACGGTATGCGCAAAACCATCGCTGCTCGCCTCACCGAGGCAAAGCAGTCGGTTCCGCACTTCTACCTGCGCCGCGACATCGAACTGGACGACCTGCTTGCCTTCCGCGCCCAGCTCAATGCGAAACTCGGCGACCGTGGCGTCAAGCTCTCGGTCAACGATTTCATCATCAAAGCCTGCGCATTGGCCCTGCAACAGATCCCAGAAGCCAACGCTGTTTGGGCTGGCGACCGCGTGCTGAAGTTCAAAAACTCCGACGTGGCTGTGGCTGTAGCCATCGAAGGCGGCTTGTTCACCCCAGTTCTCAAAAACTCGGACAGCAAATCGCTCTCGACTCTGTCGGCAGAGATGAAAGACCTCGCCAAACGTGCCCGCGACCGCAAACTCGCGCCGCATGAATATCAGGGCGGGTCCTTCGCGATCTCCAACCTCGGCATGTTCGGCATCGACAACTTCGACGCCATCATCAACCCACCGCACTCTGGCATCCTCGCCGTTGGCGCGGGCGTGAAGAAACCTGTGGTTGGCGCTGACGACCAGATCAAAGTGGCGACAGTCATGTCCGTCACCCTCTCCGTTGACCACCGCGTGATCGACGGCGCACTGGGCGCACAACTCCTCGAGGCGATCAAAGCGAACCTCGAAAACCCGATTGCAATGCTGGCCTAATCAGCACTCTATTGATACGAAAACGCCCCCGATTTCGGGGGCGTTTTTTATTTGATACGGCAGGACTGCCAATTGCAGTAGTCGCGATAAGGAATACCTAAGTGGGAACATTTGATCCCAACATAATCATCTTCCTCAAAGCTCTTTAAATCGGAACTGCTAATCGCTTTACCGTCTAACCAAGCAACCCCATTGAACTCGGGAATACCGTCCAAAGCGCCAACTTCCTGCAAGAAGGCCTTTGGGTCTGCTAAGAATTTTTCGATATCTTTCTTATCTGTGATGAGGACAGAACGGTCGTAAATAATGACTTCACTCATGTGAAACCCCCTACTTATGCAATTTCCAACGCACAAAGGGTCACAACTCAACCTAAAGTAGTCAATATTTTTCTTACAATTTTTTTGCGACTAACGCGTTCGGAAAAGGTCTTGAAACAAATGACTAAGGTTTCTCCCGATCATCCAAGGTCAGTTGCAAGAACAACATATCCAGCCATCGCCCGAATTTCTTACCGACCTGCGGCATCCGCGCGACCTCTACAAATCCCATGCGTTCATGAAGTCGGACGGACCCTGTGTTCCCCGCCTCAACACTCGCGATCATCGCATGGAGCCCCTGTTCCCGCGCCCGATCAATGATCGCCTGCATCAGTTTCGGCCCCAGCCCCTGCCCTTGATACTCTGGCAGAAGATAGACCGAATGTTCGACGGTCAGATCATAGCCATCCTTGCCGCGAAACGTGCCGTAGGTCGAATATCCCGCCGCCACGCCATCGACCTCTCCGATAAACACAGGAAACCCCGCCGCGCGCCGCTCTGCAAGAAACGCCAGACGGTTCGCCTCATCCACGAGGATATCCGTCCAGAGCGCGGTGCCATTCAGAACCTCGTGGTTATAAATCTGCGTGAGAAAGCCCGCATCGGCATCGGTGGCATCGCGAATGATCATCTGGTGTCTCCGTCTTTTGCCCGAACTGAACCCCGTTTTTTGCGCCCCCGCAAGGGCCGTCAAAAAACATTCCAACTCTTTGATCTATCGCAAGGTTTGCCCCCGCCAGACTGCTATGCATCGGGTGACCAATCAAAAGAGGCGCGACATGGACTGGAAAGACTACCTAGCCAACACCACCAAACTGACCAAAGACTTCCGCAAGGCCCAACCCGACGTGGGCAAGGCCTTTACCGATATGCACCGCGCGGTGCTGCATGACGGCGCGTTGTCGGTAAAACACAAGGAATTACAAGCGATTGTCGTGGGCATCGTGACCCATTGCGCCGATTGCATCGGGTTCCACCTACAGGGCGCCGTCCGCGCAGGGGCAACCCGCGCAGAGCTAGAAGAAACGATCGCCACCTGCATCCTGATGGGCGGCGGACCTGCATATATGTATGGGATGAAGGCGCTAGAGGCCTACGACCAGCTGGTGGGTGAAGGAGAGGGTTAACCCTCTCCCATGCATTTTTTCAGCAGTTGATCCATAGAGACGGAGGGCTGGTCACATCCAGCTTCTCCGACGATCTTGGCGGGGACACCCGCCACGGTCTTGCAGCAAGGCACATCGCTCAACACGACAGAGCCCGCAGCGATACGGCTACGATCCCCGATCTTAATATTGCCGAGCACCGACGCCCCAGCGCCGATCAACACACCATCACCGATTTTCGGGTGACGATCCTCGTCCTCTTTGCCCGTGCCGCCCAGCGTCACAGTGTGCAAGAGCGATACGTTATCACCAACAACAGCCGTTTCACCGATCACGATGGAATGGGCGTGGTCAATCATGATCCCACGACCGATACGGGCCGCAGGGTGAATATCAACGCCGAACGTCTCTGAGATGCGCATCTGTAGGAAATACGCCATATCCTTGCGCCCCTGCTGCCAGAGGTAATGGCCCAAACGATAGGCCTGAACCGCCTGATACCCCTTAAAATAAAGGAGAGGATGCAGGAATCGGTGGCAAGCTGGGTCACGCTCATAGGTCGCGACTAGGTCCGCACGCGCCGCAGCGGTCAGATCGGGTGCGGCCTCATAGGCGTCATCCGCGATCTCGCGCAGCAATTGCTCCGACATCTCAGCCGAAGCAAGCTTCATCGACACGCGGTAGGCCAGCGCGTCCTGAAACCGATGATGGTGCAGGATACATTGGTGCAGCAGGCTCCCCATCAGAGGTTCGCTTTTGATCGCCTCCTCTGCTTCCGAACAGATACGGTCCCAGACGGGATCGATTTCAGCCAGTTTTGTTTTCGGGTTTGCCATGGTCAGGCTCCTGCGTTTTCTCGCGTCAGATTATCCTACTTAGGACATTTCGTCCAAGAATAAACCCGTGATCGACCATATCACCGATTTTGATGGCGCGAGGCGATATAGGTTTGCAGTAAAACACTTAGCGCGTTGTGAAACCCTTCTGGGGTTGGGTAGCGGATAGGTGCGCGAGGCAATCGGATGGCGCGGTCATGGAGCGTCCCATTACCCCAGTCAGGATGCGCCCGCCCCGTCCGTTTTCGGTATTTATCGGCAAACCGCGCCTGATCGATCATCATAGCCGCGAGGTCTGGCCAATCGCGGTCAGGGCGCGCAAGCAATGCCCGCGCACCCTGTTCCAGATCAGCCAGCAACACCGCTCGCATCACGCCACCCAAAGCGACCGATACGGCCCCGCGCCATAACGGTCCGACAGTTGCGCGACCTGCAGGGTGTAGCCGCCTGTCACGCCATCCGCGGCCTTATCAGCGGACGAATAGGTGAACTCTGGCACAGCTACGATCACCTCGCGTTTCAGGTCGCCAGAGCCAAAGATCCGCACCACATAGGCTTCGCGATCCTCGCCCAAGGGCACCTCTGCCGCGTCCCAGCTATCGCCATCCACCCGCGTTCGCCGCACCCAAGTCGTCACCTCCCCCGTCGAGGTCAGATGACACACGGGATAAGGCCGCAGCCCCGTGCCCGCGAACCCGCTCGTGACGGTCTGATAGGTCGGATCATCATAGCCACGGGTCGCAGGACCAAAGCGGTAGCTGCGTGTGACACCGCGCAGGCTGCTCGGGTAATCGGGCTGAACGAGCGCCCCGTCCAAGAGCACCACCATTGATCCCGCAGGACGGAATAGCGCCTCCGTTCCCTGCTGCCCCCTCAGCCGCAACCGCAGGTCATAGGTGTTCGGCGCAACGAGCACGGCCTCTTGGAACTGGAACACCTCCCAGCCGTCCGCGCTGCCATCCCCAATGGCAATCGCATTTCGGCCCGACAGAACGCCCAAGCGATCGGTCGAGGAAAGCTCCCCCCGCACCAATTGCACCCGAAGCGCCGCCCCATGGTCCCACCGTCCCGCCATCGCGGGGTCAAGCGGGGTCAACGTGGTGCCAATCGTGGCAGGCCGCTCTGCAGTGACGGCGAGCCGATAATCGCTGTCGGTTTCCGAATGATAGAGCGCGACCGCACCCGGCCAATGGACCGCCGTCGCCGCAAAATGCGGGGCATGGGCGATCTCTGTTCCCGTGAGCAATGGCAGGTCAAGGAACACGCCCGTCACTGGCAAAGGCGCCGTGATCGGTGCAACCGTCTCTGCCAGATCATCGACCAAGGACGGGATATAGGCCTCGGTATCAATCCGCGTCGCCTCCACCTCTTGGCCCAAGGATTGTGTCATCCGATCAATACGATAGCTGTCACCGCTCAAGGTCACGACATCCCCTGCAGCGACATCAATCCGCGAGGGCGGCAGGGCAAATGTCACCGTGTCCCGGGCCATACGCTGTTCGGTCAACCAACGGTCTGTGATCTGGCTCGCCTCAGCTGAGGTCAGGACAACGCCCGCCTCGGACCGCGCAACAGACTGCGCCCCACTCGCAAGGCTCGCCTCGGCCAGACGGGTGTCATAGCTGCCGTCGGCACCCACGTAGGACAGACGGATTCTACCCGCAACTTCGGCCTCGGGTGCACGGATATGTTCGATGGCAGAGAACCGATCGCCGATCACCAGATCATCAGGGGAAAGCGTCACCCCATGCGTTGGCGTGCGGGTGACAAAGGTCAGCTTCCCATCCCGTTCGGTCACATCAAACCCATAGGCCAACATCAACGGCTGCAAGGCGGCCCGCGCCGTGTCGGTCTGGTCGATCATATATCCACGCAGCACACCATAGAGGCGGCTCACATCGACCTCTGCCACCCCTGCACGCTGGCAGATGTCAGCCACCGCTTGGGCAAGGCTACGGGCCGACAAACGACCGTTCATCCAATGGCCACGGGCGTAATTCACCCCATCCGACCAGAGGTCGCGATTGTTGGGAAACGCAGGATAAGGCCGCGCATCCCAAGCCCAAAGGCAGGCCAGCGACATATCCACCATCGCGCCACCGTAAACGGGCGACACAGGGTTCGTGCTTGGGTCCGCGTAGTGGTCGTGGATCGCGGTGATATAGGCCGCTTGCAGGGCATCATCGCGCCCCCCTGTCGAATAATACGGCAGGCCCGACTCCGACGATTTCTGGTCGAGGAATTTGTTCGGCTGGTTCGTCCCCTTATCAATCGCCGCACAGCCGTATTCGGTAAAGACGATGGGTTTCGACATGGGCACCCAGTCGGTCGGAGTCGCGTCTTTAGCGCCGCCAATGCGGTTGTAATGGGGGTTGGACCACCAATTGCGAATGTCCTTGGGTCGCCAAATCCAAGGCTCGCCCTCACCATCGGTGATCGGCGTGCGGATTTGCGCGGCGCGGGCCTCGGGCGAGTGGTAATACCAATCGTAGAGTTCACCGCCCTCAACGTTGGAACGCAGGTAATCAAGGTTGCGAATATCGCCCCAATGCGCGTCAAGGTGATCCAACCCATCGCGCCAATCAGAGAGCGGCAGGTAGTTATCAATCCCGATGAAATCGATATTCGGATCGGCCCAGAGCGCGTCGAGGTGAAACACCTTATCCGCCGTGCCCGCAGGCTGCATCCCGTGATATTCGGACCAGTCGGCGGCATAGGTGATTTTGGCGCTCGGTAGGATTGCTTTGACCTCCGCCCCAAGTTGGCGCAATTGGTCGACCGCTGGGAACCCGTTTGTCCCGCGAATTTCGGTGAGGCCTCGTAGTTCAGAGCCGATGCAGAACACGCCGACACCGCCTGCCGCCGCACAGAGGTGCGCGTAGTGGAGGATGAAGCGGCGGTAGCTCCATTCCGCTGGACCAGTGTAGGTGACCGATGTGCCGTTGATCGCGAAATCGCTGGCTTGCGCGGTGCCGAAAAACGCCGTGACCTCGGCCTCTGCGAGGGCGGTTTGGTCGGGCGTTCCGGGTTGGTTGGGCGCAAGCGACAGCGTGATCCGACCGCGCCACGGCAGCGCAGGCTGTGTCGCGCCACCCCACGGATCGGGGAGAGCGTTATCCGACAATTGCTCCATCAGAACAAAGGGGTAGAACACGGGGCTGATGCCGCGTGTGGTCAGGGATTGGATCGCCTGCACCACGGATTGGTCGGTGGGCGTGCCGCCGTAAACGGGGCGGTCATCGGCATAAGGGACAAGGCCAGCGGTGGCGCGGTCGGCCCCGCTCACCTGCCACGGCATGTCGATTGGATCGGGGCCTAGCGTCTCTGCCCGTGGACCGATACGACAGGACCCGCAGCGCAGATCATCGCCGAACCACGACACGATCAGCGAGGCGGTCGCGAGGTTCGGCGCCTCATCCGTCAGGGCATCCAGAGACACCTCAATATCCGCCTTGCCCGCCGCCGTATGGACGTTGAGCGACCGATAGGACCCCAGCCCGTCGTTCACCGTCACCGGCGTTGTGGCCAGCGCGTATTCCCCCGTTCCAGGGATGAGGGCCACGCCACGGACCTTTTGCGCGATGTCGTCGGCGCTGGTTTTCACCACCTCGAACGAGAACTGCGGGATGCGGTTGCCGAATAGGCCAAGGGGCAGGTCTTCGATCACCACATAGGCGGTGCCGCGATAGGCGGGCGCGTTGCCTGTGCCCTCGACCGCTTCGATTTTTGGATCGGGGAGCTGGTCTTCGCCGCCCTTATAGACCCGCAGGGTCAGGTCATCGGCGGCGATCTCTACCCCGTCGGCCCAGATGCGCCCAATGCGGGTGATCGGCCCCTCACAGACCGCGATGGCGAGGCTGACGGTATAGGCATAGTTCGTCACGCTCGGCTGACGGGAACCCTTGCCGCTGCCGCCAGTGGTGGTCGTGCTCTCAAGGAACCGCGTGGCCCAGATGACCTGACCACCCACACGCATTTGCCCGTGGATTTGCGGGATGGCAGAGCCCTCGGACGCGCCGGTTAGACGGAAACGGTCGATGCGGCCTGTTTCCACCGCATCCGATCCGCCTATCACGCGCTGGTCGATGACACGGCCCAAGGTCGCGCCGATGGCGCGCCCGATCACCGCGTTCGACAGGCCAAGCGTGGTGCCACCGATGGACCCACCCAGCGCCATACCTGCCGCAGAAAGAACAATCGTCGCCATCAAAGCCCCCTTTCAGGAAAGGAAAACCGCGCCGCAATGCGACGGGCCCATGGTGGGGTCAGGCGGCTCTCGATCACGCCGTGGCCCGTGTAGGAATGGATAAATGCAGGACGCGCCCCGATCTGCGATTGCAGGCCGAGGTGTTTGGCAACCGATCCGTCGCGCATCCGAAACAGGATCAGATCACCGAGCGCGGCGTCACTTACAGGTTTCGGGGTGAAGTGGCGCAGCGCGGCGTCAAAGAGATCCTCGCGCCCTTGGGGTTCGGACCAATCGGCGCTGTAGGCAGGCACGGGTTCAGGGAGAGGGCCGATATGGTCACGCCAAAGGCCAAGGATCAGCCCCAGACAATCGCAGCCCGCCCCCTTGCACGAGGCCTGATGCCTGTAAGGGGTGCCGATCCAATCGCGGGCGGTGGTGAGAATCGGGGTCATCGCAGGCTTCCCCCATCGTTGCTGCCTGCACGGCGTGGGGTGGACACCAGCCAGTCTTCGCCTGGAATGTCAGGAAAGCCGCGGAAATTCAGAAGGTTGTCGAACTTTGCCTGACAGGTGGCCATGCGTTTGTCGCAGCCCGCCTCAAGGCGGATTAAATCGCCCGCCGAGATCTCTGCCCCAAGGGGCTGCCATAGTTCGATCAGGTGCCGGGGACCGTCGATACGGTTCGCCTTGATCAGACCAGAAAGGCCCGTGGCAGCCCCCGACATGACCGTCAGACGCCCCTTTTCGAACCACCGCTCTGCCTGTGGCAGCGGGTCGGTCCAAAAGACGCGGTTGCGTTTGACGGCATAGGCTGGGGTTTCATGACGAAAGGCGGGCGTGTTGAGGTCAACACCACAGACTGCATCGCCCAAGGTGGCAGCACAGGCGCGTTGGAACACGCGGCCTT
Source organism: Aestuarium sp. (assembly GCF_023253315.1). Taxonomy (NCBI): domain Bacteria; kingdom Pseudomonadati; phylum Pseudomonadota; class Alphaproteobacteria; order Rhodobacterales; family Paracoccaceae; genus Aestuarium; species Aestuarium sp. The sequence continues at coordinate 44,817 of NZ_JALRGW010000001.1, forward strand.
GGGGTTGGTTGAGGGCCTCGGCCAGCCCGCGCAGTTCGGCGCGGAACTCTGGCCCGTTGCGGCGCATTTCCCCTATGCTGCCGCGAAACCGCAAGAGCCGCTCTGAGGTGTCCGCCCAATTGACGATCCAGAACCGCACCTCGGCCCCGTCATAGCGACCCGCGATGATGTCGGCCTCTGTGATGGCGGTGTCGGTCAGGGTGCCGATCGCCTCTGTGTTATCGACAGACAGACCCGTGGACTGTTCGATGGCCTGTGCAGACAGCCCCGTATCGGCGCGAAAGGTGATCCCGTCAAAGGACAGGTCGCGGTCGTGGTCGGTAAAGCCCAAGGTCACGCCATCGCCCCGCGTCACGGCCCATGCGCGGCAGGTGGTTGTGGTGCCTGTGGCAAGGTGCGTGAGGAGCGTCATTGGCGCACCTCCACTACGGGAATATCAGGCACCTCGCCCGCGTTGAAATTCGCAGCCGAGATGCGGATCGCATCCGTGTCAAACCGCACAGGCACGTCGAATTCAAAGCCCGCACGGATGTCCACGCCGATGTCTGGCGGATGGGCAAAAGTGATCTCTCCGTTCGTGTAATCGACGGTGTAATCGATGCTTTCTTGCTGGGGGATATTGCCCAGCGTCACCAGCACCGTGCCAAGGACGGGTTTCGTGATCGGACGCTCATAGCTGCCCGCGCCAGAGGTATAGAGTTTGCGCAGGGCAAAAGTCGATGTGACCTCATCCCCGATGCCAAGCAGTTGGTCGATGCCAGAGGGCGCACGCGAGGGCGCGCAGGATTTGTAGTCGGCCCAGTCCTTCCAACGAAAGCCATAGAGCTGCCCTTTGCGGCCCTCAAAAAACGCAATCAGCGCGTCGATGTCATCCATCGACCGCAGGCCCAGCCCCGCGTCATAGCGCCTGCGCGAATGGGCCCAAGGCGCGTTGCGTTCCTCGTGACCATTGGCGAGCGTGACGATTTCAGTGCGCCGTTCTGGCCCACCGACAGAGCCGAACGACAGCGAGACGGGAAAGCGGATATCATGGAACCCCATTGTGGCCTCCTTAGCGATTGCGTTGGCCACGGCTCATCACCCGCGACATTTGCGCGGCGATCTGGCTCTGGCTGCGTTGGAACCCCTGCACGTCGGGGGTGGTGATGTTCATCGTGACGTGGACCGTGCCGCTGCCCTGCGCCTGAACGCCCAGACGACCATCGGCGGAACGGGTTAGCGGCATGATCGCCTCTGGCCCCGCCTCACCCATAAGGCCCGTGGCACCGCGCATGGGGAATGTGGTTGGGCTGGTCACGACGCCACCTTTGGCAAAGGGCATGACGCGGCCTTGAGTAAAGGCACCGCCCTGCGCGTAGGGCATGACCGAGGACACAAGCGCGTTCAGACCACCCGCGAGCATCCCGCCGAAATGATCGGTCACGGGCTTCATCGCGGCGTTGTAGACGGTGTTCGACATCGCCTTGCCCAGAGTAGAGAGCGCGTCCGAAAGTTTCATCCCGTCAAAGACCACGCCGTCAAAGGCCTTGCGCAGCCCACGCGAAAACCCCGCATCCAGATTGCCCAGATCGCGGGTCGTATCGCCCAAGGTTTGGCGGATGTCGCGCAGTTGCGCATCAAAGGCGGCGGTCATCGTGGACGCCTCACCCATGCTGGTTTCCAGCGATGAAAGCTGCGTGTCCAGATCATCCAAGCGGTCGAAATCGCTCATATCGTGGTCCTTTCGTCAGGATAAAGGGAGGCCAGTTCGGCCAAACGGGCGCGGCCCATGGCGGGCGATGCAGCATCCAGCCCCGCGATGAGGAGGAGCTCTGCTGGTGTCAGCGCCCAAAATTCGCGCGGGGACAGGCGCAAACCGCGCAGGCCCAACCGCATCAGACCCGCCCAGTCCATTCAGGCCACCGGCGTAAACGCACGGGCGAGCATGAGGGCCGCAGCCTGTGCCGCCCCCACGGGTCCGCCCGCGATATCGGCGGTGAGGAGGTCGGCGCTTGTGCCGTTCCACCCGCCCCCACGCAGGCCCGCTACGCACAAGGCCAACACATCGCGCGAAGAAAACGCGCCCGTGTCAAAGCGGTCGATCAGGTCGATCAGGGTTCCGGTCTGCAACTCTGCCTCAAGTTCGGCGAGCGCGCCGAGCGTCAGTTTGCACGGGTATGCGGTGCCGTTGAGGGTCAGGGTCACTTCGCCTGCGTGGGGGTTCGCCATCAGACAGCCGCCGTAAAGGTCAGCGCACCCGCAGAGGCGAGCGAAAGCTCATAGGTCGCCTCCCCGTTATGAGTACCTGCGTATTCGATGGCGGTGATCTGGAACGGGCCTTCGATGGTGCCAAAATCGGGGATGATCACCTGAAAATCGGGCATCTGACCATCAAAAAAGATCTGGCGGGCGCGTTCGTCGGTCGCGTCATCTTTGAACACGCCAGAGCCAGAGAGGCTCGCCGAACGGACACCAGCGCCAGCAAGGAGTTCGCGCCAGCCGCCTTGGCTGTCGAGGTTCGTCACATCCACGGTTTCCGCGTTGAAACTGATGCGCGTGGCCCGCAGGCCAGCGGTGGTTTGGAACTGACCGTCGCCAGTCATGTCCATCTTGATCAATAGGTCTTTTCCGTTTTGGGCTGCCATGGGATTTCTCCTGTCGTGAGGGGTCAGAGGTCTTCGACGCGGGCGCGGAAGATCAGGGTAATTTGGCGGATGCTGCTGCCATCCACGCGGGACGCGTTCGCTCGCAGGAAATTCAGCGCAACGATGCGGCCACGGGTGAGCGTCAGTGTCGTATCAAGGAGTGCATCAGACACCTGCGCAGCGGCCAGTTTCGCGGCGGCAAAGCCTGCGGTTTCCGTGGCAATCGTGACGCTGAAATCATGATCCGCACCGTGGCCCGTTTGATCAGAGCGATCCTTGACCACCTCGGGACCGAGCGTGATGTAGAGCGCAGGCAGCGTGCCTGTGGGCAGCGCGTCATAGACGGGCGTGTCGGTGATCTGTTCTGTGAGCCGTGCGTAGACCGCCGATTGCAGCGCGGCAGAGAGGGCGTAGGTCATACGGCGACCTCCTCTGTCACATAGCAGGTCAGGAACCGCGCATCCGCGTCGCGTTCCACCACCGCATCAATCGCAAAGAGGCGTGTATCATCACGGAACCGCTGTTCAGGGCGCGGGCGCGATGGCGATCCGATGGGGGCGGCACGCACGGTCATGGTGAACCGCGATTTCGACAGAGGGACCGCGACGCCTGACCCTTCGGCACCTGTGCGGGCCTTTACCTCGGCCCAGATCGTGCCCATGGGTTGCCAATCAATACTGTAGCCACCTGCCCCGTCCGCCACACGGATGGGCGTTTCAAGCGTGAGTTTGCGCGAAAGGATAGGCAGTGTCATTCCATGCCTCCCAACCGCAGAGTGCGATAGCGTTCCACGAGCGAGGCCACCATCGGCGGCATCAGGTCGCGGCCAGCGGTTTCGCCGTGGCGGAAGTCGTAGAAATGGGCTGCGAGCATGAGAACGGCTTGGGCTAGGTCGTCGGGGATGTCGGACCAATTCGGGCCGTAACCCGCGACGAAGTTCATCCGTGCAGAGCCGCCCGTTGCGATCATCGGCAAGGCCAGCCCCAGCGCCACAAGGCGCGGCCGATGGAGGTCAGCGACCAGCACCCACGACGATTGCGACACCGGCGTTTCAGCTCCCAGACGGTCGATCAAGGTCAGCGATGTGACGGCAGAGACAGGCCCCACAGGGAGCACCGCGTCAGAGGTCGACCGCCAGCGATAAACCGTCCAGCTAAAGTCGCGCTGGATCAGGATTTTCCCTGTGCGGGCCTCAATCGCGGCAAGGGCAGCACGGAGCGCCGCGACCAGCACGCCGTCTTGCAAACCATCGTCGGCAAAGCCCGACCCCAGTCGCAAATGGTCTTTGAATTCAGCGACCGGAAGCGCCGCGAGGGGCGCCGTGGTCTGTTCGACTAACATCATCACATCTCTCCGAAATTCCGGTCGGTTGAGGTCCGCGCGGTCACTGGCCCTTCTCGGGCGGGGACATGCTAGCGGGGTCAGGTGCCCCGCGCGGACCGTGGGGCGGCCTCCGCCGCCCGTGGATCAGCCCGCTCAGGCGGTGCCGAATTTCAGCAGTTTGATCGCGTTAAAGTCGCTCACCGCGCCGCCAACACGTTTGGTCGCGTAGAAGAGGACATGCGGTTTCGCAGAGAACGGATCGCGCAGCACGCGCACGTCAGGGCGTTCGGCAATGGTGTAACCGTTGGCAAAGTCACCAAAGGCAATCGCCATAGCGTCCGCAGCCACATCTGGCATGTCCTCAGCGATGAGCACAGGATAGCCCATGAGACGCGCTGGTTCACCTTGGCTCAGGCCATCGGACCAGAGGAAACGACCATCGGCGTCTTTGAGTTTGCGCACGGTGCCTGCGGTTTTGGAGTTCATCACAAAGGTCGCGTTGGCGCGGTATTCAGCCCCCAGCGCATAGACCAGTTCGATGATCGGATCGCCGTCATCAATCGCACCAGCGGTGCCCGTGACCACATAGCCGATGTTGCCCCAGGTCCAGATCATTTCGTCCACGGTCGGGTAGTCGAGGAAGCCTTTGGGCTTGTCCACGCCGTCACCGTTCACGAACGCCGATGCCTCAGAACGGGCGAATTTGTCGGCGATACGGCCCGCAAGCCAGCCTTCGATGTCAAAGGCGCTGTCGTCGAGCAGACGTTGCGAAATCTTCGGCATGGCCGAGAGTTCGTTGACGGGAATGGTGATGCGGTCGATCTGCGGAGTGGCCGTCTCGGACAGGTTCGCGGCCTCATTCGCCCAGCCAGAGCCCATCTCTGTATGGTCGATCAACACGTCATAAGAGGTCGATTCAACGGTGACAATGCTGGCAATTGCGCGGATCGATGCGGTCGCGGTGAGCGCCGATTTGATCGTGTCAGAGGTCTGTGGATCAACGAGGTAGCCGCCGTCTGCCGCAACAGCGGTCGACATCGCCTTGCCTTCGAGCGGCAAGTCACGAAGGCCCTCGTCCTCGCCCGAACGGAGGTAGGCGGCAAAGGCCTTTTGGTGCGGGGCCTCGATCATCTCAGCGCCCGAAAGCGCGGGGCGCGACGCCATCAGGGATTTACGGTCATATTTGGTCATGCGGTCTTCCTGCTGCTGAAGTTTGGCGTGAACGCCGTTAGAAAACTGTTTGAATTCACTTACGAAATCGGTGATCGCCGATTTCAGGTCTTGGACCGGAGACATGTCTTCTCCGGCCCGAGGGGTGGCCTCGGGTTTGGTCATTTTCGGTCCTCTCGGATGGGTCGGTTAGTCGGGGATCAGCGCGGTGCGAGCCTGCCGAAACGCATCGGCCAGATCGCGCAGATCAGTGGTCAGCGCATCGTCGGATTTGCCTGCAACACGCGCTTCGGGCAGCATCGGAAAGGTGACGAGCGACACTTCCCACAGCTCCACCTCGGTCAAGAGGCGCTGGCCGTGGTTGGTTTTCGTGGATTTCACCGTGCGATAGCCGATGGACAGCCCGTCAATGGCCCCCGCTGCGATCAGTGCGGCCGCCTCGCGGCCCTTTTCAACGTCGGTGAGGATGCGGCCTTTGACCCAGAGGCCACGGTCGTCCTCGCGGATCTCGTCCCAGATGCCGATGGGCTGCGCGGGGTCATGTTGCCAGAGCATTTTCACGCCCGACCGTTTCGCCAGAGACGCGGCATAGGCGCCACGGGCAACCACATCGTTGCCCTGATCGACGGCATCAAAGAGGGATGCATAGCCTTCGATGATATGACCATCTTTTAGCTCAATATCACCCGATAAACGGCTGAATTTATGTTCTAATTCCATCATTCTATCCTGTCACAATGCGGATGAGTTCCAGCCCAGAGATCAGCGCGAAGGACGCGATGACCAGCCACAAGAGGCCTTCAACTTTGGCCACGATGGCCTCAATTCGGCTCAGGCGGGCTTCGAGTTGGGCGAACCAAAAGTCGTTCACGGGGGCGGAGCGATTGGGGAGCGGCACGATGTTATCCTGCATCGCCGACCTCAATCGCGGGCAGGCCCAAGAGCGCCCGTTTTTCCGCCGCCGTCAGAAAGGTTGCATCGCCCACACGCCGCCATGCGGCCTCGCGTTCGGTGGCCAGAGCGGGGATCTGCTCGAGGTCGGGGCGCAGGTCGATCCGTTCGCCCGTAAAGTCCGACAGCCAATCGGCAATGACCGAGGTCACGCGGGTGGCGAGCGGTAGTACGGTCAGGCGGTAGAACGCGCGGTTGGCCTCTTGGTAATTGGCGTAGGTCGCGTCACCAGGGATACCGAGCAGCATCGGCGGCACGCCAAAGGCAATCGCGATCTCGCGGGCGGCGGCCTCTTTGGTTTTCTGGAACTCCATATCGGAGGGGCTAAAGCCCATCGGTTTCCAATCGAGCCCCCCCTCTAGCAGCATCGGACGGCCTGCGTTGCGCGCGCCTTGGTGCATGGTTTCCATCTCGTGCAAGAGGCGGTCGTATTGGTCGCTGCTGAGGCTGCCCTGACCGTCCGCACCTTTGTAGACAATCGCGCCAGATGGACGCGCAGCATTATCAAGGAGCGCCTTAGACCAGTTCGACGCGGCGTTATGCACGTCGATGGCAGAGGCCGCGGCCTCGAGCGGGGAAAACCCGTAGTGATCGTTTTTCGGGTGGAAGGATTTGATGTGGCAGATCGGGCTTGCACCCTCGCCCACGGTGAAACGGTGTTTCTTGCCCGCGACGGTGTAGTCGTAGCCGACGGGCCAGCCGTCCGCGCCTTGGACGATGGACATGCGTTCGGGGCGCAAGGCGTGCAGTTCCACGGGGAGGCTGCCATCGCCCACGGCCTCTATATACGCGTCGCCCGACAGGAGGAGGTAGCCGTAAACCGCCTCAAGTAGTTCAGCGCGGCCTTGGGCTGCGTTCGGGCGAGCAAGGAGGTCAGCGACAGGATGCACATCATAGCGGCGATCGCGGTCTTGAAGGATCAAGGGCAGTGCGGCAGCGGCCTCTGCGATCATGCGCACCGCACGGAACCCCACAGGATTGCGGGTAAAGCCCGATTTGGTCAGCGTCACCGTATCGCGGGCGGACCAGACAGCGCGGCCAGCGCCCATCGCCAGCACCTTGCCCGTGGCCGAGGCTTTGGCCTCAACAGGGGCGTCCTGCGCCGTGCCACGCTTTAGAAAGTCAAACATCCATCGCTCCTTCGTTTCAGCCCCAATTGCGTCGTTGGAGCCAATATGCAGGAAAGGTGTTCACATCCCCCCAACGCAGCGTGCGCAGGGGGGCGCAACAGGGCGTCAAAGGTGACGCACACGGGGGGCTTGCCATGTTGCGGCGGGGGCAATCATCAGATCAAAGAGTGCCCAGACGAGGGCGTCGACTCGGTCAGGAGAGCCCTGCCCCTGAAACCCATTGGCGGTCATCAGGCACATCTGATCCTCGAGCGCCCCCAAGGCACGCCCATGATGCACCCGCCCCTGTTCGTAGAGGGCGGCAACGGGTTCGGCACGGGCGACCTTGCCCTTTGACGCACGGACGGGGCGATATGGCACGAGCGGGTCGATCTGGCGCACGACCTCTTCGACCAAAGCGCCGCCTTGGTTCACCTCGGCCACCATACGGTCGGCCCCATGACGGTGGAGCGCATCGACCGCCGCCTGCGCCCATTGCGAGGGTGACGCTGCAGAGACGGTCGCGTCCTCGATCACATAGGCACGCCAGTTTTGCGGCGGACCTTCGGTTACAACGCCCGCCACGATGATCCCACAGTCGTCTGACCCCTTATGCCCCGTAACGGGAGGATCGACGGCCACGACAACGCGGTCGCACAGTGGAATACGATCCACCCGCGAGGTTTCGAGCATCTGCGAGGTCCAGAGCGCCCCTTCAGCATCGGCCAAGAGCACGCCGTCCAGTTCCTGCCGACCAAGGCGGGTGCCCGCATAACGTCGCTGTACCTCGTCCAGAAACCCCACGGCGAGGTTCGCGCGGTTGGCAGAGGTCGGCGCGTGAGTGACCACAGTGCTATCGCGGTCGAGTATCCCCCGCAGCACGGACGCATTGCGCGGCGTGGTCGTCACACAAGCCCGAGGATCATCGCCCAGACGCAGGCCGAATTGGATCATGTCCCATGTTTCCTGCCCCTTCTTCCACTTCGCGACCTCATCCGCCCAAACGGCGTCGAATTGCGGGCCGCGCAGGCTCTCTGGATCAAAGGCGGAAAAGACTTGCGCGATGGCACCGTTCGGCCATTGCAGCATCTTGCGACCTGCGATCCATGTGGGACGACGGTCGGGGGGCGAACAGGCCATGATCCCGCTGTCGCCAAAGATCATCACCTCGCGGGCCTGATCGTAGGTTTCACCCACGATGGCGACACGGGCGGCGCGGCCTTTGTCCATCGGGCGCGAGCCTTCGACTTGGGACCTCACCCATTCGGCCCCCGCCCGCGTTTTGCCAGCCCCTCGCCCGCCAAGGATCACCCAAGTGCGCCAATCGCCCGAAGGCGGCACCTGATGGTCCAAGGCCCAGAAGTCGAACAAAAAGGGCAGAGCGCGAAGCTCTGCCTGTGTGAGTTTATTCAGAAACAGCGTCTGCTCTGTGGGCGTTCCTGATGCGATCAAGTCTGCACCCGAGTGACACCCGCACGGCGTCAAAGTCGATTTCTCCATTCTCTGGACCCTCTTTGTATTTGTCGTGGAATGCCTCTTCGGCTTTGCGGACCCGCACGAACATTTCCTGCAAAACAGCAAGCTGTGCGGTGGCCTTTTTCGGCGCGTCGGTGTTGCCGACCTCTGCCTCTGCGATCAATTCGTGCAGCAATTTCAGGGTGCTGTCGTAGACCTCGCTCACCTCTGAGAGGCGTGATCGCTTTTGGTCTGCCTGTTGTTGGTCCCGATTTATCATTGGTTGTTCCCTATCGGTTGCCCCGCCAGATCGAGAAACGACAAAGGGCGGCCCAAAAGGACCGCCCTGAGTCTTCTAGCCTGTAATGACTTTACCCGAAGGGTGCGAAGGACCGGTTAACCGACCGTTCGCATCAGTTCGCTGCACGCTCCAATTCGCGGTAGGCGGCGACGTTGCGGTTATGCTCGTTCAGAGTGGCCGCAAAGACGTGACCGTCCGCAGGGTTCAGCGTTTTCGCGACAAAGAAGATGTAGTCGCTCTGTTCAGGGTTCAGGACCGCCTCGATGCTGGCCTTGCCAGGGTTGGCAATCGGGGTCGGCGGGAGGCCGTTGATAACATAGGTGTTATAGGGCGTTTCGCGTTGCAGTTCGCTCTGGCGCAGACCACGGCCCAAGGTGCCTTGGCCTTTGGTGATGCCATAAATGACGGTCGGGTCCGTTTGCAGGCGCATGCCCTGTTCCAGACGGTTGATAAAGACCGAGGCCACAAGCGGACGTTCCGACGCGATGCCAGTTTCCTTTTCCACGATAGAGGCAAGGGTCAGTGCCTCTTCGGGGGTGTCGAACGGCAGGTTATCTGCGCGGTTTTCCCATGCCTGTGCAAGGATGGTCGCCTGTGCGGCCTCCATACGGGACAGGATGTCGGCAACGCTTGCGCCCTTGGTGAATTCATAGCTGTCAGGCGACAAAGACCCCTCTGCTGGGATCACATCCACATCACCGTCGAGCGTATCAATGGCGTTGAGGCTGGTCATGATCTGCCAGCTGGTCACACCTTCGGCGATAGCGATACGGAAACGGGTGTCGTTTTGGCCCGCCACAGTGGTGTAAATCTCTGGCACGTCAGAGCCGAGTTCGAAATCCGCGACCTCATCGTAACGGGCGGTTTCGGGGTCCATCCGGCGGACCTCTACGGTCGCTGCGTTCACGCCGATACGGTAGAGGATTTCGGTGCCACAGGTGCTCTGCCCGCCGCGGGTGATGATATCGATGATCGATTCCATCGACGCCGCTGCTGGCACGATAAAGCTGCCCGCTTTTAGCTGGCTGCCCGCACCTGTGTAATCCACACCCATGTTGAAAATCATCTTGGACGAAATCGCGCCCTGCTGATCCAGATTGTCCGCAACGCGACGGAAGTTCGTCCCGCTCGGCACCTCAAGGCAGATCGCCTGCTCCAGAGGGCCTTCAGCGCGATACTGCGATTTGCCCCAGAGGACGATGCCCCCCAGAACAAACAGCAGAACAATCAGGAACGACAGCGCGTTAGACGCGATGTTACGCCACATTAGCTGATTTTCCCGAAGATCACGCTCGCGTTGGTGCCGCCAAAGCCGAAGGAGTTCGACAGAGCCACGTCAATCTTACGCTCGACTTTCTTGTTCGGCGCGAGGTCAACAGGTGTCTCTACAGCAGGGTTATCAAGGTTGATCGTCGGCGGTGCGACCTGATCGCGGATCGCAAGGATCGAGAAGATCGCTTCAATCGCGCCAGCAGCCCCCAAAAGGTGACCCGTCATCGACTTGGTCGAGGACATGGTGACGTTGCCAGCATGATCGCCGAGCATACGTTCGACCGCGCCCAGTTCGATGGTGTCCGCCATGGTCGAGGTGCCGTGTGCGTTGATGTAGTCAATCGCCGACGGTTCCAGACCTGCGTCCTTGAGTGCGGCAGCCATACAACGGCCAGCGCCTTCACCATCCTCGGACGGAGCGGTGATGTGGTATGCGTCGCCCGACATGCCGTAGCCCAGCACCTCGGCGTAGATTTTCGCACCGCGTGCTTTGGCGTGTTCATATTCTTCGAGAACGACGATACCTGCGCCCTCGCCCATCACGAAACCATCACGGTCCGCGTCATAGGGGCGCGATGCTTTGGTCGGTTCATCCGCACGTTTGGTCGACAGCGCCTTACACGCGTTGAAACCAGCGATACCGATTTTGCAGATCGCAGCCTCAGCACCGCCAGCAACCATCACGTCAGCCGCGCCGTATTTGATCAAGCGAGCTGCGTCACCAATGGCGTGAGCGCCCGTGGAACATGCGGTCACGACAGAGTGGTTCGGACCCTTAAAGCCGTATTTGATCGACACCTGCCCCGAGATCAGGTTGATCAGTGCACCGGGGATAAAGAACGGAGACACGCGGCGCGGGCCTTTTTCTTCGATCATCACGGCGGTGTCGGCGATGGATTTCAGACCGCCGATGCCAGAGCCGATCAAAACGCCAGTGCGTTCTTTGTCAGCGTCAGCCTCAGGTTTCCAGCCCGAATCCTCGACCGCTTGAAGCGCGGCAGCGTAGCCAAAGAGAATAAAGTCATCGACCTTACGCTGCTCTTTGGGTTCCATGTATTTGTCAGCGTTAAAGGTCGCATCAGAGCCGTCGCCGCGTTTGACTTCGCAGGCGTAGGTGGTGCCCAGCCCTTCGGGATCAAAGCCCGTAATACGGCCAGCGCCAGACTGTCCGTCCAACAGACGAGTCCAGGTTTCTTCAACCCCATCCGCCAACGGTGTGACAAGGCCCAATCCGGTTACGACGACACGGCGCATTTTCTGCCCTCAACTCTTGTTCTCAATTCCCCTCCAAATAGCGCGTTCCGCCCCCTTTGGGCAAGGCAACTCGCGCCATTCAGACCGCGTTATTTACTAAAACTTGGGGATTGAGGCGTATTTGATCAATATGATGTTCATTTTCCGCCTCTTCTGCGTGGTCTTTATCACCTTGGCGCCCCTCCGTTCGACCAATGCGGCCGAGGATGGGGTGGATTGCCGTGCGGTTCACGATCTTGCGACGATCATCGCAGCACAGCAGATCGCGCTCTCCGACCCGACCCAAGCGCGCGTGGCGCTGGATCATCTCGCCCAAAACGGCGGGCGGTTCGATGCGGCCTCGGTTCGGTGGATAATTGGGGATAGAGTGAATTCCGATGCGCAGGCGGCGCTGGCGAATGCAGCGCAACTGGGTGCCGTGATCGCTGCTCGATTGCAGACCCGGACAGAGGCACAACGGGCGCGGATCGGTGGCGCGCTGCTATCGCAGAACCGCGTGGTTGTAGAGGCCGCAATTGCTACCCTGCCCCGCCTCACCGACCTCTGCGAGAGCCAAGCCCACGCGCAGTCCTTTTCAACCATGGACGAGCCGCTGATCACCCCACGCACGGCAGCGGTAAACGGCGGTTTGGGGTTTCTCGCGCTGATCACGGCTGGCGTGTTTTTCGGGCGTATCATCGCGCTCCGCCACGCTAAGGCGAGACGGTTTACCTGCAGTATTGAGACAACCATCCCCCATCAGGGCAAGGTGATTCCCGCGCGGATCATCGACATCAGCCGTTTGGGTGCAAAGATCACGCTGACGGATACGCCCCAGTTTGAACGGCGTCAGAGGATCACGATCATGGTAAACGGGCAGCCTCTCCCCTGTCGGGTGGCGTGGTCAAATACACATGTCAGCGGGATCGAGTTTCGCCGTGCTCTGACGGCAGCAGACTTCGCTTCGGCGTTGGGTCGTGGGCCGAGGGTCGAACAGACGCGCAAACGGTCCCAACGTGGCAAACCGATGCGCCAAAACGAAAACGGCACCCCGAGGGGTGCCGCAATCAATACCTTGAAATCCAGTTAATTACTGAGCTTCAGAGATGAATTTCACAGCGTCGCCGAAGGACTGAATGGTCTCTGCAGCGTCGTCCGGGATTTCGATACCGAATTCTTCTTCGAAAGCCATAACCAGCTCTACGGTGTCGAGGCTGTCTGCGCCGAGGTCATCGATGAACGATGCATTCTCGGTCACTTTTTCCTCTTCAACACCCAGGTGCTCAACTACGATTTTGCGCACACGATCAGCGACATCGCTCATATCAAGTCCTCACGTTCAATAGGGCTTTCGGCCCGTTCTTTTGTGTGCCCCGCGGGGCGGTTAACTGCCCGTAGGGGGCGCCCACGGACGTAACGTCATCGGTCACATCCTGCAGGTATCACAGGGCCTATAGCAGAGAATTCCGCAGAGGCAAACGCTTTCAGGCATCCATATCATCGGTTGCGTGAATTGGGTTATTCAAGATCACCTTACACGATTTCCGCACATATACCTCGGCCTGAGCCGGAACAGGTTCATCTGGCAGGTATTTCTGAATAATCGCCTTGGGCACCTGAATCACGGCCAAATCAATTGAATCCGCATCCGTGCCAAAACGCGTGGCATAGCCGTTGATTTCATCCGCGAGGGTTTGGTTCTCAAAATTAACCTTCGCGCGGTTCGTCGCTGAAATGCCAGAGCGCACCAAAAACCGTTTTGGCACCGCAAAAAGCAAAATCGCGGCGGGCCGATCCAATGTGGCAAACCGCACAGATTTCACTGCAGAGCGCAGCGCGCCCGCCTCACCGTCCATTTGAAGTGTCTTGGTCATAAACACGCGGTAGCGTTCATGCGCCCAGACCCATGCTTCGGCGAGGAGATCCTCCATCGAGCCAAAGCGGTGGTAGATCGAACCCACAGATACTTTCGTGCCTTTTGAAACTTGTTGCACCGTTACCCCCGGTGCTGTGGCGAGATGATCCGCCAACCACACAAAAACATCCTCATCGGTAAAGCCCGATTTGCGCCCCATCCCGAAATCTCCGTCCACGTTTTTTATTGTTGTGACAAGATTCTAATAAAAAGGGGCAGCCGATGGCTACCCCTATACGTGAAAATGGTGAGTTTACTTAACGTAAAGTTGTAAAGTGTCTCCTTAGAGCATCGCCATGCCGCCGTTGACGTGAACGGTCGCACCAGTGGTGTAACCGGCCTCGTTCGAGGCGAGGTAGAGAACCGCTGCTGCGATCTCTTCTGGGGTGCCCATGCGAGCGGCGGGGATCTGAACGTTGATCTTTTCTTTCTGATCGTCGGTCAGTTTGTCGGTCATTGCGGTCGCGATGAAACCCGGTGCGACGCAGTTCACGGTGATCCCGCGGCTTGCGACTTCGTATGCGATGGATTTCGACATGCCGACCATGCCCGCCTTGGACGCTGCATAGTTCGCCTGACCCGGGTTACCTGTCGCACCAACGATCGACGAGATGTTCACGATGCGGCCCCAACGCGCCTTCATCATGCCACGGATCACACCTTTGCACAGGCGCATGGTCGAGGTTAGGTTGACCTCAAGTACGCTTGACCATTCGTCGTCGGACATGCGCATAAAGAGGTTGTCTTTGGTGATGCCAGCGTTGTTGATCAGAATATCAACCGAACCCATCAGATCAGCGGCTTGTTTCGGCAGCGCGTCAACGGCAGCCGCATCGCTGAGGTTACAGGTTAGCACATGCACGCGGTCGCCGAGTTCAGTAGCCAGTTCATCGAGAGGCCCCTGACGGGTGCCGGACAGAGTGACAGTTGCGCCTGCACCATGCAGTGCCTTAGCGATTGCACCACCGATACCACCCGAAGCGCCCGTGATCAGCGCGTTTTTACCTGTGAGATCAAACATCTTATATCCTTTCTTCCGCCCGCTATGGGGCAGGTTCAATTAGCTTTTGAGTGCTTCAACAGCGGCAGCAACATCGTCAGGGGTGCCGACGTTGTTGGTCGCGACGTCCTTGCTGATGCGTTTGATCATGCCCGAGAGCGCCTTGCCTGCGCCGATTTCCCATGCCTCGGTCACGCCTTGATCGGCCATCCACAGCACGCTTTCGCGCCAACGCACGGAACCTGTGACCTGCTCGACCAAGAGCGAACGGATCATCGCAGGATCAGTGACCGCAGCGGCGCGCACGTTTGCAACAACAGGCACAGCGGGCGCATTGATCTGAACGTCGTCCAGCGCCTCTGCCATCACGTCAGCGGCAGGTTTCATCAGTGCGCAGTGGAACGGTGCAGACACAGGAAGAAGAAGCGCACGTTTCGCGCCTTTTTCCTTGGCGATGGTCAGAGCGCGTTCAACGGCCTCTTTGTGGCCCGACACAACAACCTGCGAGGGGTCGTTGTCGTTTGCAGCCTGACAGACTTGGCCTTGGGCGGCTTCTTCGGCGACAGCGGTCGCAGCTTCGAAATCGAGACCGAGGAGAGCCGCCATAGCGCCAACACCGACAGGAACTGCGTCCTGCATCGCGGTGCCACGGGTGCGCAGCAGGCGGGCGGTATCTGCGACCGAAATCGCCCCAGCTGCAGCGAGCGCAGAATATTCACCGAGCGAGTGACCCGCGACGAAATCAGCCGCAGTGATCGACACGCCTTCAGCCTCGAGCGCGCGCATCGCCGCCAAAGAGGTCGCCATCAGCGCGGGTTGTGCGTTTTTGGTCAGCGTCAGGGTCTCAATGTCCCCGTCCCAGATCAGCGACGACAGGCTTTCGCCGAGCGCGTCATCAACTTCGTCGAAAATGGCTTTGGCTGCCGGATAAGCATCGGCCAGTGCCTTGCCCATTCCAATGGCTTGGGCGCCCTGCCCCGGAAATACGAATGCCCGCATGTGTCACTTCCCTTTGGTAACGTTTTCTCTGCCTTAGCGTGTCGCGGGCCACATCACAAGAATTCGTAAACGCGAAAAAGGCGACCCAATGGGCCGCCCGTTTAAGGAAATGACTTAAAATATTAGGCAGGAACGGCAATGAGGTCTTTGCCCAGACGATCGCGCAGCGCCTCAATCCGAGGGAGCGGACCATAGGCGACCTCTAGCAACGTGGTCGAATTGCGATAGCGGAGCATCAAGGCACCATGGCCCTTTTCGCCACGTTCACGGTCGATGAATAGACCGCTGAAGGATTTGAAATCATAGCGCCCGATCAATGACGGACGGCCTGCGTGATTGCGGACAACCTCGCGCAGTTCGCGGACATTGGTGTCGAACTCAAGTTCGACCTCAGCGCCACGGGTCGCGTAGCGGAAACAAAAGGCAGACACGACGGCCAAAAACACCGTCAGGCCGATTTTGATGACCTGCACACCGTCTGACACAATGCTAGACGGCATCAGCCACAGACCCACCGCAGCCAGAGCGAAAACCGCCCCGATAAACAGCGCAACGGCCTGTAGGGTTTTCACCAGCGGCGATGGCCCCTCAAGCGACCGAATGACATAACCCCAATACGTATCAGCGAGCATAAAACCAGCCTTGCTATAGCCCATCGGAACCTCAATTGCCCCGTTGTGGAATAATCTATCTGTTGTCAGCGCGTTCATTGTAGCACCTTTTTACCCTATGGTTGTAATCTTGCAGACCAAACATGGCGAAAAACAGGCCGTGCGCTGACGTTGTTTTGACTTTCTCATATTCACCCCAGACACGATCCCGCTGCCCCGCGCTGGTGCGTATATATAGAGAGTGTCATTCCACACTTGCCTTTGCAGGCGCGGCATGTATAAGGCCCCATCTTTCCGCAATTCGTTAGAACTGCGCAGTCTCTCGTGGGTGGAGGCGGAAAGATCTCATTGCCACCCTATGAAATGCGCTGAACAAAAACAGGAGTGCACATGCCGCTATACGAGCATGTTTTCATTTCGCGTCAGGACCTGTCGAACGCACAGGCTGAAAGCCTCGTCGAACACTTCTCGACAGTGCTTGCTGACAACGGTGGCAAAGTCATCGAAAGCGAATACTGGGGCGTCAAAACGATGGCCTACAAGATCAACAAAAACCGCAAGGGCCACTACGCTTTCCTGCGCACCGATGCACCGTCGTCGGCTGTTCAAGAGATGGAACGCCTGATGCGCCTGCACGACGACGTTATGCGTATCCTGACCATCAAGGTCGATGCACATGAAGAAGGTCCGTCGGTTCAGATGCAAAAGCGTGACGACCGCGGTGAGCGTGGCGAACGCGGTGACCGTGGCGAACGCCGCGAACGTCGCTAAGTTGATCAGGAAAGGACATTAAGTCATGGCTACCAAACCATTTTTCCGTCGTCGTAAGTCCGATCCGTTCGAGGGCGAAAACGCTCCGAAGATCGACTACAAAGACACTCGCCTTCTGCAGCGCTACATCTCTGAGCGCGGCAAAATCGTTCCCGCACGCATCACCGCTGTTGGATCCAAGAACCAGCGCAAACTGGCACAGGCCATCAAGCGCGCACGTTTCTTGGCTCTGCTGCCCTACGCTGTGAAGTAAGGAGTCATATCAATGGACGTTATCCTTCTCGAACGCGTTGCCAAACTCGGCCAGATGGGCGAAGTCGTATCCGTGAAAGACGGCTACGCTCGCAACTTCCTTCTGCCTACCGGCAAGGCTCTGCGCGCTAACGAAGCAAACAAAGCGAAATTCGAAGCTGACAAAGCTCAGCTCGAAGCACGCAACCTCGAAACCAAAAAAGAAGCCGAAGCACTGGCTGCGACCCTCAACGGTCAGCAGTTCGTTGTGATTCGTTCCGCTTCGGACTCGGGCGCTCTCTACGGTTCTGTCTCCCTGCGTGACATCGCCGAAGTTGCGACCGCTGGTGGTTTCTCGATCGACCGCAAGCAGGTTGTCCTGCAAGGCGCGATCAAAGAACTGGGCCTGCACAGCGTAACCGTTGTTCTGCACCCTGAAGTTGAAGCAACCATCACCATCAACGCTGCACGCTCTGCAGAAGAAGCTGAGATCCAGGCATCGGGTAAATCGATCCAGGAACTGGCTGCTGAAGAAGAGCAAGCTGCAGCTGACGAGATCGCCGAACTGTTCGACGACGTTGGTGGCGCTGCTGCGGACTCCGACGAAGACCTCTAAGGTTTCCGTCAGACCAAAAAGAAAGGCCGCAGAGAAATCTGCGGCCTTTTTCTTATGTGGCGATCAGCGGCGGAAGGTTTCCAACTCGAGGATCGCATCACAGTAATCCCCATCATAGGTGCCAACCCAAACGTCGAGATAGCCGTCGATCGGTCGCGTTAGAACGATCTTGGGGTCCATGTTGCCGTTGTCATCGTCATCGTAATACCAATTGGCCGACGCGGTGTTGATCAACAGCGCACTATCGCATTTGCTGATAACGCTGATTTCCAGCTTCAGCCCCGACATCCCGCTCATATCAAAGGTGAAATCAGGCGCTGTGGTGAAATACCCTGCCCCCTGATCCGTTCCAGGGCGCACATTCGGACAGTTCCAAATGTAGTTTTCGCCACCAGCGACCACGTTAAAACGAACAGGGCTGCGCATCTGGGGACCAGTAACCGAATAGCTGTCCCCCCACTGAGAGTAATCAGGGCATGCCATCGCAGCCGTCGACAAACCAAACACAGCAAGAACAGATAAAATAATGTGCTTCATGGTTTAACTCCTCGGTTGAGACTTCACTACCTCAAGCCTAGGCCTGTTATACCAATGGATAAACCTTTTTCGGTCGGGGTGTTTCGTCGCACAAACAAAAAAGGCGCCCCAAAAGGGCGCCTTTCGATCAGGGATGAACCGCTGATTATTCTTCTTCCAGAGCCTCGACAGCCTTCTGGAGATCTTCTTTCGATACTTCTTTGTCAGTCACAGAAGCGACCGAGAAGATGTGATCAACTACTTTGTCTTCAAAGATCGGAGCCTGAAGCTGCTGACGGAACTGAGCGTTCTGCTGAACGAATTCAAAGAACTGACGCTCTTGGCCCGGGTACTGACGTGCTTGGTTCATGACCGCTTGGGTCAGTTCAGCGTCAGAGACTTTCACTTCTGCTTTGTTGCCGATTTCAGCAAGGAACAGACCCAGTTTCACGCGGCGTGCAGCGAGAGCTTTGTGCTCGTCGGTTGCTTCGATCGAACCGTGGTTGTGATCGTGCACTTCTGGGTTTTCTTCGTGCCACAGCTGGTGAGCGATCTGGTCAGCTTCAGCTTTAACCAGCGATTCCGGCAGGTCGAATTCAACTTTGCCGTCCAGCGCGTCGAGGAGCGAACGTTTCGCAACTGCGCGTGCTGCACCTTGGTATTCAGCTTCAAGACGCTCAGCGACTTGTGCTTTCAGCTGAGCGAGGTCTTCGGAACCGAATTTCTTAGCCAGTTCGTCGTCGATCGCTGCGTCTTTCGCTGCTTTAACAGCTTTGATGGTGCAGGTGAAAACAGCCGCTTTGCCAGCGAGGTTTTCAGCGCCGTATTCCTCAGGGAAGGATACGTCTACGTCTTTCACGTCGCCAGCTTTTACGCCAACGAGGCCAGCTTCAAAGCCAGGGATGAAGGAGTTCGAGCCGAGAACCAGCGGGTAGTCAGATGCTGCGCCGCCGTCGAATGCTTCGCCGTCAACTTTACCAAGGAAGTCCATGACAACTTGGTCGCCGTCTTCTGCAGCGCCATCTTTGTCTTCGTAGGATTTCGCGGTTTTCGCAAGGTTTTCGAGAGCTTCGGTGATCGATGCGTCGTCAGCTTTGACAACCAGACGCTCCAGTTTCACGTCAGAGAAGTCGACTTCCGGAATGTCCGGCAGGCGCTCGTAGGAAACTTCGACAACAACGTCGTCGCCTTCTTTCCAGTTCTCGTTGGTCATTTTCATTTCCGGCTGTGCTGCCGGACGGTCACCCGAAGTCTCGAGGTGGTTGTTCATCGCGCCATCGATTGCGTCTTGCATCGCTTCGCCCAGAACACGCGGGCCGAACTGCTTTTTCAGCATAGCCATCGGGACTTTGCCCTTGCGGAAACCCTTCATTTCAATGTCGGGCTGAGCTTCGATGAGCTTTTCGTTTACTTTTGCGTCGAGCTCTGCAGCGGTTACAGTGATAGTGTAGCCGCGCTTGAGGCCTTCGTTGAGGGTCTCGGTGACCTGCATCGTATGCGTCCTTTTACGTCTCGTTCAGGCCGCACAACGGCGGCCACCCTAAATCAGCCGTCCTTCTATTGGGGCATAGCGCCCCATGCAAGGCGAAATGGCACATTCCCCCCTATTCCATCAGGATGTTTTTCGGGTCCATTCTGGGGAAGCGCGTCGAATTCGGGAAAATAAGGCCCTGAACGGGCTGAGACGATCGGCCAAGGGCCAATCCAAATCGTCAGTACATTCAGGATTTGTGGTGCGGGTGGAGGGACTTGAACCCCCACGCCTTGCGGCGCTAGAACCTAAATCTAGTGCGTCTACCAATTTCGCCACACCCGCTCTGAGGGGCGGTCTAGCAAAGCCTTGCGCGGGCTTCCAGCGAAAAATGCACACGTATTAAATGTATGTAAACACGCATAAAGTGTGTCCAAAAGGTTAACAATCGGCGCATATGGGCAGTCGGGGGTGCTTTTTGACTGGTGTTAAGCCAATGCTTGCTTAACCTGCCTAGCAATTGAGGCAGACACAGCAAGAGCGGGAACCGCCATGCACCCTGATATCGAGATTCGCCCGGCGCAAGCCGTGGGCGTTCGCAATTTGACTGGCCTTGTGGCCGGCACCACCCTTTTGACGCTGGATGGGGAACTCCCTGTTGAGACGCTTGCCGCTGGCGATCGTGTAATTACGCGTGATTCTGGCATGGCGATCCTCCGCGAGGTCCGCGCCTTTACCGTCACCGCAGAGATGATCCGCATTAAAGCGGGCACGCTGGGCAACACCCGCCCTGACCGTGACATGGCCGTTTTTACGCAAACCCCGATCCACATCCGCGATTGGCGTGCACAGGCTCTCTATGGTGAAGCGACCGCGATGGTCAGCGCAGAGCGTTTGATTGATGGTGAATACATCACGCGCTCAGAGCCTCAGTCGGTCATGATGTTCGAACTGGTCTTTGAACGTCAGCACATCCTTTATGCAGACGGGATGGAGGTCGGATCGGCGGCTGTCTGATCCATACCACATCGTTTTGATGCGCCGCCCCATTCGGGCGGCGTTTTCGTTCTAGAGGCCTAAGTCGCGGAATACGGCAGGCAGCGCTTCTGGCAGATCCTCGGCAATCAGCCCTGCGCCAAAATGACGGGCAGCGGCAGTGTGAAGCCATGCAGCCGTCTCTACATCCTTGTTCCCCGTGATAATCCCCGCGAGCACATCCCCCGCCCCCGCCGTCGCGAGCCAAGGCGTTGCGTTGTCATAGGTCGCAGCATTCAGGACCGTCGGTCGATGTGGCGCTGCAATGACGGTATCGCGCCCTTTGTATAGAACGGTGCAGCCTGTGCGGCTCGCGGCCTCCTCGGTCGCGGTGATTTTCGACGGGTGGTCGATGAGGTCAGGGAACAACCGCGCAAATTCGCCGCCATGTGGGGTGAGAACGCATTGGGGGTGGAGCGCGCCCATCAGCGCGGCATCCCTAGCCAAAGCTGTCAGCGCATCCGCATCAATCACCGTGAACCGTTCCGCCGCGAGGATCGTGGGCAAAAACGCCGCCGCGCGGTCGACGCCAAACGCAGGGCCAATGCAGAGACGGTCGTAGCGTTTGTCTTCTAAGAGCGCGGTTAGGTCTTCGGGCGTGTCGCAGGGCACCAGCATCACTGCCGTTTCATGGGCGGCGTATTCCGAGATGGCGTCACGTGGCACCGCGATCGTGACCAACCCTGCACCCGCCCGCAGCGCAGCCCGCGCCGCCAGTCGTGCAGCCCCCGTTTTGCCCGCAGGACTACCGAGGATCAGCGCGTGGCCGTGGCTATATTTATGCGTCACCCGCCGCAGCCCACCTTTGAGCGAGGATAGGCGCGGTTCAGATAGGCGAACAGCGTCGGGACAAAGTGTCGTGATACCAATGTCAGCTATCACCAGATCGCCGCACAGATCAGGGCCAATCTTCAAATGATGACCCAGTTTGGCGCAGTGGAAGCTCACCGTGAGATCATAGAAAATCCGCGCATCCTCGGTCAGGTGTGATTGGCCTTTGTCCGCGTCCAATCCGCTGGGCAGATCGACGGCGACCCATTTGCCACCCTCTGCATATGCCAGATCGGCAGGCCAGACGGACAAGGCGCGGAAGCCTTCTGCAATCTCGCCCGTCACCGCACGTGACAGGCCCGTGCCGAACACCGCATCAATCCAGAGCGCGGGATGATGCGCATCGTCCCAGCCCCGCAAGGCCGCACCCAAGTCAGCCCAAGGCCGCACCTGCCCCATCGCTACCCAACGGTCGTAATTGGCACGGGCATCGTTTGACAAACGCGCCGCGTCACCCGCAAAGAAACAGGCGACCTCCCATCCCCGCTCTGCCAAAAGCCGCGCAACGACGAAACCATCACCGCCGTTATTCCCCGGCCCGCAGAGCACAACGGCAAGGTCGGGCGCAGTGGCCATCACGGGCCATCTGTCCAAAATGGCATCAACAACGCCCTGCCCCGCACGCTCCATCAACTGGAGGCCCGTGACACGGCCAGACGACATCGCAGCGCCTTCAACGGCGCGCATTTGGGCAGAGGTCAGGACTTCGATCATCGTTTCAGCACCAAAAGTTTTCAAACCGCACATCAAGCGCGCATATTGCACAATTTTTAATCACACCCTATGGAATCATCCCGAAGGAATAGCCTGCGTCAGCCTACCCGATTGTGCCTGCCGTGCAGACATGGTCTGACGCCGAAGGAACACCAAAGCGAAGGGAGTCGCGTCAGTGAAAAAGATCGAGGCGATCATCAAACCGTTCAAACTGGACGAGGTCAAGGAAGCCCTGCAGGACGCTGGCGTACAAGGTCTCTCCGTGATCGAAGTCAAAGGCTTTGGTCGTCAGAAAGGCCACACAGAGCTGTATCGCGGCGCTGAATATGTTGTGGACTTCCTGCCGAAAGTAAAAATCGAGGTCGTCCTTGCTGACGATCAAGTCGATGCCGCCATTGAGGCCATCATTGGCGCTGCCAAAACCGACAAGATCGGCGACGGTAAAATCTTCGTATCGCCTGTCGAACAAGCGATCCGTATCCGCACCGGTGAATCTGGCGACGACGCGCTTTAATTCACTGACAAATTTCACCTCAAGAGGAATCAGGGATGAACAACCAAGAGCTTCTTAAACTTATCGCGGACGAAGGCGTTGATTACGTCGACATCCGTTTCACCGACCCGAAGGGCAAACTCCAGCACGTGACTGTTGTCTCTGACCTGGTTGACGAAGACTTCCTCGAAGAAGGCTTCATGTTCGACGGTTCGTCGATTGCTGGCTGGAAGTCGATCGACCAGTCCGACATGAAACTGATGCCGGATGCGTCCTCTGCTTACATGGACCCGTTCTACGCTGAAAAAACCATCGCGATCCACTGTGACGTTGTTGAGCCGGACACTGGCGAAGCCTATGACCGTTGCCCGCGCCAGATCGCGAAAAAAGCAGAAGCTTACCTGAAGTCCTCGGGCATCGGTGACGCTGCATACTTCGGCCCTGAAGCTGAATTTTTCCTGTTCGACGACGTTCGTTACTCGGTTACTCCGGCGAAAGTATCCTACCAGATCGACGCTGAAGCAGCTGCTTGGAACACCGACGCAGAAATCGAAATGGGCAACCTCGCACACCGTGCAGGCCACAAGGGCGGCTACTTCCCTGTGAACCCAATCGACGAAGCGCAGGACATCCGTGGCGAAATGCTCTCCACCATGAAGCGCATCGGCATCAAAGTTGACAAACACCACCACGAAGTGGCGACCTGTCAGCACGAGCTGGGCATGATCTTTGGTGGTCTGGTCGAGCAAGCCGACAACATCCAGAAGTACAAGTACATCATCCACAACGTGGCTGCGTCCTACGGCAAAACCGCAACCTTTATGCCCAAGCCGATGGCTGGCGATAACGGTTCTGGCATGCACGTAAACATGTCCATCTGGAAAGACGGCAAGCCGCTCTTTGCAGGCGACAAATACGCTGACCTGTCTCAGGAAGCTCTGTACTTCATCGGTGGTATCCTGACCCACGCGAAAGCACTGAACGCGCTGACCAACCCGTCGACAAACTCCTACAAGCGTTTGATCCCGGGCTTCGAGGCTCCTGTTCTGCGCGCGTTCTCGGCACGCAACCGTTCTGGCTGTGTCCGTATTCCGTGGACCGAATCGCCGAAAGCAAAACGCGTAGAAGCTCGCTTCCCAGATCCGGCAGCGAACCCCTACCTCGCTTTCGCAGCTCTGATGATGGCTGGCCTCGACGGCATCAAAAACAAAATCGATCCGGGCGCTGCTTCGGACAAAGACCTCTACGATCTGCCGCCAGAAGAACTGGCAGCAATCCCGACCGTATGTGGTTCGCTGCGTGAAGCTCTGGAAGAGCTGGAAAAAGACATGGACTTCCTGCTTGCAGGCGACGTGTTCACCAAAGACCAGCTTCAGGCTTACATCGACCTGAAATGGAACGAGGTTTACGCTTACGAGCACACCCCGCACCCGGTCGAATACCAAATGTACTACAGCTGCTAATCTTAGCAGTCGTCAGACAAACGAGAGGGCGCCCCATTCGGGCGCCCTTTTCGTTTAGTGGAACGGCCCCACGACAATTTCATGTCTTTGCCCTGATTTTGCCATTATAAGTTGAAATGTTGTCGCTGAGTGAACCAGTTTTCAGGTCCAGTATCATGTTTAAGAGTGCCCAAGATTACCTCGCCCCCAAGCCGACCCATATTCCGGCCTCTGCCCAGCCAAAGCCGCAGATGCGCCTGCCGCATCAGGCTGGCGTCATGTCTCGGCAAACGCCGACCTCTCATAAAAATTGGGTGTCCGCGCTGTTGGAGCGGGTCAAATCGACCCTCAACCCCTGATCAAATCGCAACCATCGTGGTGTGGATCGCAAAGAGAACCGCACCCGTTTTCGGCAGCCGCATGACGGTCTGCCGCTCACTGCGTTCATAGAGCGGATTGATGTCCGTGTAGGGACGCGGGTTCGATTCGCTGCGCACATGGAACAGCGTCGCGTCCTCATAGCTGTGCAAATTCGCCCGCCACATCGGACGTAGCGGCTGCGCCCCATCAAACAAACGCTGCACACGTTTGCCGATGTCCTCAGTGTAGGACGGCACGGGCACATGGATGCGCAAGAGCGGACGCCCGATTTTCTCGGCCAAGGTCCATGCAGCAGGGAAACACAAGAGCGCTGCCGTCAGCACATGTTCGTCGCCCTGCTTTTGCAAAAGGCACAGGTCCTCTTGGACCAGTTGCGACAGGGTGAGGAATGGATCATTGCGGACGATGGTCACGACCTGCCCATCAGGGCGCGTTACTTGATCCGCCGTCACCGTGAACCCCACCGATGGCAATTCGGCCAAGATCACGTCGAGAAGTTCCGCAACCGCCTCTTCTGCCTCGGGCAGGACAGCACAGACAGCCGCGCGGTGATCGCGCATCAGACGGGCCTTTTCGCCCAACTGCCCCGTGTAGGCGCTATCCACGGTGATCCACGGCCCCGTCACAGGTCGCATCGCGGGCAATCGGGCCGCAGCAACAGCGCGTTGTTCGTCGGGCAAGTGGTCTTGAAGAATGGGCGTCATGGCGGGTCCTACGGTCCGAATGATAGCACCAGACCATAATGATCCGACCCCGCCAAGGGGCGAATATCGACGGCACCCTGCCAGCCACGTGGGATCAACGTATGATCAATCGCAAAGGGCAGATGAGCGCCAAATCCAGGGAAGGTCGACAGATAACCACCGACCCGCACTGCGCCCGCCGTTTCCGCGATCCGCCGCACAGAACTGCCCCACGGGATCATGTTGAAATCCCCTGCAATCACAATCGGACCGTCGAGGCTTTCCAACCCATGCAGGATTTTCGGCACCTGAGAGGCTTGGGTGAACGGATAGGGCCAGTTGAGGTGGACCGACCCGACCCAGATCTGCCCGATCTCTGGCACGTCGGCTTGGGCGATGACGATCCCGCTGCCCAGACTACAGCCCGCACCAGACGGTGTCAGAGGGTAACGGGACAGAAGGGCAATACCCCCGTTCCCTTGGCTCGCGCAGGCAAGACGATGGGGAAACCGGTCCTCTAGCCCGTCGAGCACGAGTTGGTTGATCGATGACGTTTCTTGCAGCGTTACGAAATCCGCGTCCGTCGACAGGATATCGGCCAAGATCGCCTCGGGCGTGGCACCGTTCCACAGCATGTTCTTTTGATAGAGCCTCAGCGGCCCCGTTCCACGCACCGCACTGCCCGCAAAATCGCCCCATGTGACCACGCCAGACGCGATCACCGCGACCAAGACGCCAGCCGCCCAACGCTTTAGTCCAAAAAACAACAGGGCGATGACAATCACAAAACCCGCAGCCAGCAATATAGGGCGCCCCAAAGACAAGGAATCGGCCAACGGAATCCACGTCCCGAGGTGCGTAAACGCCAAGAGCGCCACACCTAGAAACGTTATGAATTTCAGAACACTACGCATCGATCCTCTCGCCCCATCTCGGCGGGTTTCGCCTATAGTCCTGACGCATCATTCCCCCGAGTTCAATGCGCCAAGGGCATAGCCCCCACACCCTAGCGGCCTTTTGCCCACCAGTTATGGCTGTGCTGCTCTTGTTACGACACGTCATGCATCGTATGAGGCGCGTGAAACTTTCCACCGACGAAAGGCCGCTGCCAATGATCCCTCGCTATTCCCGCCCTGAAATGGTCTCCATCTGGGAACCTGCAACCAAATTCAAAATCTGGTACGAGATCGAGGCACACGCCTGTGACGCCATGGCCGATCTGGGCGTTATCCCCCGCGAAAACGCTGATGCGGTTTGGAAAGCCAAAGACGTAGAGTTTGATGTCGCCCGCATCGACGAAATCGAAGCTGTCACCAAACACGACGTGATCGCGTTCCTGACACACCTCGCTGAACATGTCGGCAGCGAAGAGGCCCGTTTCGTTCACCAAGGTATGACGTCCTCGGACGTCCTCGACACTTGCCTGAACGTTCAGCTGGTGCGCGCATCCGACATCCTGATCAAGGACATGGAAGCCCTGCTCGCAGCGCTGAAAAAGCGCGCGATGGAGCATAAGAACACCGTTCGCGTTGGCCGCAGCCACGGTATCCACGCAGAGCCGACCACTATGGGACTGACCTTTGCACGTTTCTACGCTGAGATGGACCGCAACCTTGCGCGTCTCAAACTCGCCCGTGAAGAGATCGCAACTGGCGCAATTTCGGGCGCTGTTGGCACTTTCGCGAACATCGACCCCCGCGTCGAAGAGCACGTCTGCGCGAAACTCGGTCTGAACCCAGAACCGATCAGCACCCAAGTCATCCCGCGCGACCGTCACGCGATGTTCTTTGCAACGCTCGGCGTGAT
This sequence comes from Aestuarium sp., assembly GCF_023253315.1. Classification (NCBI taxonomy): domain Bacteria; kingdom Pseudomonadati; phylum Pseudomonadota; class Alphaproteobacteria; order Rhodobacterales; family Paracoccaceae; genus Aestuarium; species Aestuarium sp. The sequence goes on from NZ_JALRGW010000001.1 coordinate 71,770, forward strand.
CGCATCCTCGATCGAAAACGTAGCGATCGAAATCCGCCACATGCAGCGCACCGAAGTTCTTGAGGGTGCAGAGTTCTTCTCGATGGGCCAAAAAGGCTCGTCGGCGATGCCGCACAAAAAGAACCCAGTTCTGACCGAAAACCTCACTGGTCTGGCGCGTCTGGTTCGCATGTCGGTCATTCCTGCGATGGAAAACGTCGCCCTCTGGCACGAGCGTGATATTTCGCACTCCTCCGTTGAGCGTGCGATTGGCCCAGATGCCACCATTACCCTCGACTTTGCCCTGAACCGTCTGACCGGCGTTGTCGATAAAATGCTCATCTTCCCGCAGAACATGCTGGATAACATGAACAAATTCCCTGGTCTGGTGATGTCGCAGCGCGTTCTCTTGGCCCTGACCCAAGCAGGCGTATCTCGCGAGGACGCATATTCCATGGTTCAGCGCAACGCGTTGAAAGTCTGGGAAGACCGCGTTGATTTCCGTGAACAACTCCTCGCGGATGAGGATGTTGTGAACGCGCTTGGCGTTGATGCGATCAACGAAAAGTTCGACATGGACTACCACACCAAACACGTGGACACGATCTTTAAGCGCGTGTTCGGCGCATAATCGGATCGGGGGCCTTCGGGCCCCCTTTTCATTTGGGGCTAACGGTTTTTTCACCTTTCCATCCGATCCTTGGGCGGAAAGGACACCACTATGCCCGATGGATCACAGCTCCCCCCGATTGCACATCTGACCCGCCGTCAAAAGGCGGCGCTGTTGGTGCAATATCTGATGGCAGACGGGCAGACGCTGAACCTCTCTGACATGCCAGAGGAGGCGCAAATCGCCCTCACCCGCGAGATTGCCGATATCGGCATGGTGGATCGGGCGACTGTGGATCATGTGGTGATCGAATTCCTCGACGAGATGGACCGTCTCGGCCTCACGGGGCCCGGCGGGATCTCTGCCGCTCTTGATGCGCTTTCGGGTCAGCTAAGTGCAGGGACGACGGCGCGGCTCAACGATGAGCTCTCTGGCACCGACCCGTGGCGGCAGATTTGCAAGCTAGAGGTCGATCAGATCGTCCCTCTGGTCAATGCAGAGGCAATAGAAGTCTGCGCAATCACACTATCGAAACTCCCTGTTGATAAGGCCGCCCAAGTGCTAGGCCGTATTGCCGGCGAACGGGCGCGGCGGATCACCTATACGATGTCGCTGACCACAGGCGTAGCGCCCGAAACCGTCCTGCGGATTGGCACCGCGTTGATTGGGGACTATGGCAAACCGCGTGAAACGGCCTTTGCCCAGCCTGCCCCACGGCACCTCGGTGCGATCCTGACGGCCAGCGGTGCTGACCTGCGCGACAGTCTCTTGTCCGATCTGAATGACGATGATCCAGTGTTCACCGCGCAGGTTCGGCAGGCGATCTTTACCTTTGCCGATATTCCTGCCCGCCTGCCTCCGCCCGACGTGCCCAAGGTCCTGCGGGCCACGGATCAGGCGGATGTGGTGACGGCGCTGGCCCATGCGATGGCGTTGGGTGGCGCGCTAGAGGCTGGGGCGGACTATCTCCTTGCGAACCTGTCGCAACGGGTGGCGGACCAGATCAAGGATGAAATGGCGGAGCGCGGCACCCCACGCAAGGCCGATGGCGAGGCCGCGCAAACCCGCCTGACCGCCGTGATCCAGAAATTGGCCGAAACGGGCGATATAACGCTCTTTTCTACGGGAGAGAACGCTGCGTGATCCATCGTGCTGCTTGAGATTGCGGAGCCAGCCCTTTATCTGAGGGGCAGACCGCACAGGATGGCACATGGCCCAAACTCAAGAGACCGACCTCGGCACACGCGCCGATTGGATCATTGACCGCATTTTGCGCGGCATGATCGGTGGGCTAATGCGTCTGCCTTACGAGACGCGCGTGGCGCTCATGGGGGCCGTCACAAAGCGGGTCATCGGGCCTATCGCGGGCTACCGGAAAAGGGCGCTGGCTAACCTGTCGCTGATTTTCCCTGACATGTCAGACGCCGAAAAATCCCGCATCGCTGACGGCGTGCTGGACAACGTGGGCCGCACCCTTATTGAAAACTATTCATGGCAGGAATTCGGTCAACGCCTTGCTCGGGCCGAGATCAGCGGTGATGGCATGGCAGCCGTCGAAGAGGCCCGCGCCAATGGCCGTCCGATCCTCTTTATCACCGGACATTTCGGCAACCACGAGGCACCGCGTCAGGTGCTCACGAACAAAGGTTACATCATCGGTGGTCTCTACCGTCCGATGAAGAACGCCTATTTCAACGATCACTACGCCAGCACGATGACCGAACTCTCAGGCCCCGTCTTTGCCCAAGGGCGGCGCGGCACAGCAGGGTTTGCGAAACACTTACGTGGTGGCGGCATGGGCACGCTGTTGTTTGATGTAGCGGTGCCCGATGGGGTGCTGTTGGATTTCGTCGGACATCCCGCGATGACCGCGACTTCAGCCGCTGATATTGCGTTGCGGATGGATGCGCTCTTGGTGCCCTATTTCGGGATCCGACAGGCCGATGGTGTGAGTTTTGACGTGGCCGTTGAGACGCCCATCGAACACACGACCCCTGAACAGATGATGGCCGAGGCAACCGCCCGTCTAGAGGCCCGCGTCAGAGCCAACCCCGAACAGTGGTTCTGGGTGCATAACCGCTGGAAGCCTCAGCGCACGCGCCCTGCCGACACGATCAACCCTGGCCCTGGTTCCTGAAGGATCACGACCGCTGGCGCGTCCCCCTCGATGGTCACAGAGAGCGATAGCGGCGTGCGCGTGTCCCATTCGCCCAGATCGTCCCAAGACGTGACGATATTGGTATAATCAACGGTTTTCCCAGCGTTTTCACCGCGTTCAATATCGACCTGCGCATTGGGTTGATAACGAACGAGCTGCACCGTCAGCGGCGTTGCAAAGCTCTGCAGGGACTCGGCGGTTAGGGTCAGCGTATTGCCCGACCGCTCAAGATCCAGATCAATGCCATCGGCCATGATGATGTGACGGCGAATCAGCTCCATCAGTTCCATCGGGTGTGCGCCAACCACATGGTCCACACCGCCAATCACAAACTGCGGGGTGTAGATGGTCCGCTCGCCTGCTTGGGCGGCGTAGCGTTTCTGGCGTTCGGTAAATGCAGGATTGGCAAAGCTATCAGCCCAACCGATATAATCCCAATAGTCCACATGCAGCGCCAGCGGGATCACATCATCGCTCTGCGCCAGTTTTGCGAGAATTTCATCGGCAGGCGGACAGGACGAACAGCCCTGAGAGGTGAACAATTCAACAATAATGGGGGGATGATCATCCGCATGGGCAACTGCAGGCAGGGTCATAGCCAAGCCACACATCACCGATCCCAAAAGCTGTCGCATGTTTACATCCGTGTTCGTTTCCTAAGACCGATTTAGCGCAACACGCTCACACTCTCCAATCAATGAATTGCGAGACTTTGACATGATTGTACAGAGGACACGATTTTTCGGGGCAACGTCTGTGCGAATACGCTCAGGCGGTTTCACGTTCCGGCCGACGGGACAGAGGCGATTTTCGGTCGAGAAGCCCCTCGCGCTCCATCGCCCACCGCAGGAGTTCCGCTTCGCGCGCGGTCAAGCACATACGGGCTGCAGGGCCATAATGTTCCCACCCGCCACGCAGCACAGGAAACACATCGAGGAGCGCGGCACGGTCAGCCTCAGAGATCGTTTTGATCGCTTCGGGTCCGGGCAAGAGGCTTTCGCTTAGCAAACCATCCGCCATCACAATATCGTGCTGGTCGAGCGCGAAGTGGACGTAATGCGCGAGCGCCCGTGGCTCTGACCGAATGAGGTCGCCATCGATCAAATGTTTCGCGGCGACGAGCACGTCCTCTTCGCCAAAGAGCAGTTCAACAAAGGGGCCGTGGATCATCAGACGATGATTGGGCGAGACGTAGACGGGCACTTCGTTGTCCAAGACACCTGTTTCAATCCGCACAGGTGCGTTTTTACCAACACCAAGGATCGTGTTTTGCCCAACCCAGCGGATCGGTTGCAACCCGTGGTCCATGGTTTCGACCAGATCACCCACGCGCAATTGCTGTACAGGCACCCAGCCCCGCGCCGTCTGGATCGTTGTCCCAGCGAGGTAACAGACGAACATCTGGTCGACGCCAGAGGTATAAATCCCTGTGTATTCAACGCCGTTCCATGTGCCAATAGTGACAGAGGAGACGGCGGAATAGTGACCCTGCGGGATCGACGTATCCATGAGGCGGTAACCCCATGTGCCATCGGTGAACAACGTGACCTCAATATCAAGGCCCGAGATCACCTGCCCATTCATCACAATGGAGGAATTGGTGTAGAGCGCAATTTCTTGCGGATAGAGGGTCGTCGTCGGGCCGATAATATAATCGCCAAAGTACCTGACTGGGCCCAAGTCTAGGTCATCGTCATTGATGACGCCGTCGTTGTCACCATCACGAATGGTATATTCGATGTAGTATGGGTTGTTGATCGTATAGCCGTTCAGGCTCTCATCAAGAACGTCTTGAGAGAGAAACTCTGGGAAAGGGAACGAGGTTGGAAAATACCAACCCCAACTGAGCGTGTCGACCATACCGCAAAAACCTCATGACTATACAGGATCTGTAACGGCAGCATCTGTGGCAAATTTAGTGCCAAGTTCAGCGCGAAGCCCGAATGAGGTGCGCTTTTCGGTCGCAGCATGGAATACACAAATTATCCACAGGGTTGCCCACTCCTAAGTGGTTCTATCCACAGGCTTACCCCCTGAATCCGATTTGCCGAATCCACAGGGGGGTGGTCGATTTGGGGGATGGATATTCAACTCTCCCACCTGCGTCTTTCTGCCGACGACGCCTACCCGCCCCTGCCGGAAAACCGCGCCTATGCGCTGGTCATCATCGCGCACGAGGAAACCTCGGCCTACTGGCGTCGGGGTCTGGCGGAAAAGATGGCTGTGGGGGCCTGCGTTCAGGCGAATATCTGGGGCAGTGACGCCGAAGAGTGGTGCGCAGACATCGACGCCGCCAACGCGCTGTCGATCATGACCGAAGAACGGGCCGAATATTTCCCCGACATCGAGGTCTCCAGCCAGTCGTCGCGCGTGATTGACGATGTGTTCGACTTTGCCACCGCGCAGATGCACACGTCAGAGGCCGAAGAGCTCAGCCTCTTGATCGTGTTGGAAATTGGTGAACCTGCGTGGCGCTATGATCTGTCGGGCATGGCCTGCCGCGCCGCCCGCGATTGGGGCGCCATGGCGGCCTATGCCTGCTGATCAGTTCCCCAGCGCCTTTTGCAACTCTGGTAAAAACCGTTCTTCGTAGTCAGTGCCGATCAGCGGCCCTGCAAAACGGTAGAGAACCGTGCCGTCCCCATCGACGATGAAGGTCTCTGGCGGGGCGGTCACACCCCAATCGATGCTGCCGCGCCCTGTGGCGTCAAACCCCGTCGCAAAAAACGGGTTGCCCAGTTCGGTCAGATAATCGCTCGCAGCACCTTGGGTGTCGCGGAAGTTCACGCCAGCCACGCGGTAGCCCTGTTCCGCCAATTCATGCAGCACAGGATGCTCTGCACGGCACGGCGGGCACCAGCTTGCCCAGAAGTTCACCAGCGTCACTTCGCCCGACCGCAGCATCTCTGGCGTCAATTGGACGGTGCCCTCTAGCGCCTCTGTCGGCAGGGCCGGAGCCTCTTTGCCGATGAAGGTCGACGGGAGTTTGTCGTCGTTGCCAAAATACATACCGCTGAAAAACAGCCCCGCGATCCCTGCAAAGATCACAGGGGGTAGGATTGCCAATACCGGAACCTTAGCCATGTTTCGTCTCAACCTCTTCAAGCCGTTTCTTTGCGGCGCGGCTTTGTTTCAGGCTCACCAGTGCGAGTGCAGCCAAGAGGCCAATCGTCACGCCGTAAGACAGCCAGATATGAAGCGTGTGTTTGCCGAAATCGACCATCATGCAGCCCTCCGAGCCCGCGCCTCGAGCGCATCAGCGCGCCGTATACGGATATGTGTGTTGGTTCGGATCAAAACCAATGCGACAAAAAAGAGCCCAAAGCCCACCATCGAAATCACCGCAGGCCACCAGAACGACGCGTCGATGTTGGTTTCGCGGTCCGCCGAGAAGGTCGCGGTTTGGTGCAGGCCCTTGCCCCAGAACATCGCCGCATAGCGCGAAAGCACCGCAAAGACGGACCCCACGATGCAGAGGACCGAGGTCAGGTCGGCTGCGGTATCGTTGTCCTCAATCGCGGTCCAAAGGGCCATGTAGCCGATGTAGAATAGGAACAGGATCAGGAACGATGTCAGGCGCGGCTCCCATGCCCACCATGTACCCCATGTCGGTTGGCCCCAGATCGCGCCCGTTGCCAGTGCAATCACCGTCATGATCGCACCAATCGGTGCCGCAGCCCGTGCCGCAAGCGCAGAGACGTGGTGACGACGGATCAGCCAGATCAGCGAGGCGACCAGCATCATCATCCAGCCGTTGATTGCCATCAGCGCCGAGGGCACGTGGACGAAGAGGATTTTGACCGAGTGTTCGAACTGGTCGGCTGCGGGGGTGTTGAACAGGCCCCAGAGCAAGCCAACAACGATCAGCAGCATCGACCCGCCAAAGATCCACGGGATCAGTGGCGAGGTTGTTGCCATAAATTTCTTGGGGTTTGCATATTCCCAGATCGACATGATGTCCCCTTTTATTGTCTTAGCGCAGGTTGACCCGCAGTGCCGCAGCACTGGCGAATGGCAATAGCGCAAAAGCCCCCGCAGTAATACCCGCCAGCATCACAAAGGGCGTTGTCACATCCATCGCAGCCGCACCACGGCGCACCGCTTCGGCCCCAAACACCAGCGTCGGGACATATAGCGGCAAAACCAGAAGCGACAGCAAGAGGCCACCACGCCGCAGTCCAACGGTCAGCGCCGCGCCAAAGGTGCCGATGATCGACAGCGCAGGTGTGCCGAGTGCGAGAGAGATGAACAGATAGCCATAGGCCTCTGAATTCATGTGCAAAAGAACACCCAAGAGCGGCGCCGCGAGCGTCAATGGCAGACCCGTGGTCAGCCAGTGGGCAATCGCTTTGATTAATGCTGCGCCTTCAAGCGGCAGCGGCGATGTCGCGAGAAGTGCCAGAGAGCCATCCTCGTAATCCAGCGCGAAAATCCGGTCGAGTGACAGGAGGCAAGCCAAGAGAGCCGCGACCCAGAGGATACCCGGCGCGATAGGCTCGAGGACCGAGGCATCAGGCCCCACGCCAAAGGGGATCAGCACCACAACGATCAAAAAGAACGCAAGGCCAAGGCCGAACCCGCCCCCTGCCCGCACCGCAAGCCAAAGGTCGCGTTTCAGAAGCGCGATCACAAGAACGCCTCGTCGCTGCCACCAGATTGATCAGCCGAGGCACGGAACGGTTCTAGGTCCAGTTCGGGGGCATCAAGGCCGAGGTCGATGTGGGTCGCGATAACCGCGATGCCGCCTTTGGCGAGATGTTGATCACGGATGAAATCGGCAAAGAGGTTCACCGAGAACCGATCCAGCGATACCGTCGGTTCATCAAGGAAAAGCACCTTGCGCCCGATCACACCGAGCCGCGACAGACCCAGACGCCGCTTTTGCCCTGCGGATAAGGTACCCGCCATGCGGTGACGCAGATCAACCAGATCAAAGGCCTCGTAAATGGTGTCAGGCACAGGATTGCCATAAACCTCGGCCCAGAAGCTCAGGTTTTCTTCGACGCTCAGCTGCGCTTTGATCCCATCGGCGTGGCTGGCATAGGCCGCCTGATCGTCGGGCAAGTCAATGTCACCGCTCAGTGCAGGTTGCAGCCCCGCGAGCGTCCGCAAGAGCGTGGTTTTCCCGATGCCATTGGCCCCGCGCAGAACCAGCGCCTGTCCTGCCTCGACCGTGAACGACACGCCAGAGAGGACAGGGACCCCACCGCGCGCACAGGCCAGATCAGTGACGGAGAGGCGCATCAGACGGGGATCAAGGCCAGCGCGACGCGGCGACCTTCGGACAAGAGGACGTTATAGGTGCGGCAGGCCGCGGGCGACGACATCGGTTCTGCGCCGATACCCGCCTCTTCTAATGCGGTGCGAAGGGCGGCGGGCAAATGCGCGATCTCTGCCCCTGTGCCGACAAAGACCACATCAACCGTGTCTTTGAGCGCCAAGAGCGCCTCAACGTCGTCATAGCCACCCCAAGAGGACACGCCTGTGGAGGTCACGACCAGCGGCCCCTCAAAGACCTCACCACCGATGCGGAAAAAACCGGGACCATAGCCATCAACGGGCTTGGCATCGGAATAAACAACCTCGTTCAAACGCATGTCTTATCCTCTTAGCTCAGTGCCTGTTACAGCGCCGTGGCTCCGTGGGGTTTGAGATAGCTCAATCCCCAAGAAAAATCAGGCATCAATATCCATGAACTGGTTGCCGGTAGGTTTCTTTTCCTTCGACCAGTCACGTTTCACACCGAGCATAAGCACGATGTTCTTTGCAACATAGATCGACGAATAGGTACCAACCAGAATGCCCCAAGTGATAGCAAAGACGAACCCACGGATCACGTCGCCACCCAGCACTAAGAGCGCGATCAGCGCCAATAGCGTGGTGCCCGAGGTCATGATGGTACGGCTCAGCGTTTCGTTGGCCGAGAGGTTCAGCACGTCGATCAGCGGCTTTTGCTTATACTTGATCAGGTTTTCACGGGCGCGGTCAAAGACAACCACGGTATCGTTGATCGAATAACCCACGATGGTCAAAAGCGCGGCAATGGTGGCCAAATCGAATTTGAACTGGAACACCGCCCAAAGGCCGATGGTGATCGCAACGTCGTGGATCAAAGCCACAACAGCGCCCACCGCGAACTGCCATTCGAACCGCAGCCAGATATAGGCCACGATCGCGACAAGCGCCGCGAGGACTGCATAGACCGCTTTAGAGATCAGCTCGCCCGACACCTTGGGGCCAACGGATTCAACAGAGGCAAACGTCACCGCTGGATCAACAGCTTTCAAAGCAGCCTCAACATTGCCCACGATGTCTTGGGAGATGCTTTCCTGACCGTCTTGGGCCTGAATGCGGATCATAGCCACGTGCTGATCTGCGGCAAAGGTCGGGTCAAACACCTGCGTGATCACCACATCGCCGAGGCCGAGCGGATCAATCGCCGCACGATACTCTGCAACATCCACAGCGTTCGTGCTGTCTGTGCGGATCGTGGTGCCGCCACGGAAGTCGATACCAAAGTTCAGCCCCATCACGAAGAACGCGATGACAGAGGCAATCACCAACACCACAGACGCCCCAAAGGTAGCGCGTGCGACGCGGAAGAAATTGAAGTTCGTGTTGTCAGGGACAAGACGCATCCGCATGGCTCAGACCTCGATGGTTTTGGGACGGCGGCGTTGGAACCACCAGACGATGAAAAGACGGGTCACAAACAGCGCGGTAAAGACCGAAGTCACGATACCGATACCCAATGTGGTCGCAAAGCCGCGCACGGGGCCAGAGCCAACGAACCAAAGAATGGCTGCGGTGATGATCGTAGTGATGTTCGCATCCACAATCGCCGACATCGCGCGTTCATAACCCAACTCAATTGCTCGCGCTGGCCCTTTCGCGGTTTTCAGCTCTTCGCGGATCCGTTCAAAAACCAGAACGTTCGCGTCCACCGCCATACCCATGGTCAGCACGATACCCGCGATACCAGGCAGCGTGAGCGTCGCACCAAGGACCGACAACGCACCAAAGATCATCGCAACGTTGATCACCAGCGCGAGGTTCGCAATCCAGCCAAAGAGGCCGTAGGTCAGCGCCATAAAGATCATAATCAACGCGAAACCAACCAGCGCCGCGATCTGACCCGCTTTCACGCTATCCGCACCCAGTTCGGGGCCGATCGTGCGTTCTTCGAGGAAGGTCAGACCAACAGGCAGCGCACCAGCCCGCAACAGAACCGCGAGGTTCGTGGATTCCTCAATCGAGAAGCTCCCCGAAATGATACCAGAGCCGCCCGTGATCGCCTGACGAATGGTCGGGGCGCTGATCACTTCGTTATCGAGGACAATCGCAAACGGCGCGCCCACGTTTTCCGAGGTATACTGACCAAAGGCCCGCGCACCCGTCGGATTGAAACGGAACGATACAGCCGGCAGACCGTTTTGGTCGAACGATGGCTGCGCATCAACCAGCTCTTCGCCCGTGACAACAGGGGTCCGTTCAAGGATGTAATAGCTGCCCTCTTCGTTCAGAGACGGCGCAAGGATGTTGCCAACACCCGGATTTGCATTGGCATCCGTGGTGCGACCAACGACTGAGTTAAAGGTCAGTTGTGCCGTCGTGCCGATCCAGTCTTTCAACTCTTGCGCAGATTTCGCGCCGGGAACTTGGATCAGGATACGGTTGTCGCCCTGACGCTGGATCGCAGGCTCACGTGTGCCCGCAGCGTCAATACGACGACGAATAATTTCAAGCGCTTGTTTGACCACTCGGTCGTCAGAGGCCAGCTTTTCCGCCTCAGACAGCCCAATGCTGATCACTTGGCCCTCAGCAGAAACAACGATGTTCGATGCGCCCGCGCCTGTCAGGGTCGCCACAGGCTGGCCCAAACCACGCACCAATTCCAACGCGCGTTCCATGCCAGCGGCCTCGGAAATACGCACGCGCAGCGCATCAGCGGTGGACTCTTCGCGGGTCACAAACCCAACGGTGTCACGTTCTGCAGCCAGCACATCACGCACCTCAGGCCACATCGCGTCGAGCGTGGCGCCATAGGCCTCTTGCACCTGCACTTCAGCGAGCAGATGCGCACCGCCCCGCAGGTCGAGCCCGAGGTTCACCAAATTCGATGGCAGGAACGACGGCCAGAGCGCGACATCCGCCGCGATCTGATCAGAACTCATCCCCGCATCAACCAATTTAACCGCGTCGTTGTGAGACTCGACGCGGCCGTAGAAAAAGTTCGGCAAGGTAAAGACAACCCCGGCCAGGCAGGCCAGTAGGATCATCAACTGGCGAAAGCGCGAAATATGCAGCATGTCCGGGGCCTTGTCTTATGCCTTAGCAGGTTCGGTCTTGCTCACAACCTGAGCAATGGTCGAACGCACGATGCGAACGTTCACGCCCGCAGCAATCTCGATCTCGATCTCGTTGTCGTCTTTGACCTTCGACACTTTGCCGATGATCCCACCTTGGGTGACAACTTGATCACCGCGGCGCAGCGCAGCAACCATCGCCTGATGCTCTTTTACCTTTTTCTGCTGCGGACGGATCAGCAAGAAATACATGATCCCGAAGATCAGGATAAACGGTACGATACCTTGAATGGCCTCCATCAGGCGCTCCCCTTCGTGTTAAATATGCAGGTCTCGCCCCGCAAAAGTCGCGGCACGTTAATTCGCAGATGGGGGAATGGCAACCGGACCGCAACCCCATATCTTCGTGATAATGCCGCAGCCTGCCAAAAAATCCCCCTTGCCCCTTTGTGCGACAAATATCCCGGGGGTGAATTGGCGTAGCCAAGAGGGGGCAGAGCCCCCTTTTCACCCTTCCCCACCCATGCCATAAGCACCGCGTCATTAAGAAGGAGAAGCCCCATGCATGACATCCGCTTTATCCGCGAAAATCCGGCCGCATTCGACGCTGCCCTGTCGCGTCGTGGGGCCGAACCTATGTCGTCAACCGTTCTCGCTCTGGACGAGGCGCGTCGCGCCCTGATCCATGCGGCGGAAACCGCGACCGCTGAACAGAACAAAGCGTCCAAAGAGGTCGGCGCCGCCAAAGGTCGTGGTGACGAGGCTGAATTCGAACGTCTCCGCGCGCTGGTGGCTGAGAAAAAAGCCGACATCGCCCGCATGACCGAAGAGGCAAAGCAAAAGGACGAGGAGCTGAACACGCTCCTCTTGACCATTCCGAACATGCTCTATGATGACGTGCCGGATGGGGCGGATGAAAACGACAACGTTGAGATCAACCGTTGGGGCACCCCGCGCACATTCGATTTCAAACCCGTGGAACACTTTGAAATCGCTGGCGTTCAGACGGGTATGGACTTTACCGCTGGCACCAAACTCTCGGGCAGCCGCTTTGTGGTGCTTTCGGGCGCTGTGGCGCGTATCCACCGTGCGCTGGCTCAGTTCATGCTGGATTACCACGTGGACGTTCACGGCCTGACCGAAGCGATCACCCCCGTCATGGTCAAAGAAGAGATGATGTATGGCACGGGTCAGCTGCCGAAATTCGGCGAGGACAGCTATCAAACCACCAACGGCTGGTGGCTGATCCCGACGGCAGAAGTCACGCTGACGAACCTCGTCAATGGCGACATCGTGGACGAATCCACCCTGCCCCGCCGTTACGCCGCGCATACCCAGTGCTTCCGCTCTGAGGCTGGCTCGGCTGGTCGCGATACCTCTGGAATGCTGCGTCAGCACCAGTTCGAAAAGGTTGAGATGGTCACCATCATCACCCCCGAAGAGTCCGAAGCCGAACATGCCCGCATGACCCGTCAGGCCGAAGCGATCCTTGAGGCGCTCGACCTGCCCTACCGCACGGTCAAGCTCTGCTCGGGCGATATGGGTGCTGGCATGAAGCGCACCCACGACCTCGAAGTTTGGCTACCTGGTCAGGACAAATACCGCGAGATTTCCTCGGTTTCGACCGCAGGCGATTATCAAGCCCGCCGCATGAACGCGCGTTACAAACCCGCCGACGGTGGCAAGCCGCAGTTCGTTCACACCCTGAACGGCTCTGGCCTCGCGGTCGGCCGTACGCTGATTGCGGTTCTGGAAAACGGTCAGAACGCAGATGGCTCGGTCACGCTGCCCGCCGTCCTGCACCCCTACCTCAAAGGCAAGACCACGCTCACCGCAGCGGGCGATCTGGCCTAAGCACTTGATCCAAAGGGCGACTGTGCCACGTATAAGGGTTATGAAAAAATCCTTACCGTGGCTGGTCGCCCTTTTTGCATCGACGTTTATCCTCGCGCCTCTGGTGACAGAGCCATTCACGGGATATCGCCCTGAACACCTCCCCGTTTTCATGGATCAACCGCCGATCCAGCCCGCTGGCTATGCCTTTGCGATCTGGGGCGTGATCTATTCGTGGCTTGTGGCCTCTGCGGTTTATGGGCTGGTGAAACGGCGCACTGACGGCGCGTGGGACATCGTGCGGGGGCCGCTGGCGCTGTCGCTTGCCCTTGGCACGCTGTGGCTGTCGATTGCCAATGCTACAGCGATCTGGGCGACGGTGGTGATCCTCATCATGGCAGGCGTCACCGTCTTGGCGCTCTTGCGCTCCCCGACCAAGGATTACTGGTGGCTCAAGGTGCCTCTTGGCCTCTATGCGGGGTGGCTGACGGCGGCCTCTGTGGTGTCGCTGTCGATCACCCTCGCGGGCTTTGGCGTGCTGAGCTACGAGGCCGCCTCCATCGCAGGTCTGATCCTCGCGATGACTGCTGCCATTCTGGTGCAACTCATGCCCCCCAGCGGGCCAGCCTATGGCCTCGCTGTGAGTTGGGCGCTCTTTGGGATTGTGGTGCAGAACGGCACAGACATGATCGTGATGTCTGTATTGGCCGGCGCGGGCATTGCCGCGCTCGGCCTGATTAACCTTACTCGCCGCGGTTCGACTTGAGGTGTTTCGCCAGACGTCCGGTCTGTTTCTTCTTCTTGTTCTTATAGGGGTTCTTTTCCCCCTGATCGCGCAAGAAGAGACGGATCGGCGTTCCCGGCATCTCAAAATCGTCACGTAAGCCGTTGATAAGATAACGGTTATAGCTTTCCGGAACCTTATCAGGGTGCGACGTCATAACGACGAATGCAGGCGGACGGGCTTTCACCTGCGTCATATACCGCATCTTAATCCGCTTACCCTGCGGTGCGGGTGGCGGGTGCTGCTCTAGCATACCAACCAACCAGCGGTTCAACGCAGAGGTCGATACGCGGCGGTTCCAGATCGTATAGGCTCGCATGATCGCGTTGTGCAAACGATCCAGCCCCTTGCCCGTTTTCGCGGACACGGTGACCATCGGCGCGCCACGAAGTTGCGGCAATAGGCGTTCAAATTTCTCGCGCAGGTCTTTGAGCTTGTCCTGCTTCTCGTCCTCGAGGTCCCATTTGTTGACTGCAACGACGACCGCGCGGCCTTCGCGCTCTGCAAGGTCGGCAATCCGCAAATCCTGCTGTTCGAACGGAATTTCAACGTCGAGAAGGACAACCAGAACCTCAGCAAACTTCGCTGCACGCAGACCGTCCGAGACGGAGAGTTTTTCCAGCTTTTCCTGAACCTTAGCCTTTTTACGCATACCCGCGGTATCAAAGATACGCATTGGGATGCCATCCCATTCGGTCTTAACCGAAATCGCATCACGGGTGATGCCAGCCTCAGGTCCGGTGAGCAGACGCTCTTCGCCGAGAATTTTGTTGATCAGCGTCGATTTACCCGCGTTCGGACGACCAACCACGGCGATCTGCAACGGTTTGGCCCAAGTAGGCATCGGAATTTCGGGCTCATCGCCCTCTTCGAATTCGTCCCACTCTTCAATATCCACGTCGACTTCTGGCGCGTCTTGGGCAGCGCGTTCTTCGAACTGCTCAGAGATCGGGAGGAGAACGTGATACAGCTCATCCATCCCTTCGCCGTGTTCCGCAGAAATCCGCAGCGGTTCACCAAGGCCGAGCGAATAGGCCTCAAGGAAACCGCCCTCGCCTGCACGTCCCTCGGATTTGTTCGCGCCAAGGATCACATTCGCATTCTTTTTGCGCAGGATGTCAGCAAAGACCTCGTCCGTCGGCGTGATGCCCACACGTGCGTCGATCAAGAACAGACAAACGTCCGCCATTTCCACCGCACGCTCGGTCAAACGGCGCATACGGCCCTGAAGGCTGTTGTCGGTCGCGTCTTCGAGACCCGCAGAATCGATCACAGTGAATCGCAAATGGCCGAGTCTCGCGTCGCCTTCACGCAGGTCACGCGTCACCCCCGGCTGGTCGTCGACCAGCGCGAGCTTCTTGCCTACAAGGCGATTGAACAATGTCGACTTGCCCACGTTCGGGCGGCCAACAATGGCGAGGGTGAATGTCATGGCTAAAGCCCTTTCAGATCAAGATCGGGGCGATACACCATTCCCGCGTTAACGGAAAGCCAGCAATTGCCCGTTCTTTGACACGACATAGAGTGTATTTCCTGCAACGACGGGCGCAGAGGCCGCACCGCTCGGAATTTCGATTTGCCCAACGAGAGCGCCCGACACGGGGTCGAACTGACGGATCAGCCCGTCCGACGAGGCCACAATCAGACGCCCGCCCGCAAGGATCGGACCGTAGTGAGCGACAGCTGAGCGGGATTTACCAGCGCGGCGTTCGATCAGGTCAGGCAGCGCGACGCGCCAGATGACAGACCCGTCACGGTTATCCAAACGCACCAGTTGGTTGAGATCGTTCACGGCAAAGACCGAACCGCCCACAGGCCAGACAGGACCGACAGCGCCTTCGTGCGCGGACCATTTGCGGTCGCCCGATACAGCGTCCAGCGCAATGGTCATGCCCGAAGAGTTACCGAGGTAGACCGTGTCACCGCTAACCACAGGTCCACCGCTCAGCCCGTCAAAGGCATTAAGCGGACGGCCCAGACGTTCGCCGCCGATAAAGGCCGACCAACGCTGCAACCCGCCATCGCGGAAGGCCGCAACCAGTTCACCGCCCGCAAACGGCATCAGCGCAAAGCGATCCGTCA
Source organism: Aestuarium sp. (assembly GCF_023253315.1). Taxonomy (NCBI): domain Bacteria; kingdom Pseudomonadati; phylum Pseudomonadota; class Alphaproteobacteria; order Rhodobacterales; family Paracoccaceae; genus Aestuarium; species Aestuarium sp. Next base: position 87,522 of record NZ_JALRGW010000001.1, read on the forward strand.
CAGCCACGCCCGGACCGCTGCCATAGCTCGTGTTGGACGGTGCGCCGTTGACGGTCCATTTGACCAAACCATTGTCCGACTGGAGCGCCCAGCCACGGTTGTCATGGCCCACAACATAAATGAAGTTGCCCGAAACGGTCGGCGTGGTCGCGCCAGAGGCATCCAAGGTCTGACGCCAGATCACGCCACCTGTGCTGCGGTCGATGGAGATGACCTCACCATAGCCCGTGGTCGCAACGAGGCGGTTGCCGTCTACAGCCAGACCACCGCCAGAGGAAGACCCACCCTCGCCCGCAGGGGTCAGGTCCACCGACCAGAGCGTTGCGCCGTTGGTGCCTGTCGCCGTCACAGTCGTCGCGGCATCCATCGTGTAAATCGCATCGCCCGCAACGACAGGATCAGCGGTGATCCGTGCGCGGCGGCTTTCGCCTTCACCGATATTCGCGGCAAAGGCCAATGTCGGCGTCGCAGAGAGCGCCAGATGTGGCATGGAGTGCGCGGCGTTGCCACCACGATGGGTCCAGTCGGCGTTAGAAACCTGCTGACCCAGAGAAATCTCACGGGCCTCATTCACTTCGGCCACAGGGGCAGAGGCAAGGCCATCACGGATATCCAAGCGTTCGCCCGGAAGACGGACATCCTTTGATCCACAACCCGCGAGCAATGCCACCAGTGCAGCCGTGCCAAGGAAGGTAAATTTTGTCACTGCCCCGTCCTCCGACGTGTTTTCGTTCTTGCGTTACTGAGACGCGTCACCACCCAGCGCCACAATCAAGCCTTCGACCCGATTGCGCAAGCCCTGCGTGACCGTCGCATCGCCGCTGATCTCGCGCAGCGTGGCCAGTGCAGTCTCTGCATCGCCTGCTTCCAATTGTGCGACAGCGATCTGTTCTTTGGCCAAGAGCGCGAAAGATGCGCCTGGTGCTGCTAGGTTTTGGAACCCTGCGATACGCTCGTCCGTGGACAAGTTTTCCGCATTGGCCAAAAGCGCCTTGAACGCACCGAGGTCACGATAGACCTGACGAGCGCCGTCCAAATTCGCGAGCGCGTTAAACGCGTCAGCCGCAGCGGCGGTGTCGCCTGCCTCTTGGGCCGCAGCGCCTGTCATCAAGAGCGACATCACCGACGGCGGCAATTGCGCGAACGCTGCCTGACGGTCTGCCCATTCATTCTGTTCGAGCGCATCAAAAATCGCGTCACCCGCAGCTTGTTCAGCCGCACGGGTTTGAGCCGCCTGATATTCGGTCCACGCCGTCGCGCCGACCAGACCAACAACGGTCAATGCAGCGATCCAGCCGTATTTACGGATGTAGGTAAAAAGCTGGTCGCGACGGACCTCTTCGTTGACTTCGTCGATGAAGCTTTCGTTATTGCTCATTGCGCGACCGGCCTTCTAGAACTGTTGGTGCCCCGTCTTAACTTGAACCTTCAGGAATTGCCAAGACCTTCGCAGATCACGGTTTTATTCAGTCAGCTTCGCTGCCTTGCAGAAAAAGGCAAAAATCACTAATCTGAACCAAATGGTTTAGCGTATACTGAACAAGATTCTTCCTTGCTCTGAACCTTTTCATGACTATTTCCGCGGTTAGTTGCGAACAGTGACCGTATTTCGAAAGGCCAAACCATGCGCGTAATGCCGCTTATTACAGCTGTCGTTGTAACTGCGTTTCTCTACTTCCTCGTTGCGGAACGCGACAGCCTGCTGGCGTTTGCTCAGGCTGACACCTCTGCTGAGGCCGAGGCCGAGGGAGCTGCAACCCAAGTTGACGAGTCATCGCTGATCAAAGTTGTCGTTCTGCGGAGCACTGAGCGCGATATCGAAAGCGCGGTCATCTTGCGTGGTCGCACCGAAGCTGCGCGTCAGGTGGATGTGCGGGCCGAAACAACGGGTCAGATCATCTCTGAACCGCTACGCAAAGGGGCCTTTGTGAACACGGGCGATTTGCTCTGCGAGATCGACATGGGCACCCGTGAGGCGACGCTCGCTCAGGTCGAAGCGGCGAAACGCGAAGCTGAACTTAACCTCACCGCTGCGGAACGTCTGATTGGGGACGGTTACGCCAGTGAAACCCGCCTGCGCTCTGCCGAAGCTGCGCTCTCTGCTGCTGAGGCTGCGGTCAGCGCTGCACAGCGTGAAATCGAGAACACCAAAATCGTAGCGCCCTTCTCTGGCCTGTTGGAAACCGACACGGCGGAATTGGGCACCTTCCTGTCGACGGGTGCTGCCTGCGCGACGATCATTCAGCTCGACCCGATCAAGCTCGTTGGTTTTGTGCCTGAGATTGAAGTGGGCAAGGTTCAGGTTGGTGCGCCCGCTGGTGCCCGCCTCGCCGCTGGTGGCGATGTTATGGGCCGCGTGACGTTCCTGTCCCGCTCTGCCGACGACACCACCCGCACCTTCCGCGTTGAGGTCGAAGTGCCAAACGCCGACATGGCGATCAGTGACGGTCAAACCGCCGAGATCATCATCGGAACAGATGGCCGCAAGGCGCACCTCGTCCCGCAATCGGCGCTGACGCTGAACGACAATGGCGATCTAGGTCTGCGCGTGATTGATGAGACAAACACCGTCCATTTTGCCAAAGTCGAAGTTGTCCGCGACACCATCGACGGCATCTGGGTCACGGGCCTAGACGCCGAGGCGAATATCATCACCGTTGGTCAAGAATACGTCGTCGAAGGCGTCACCGTCGCCCCGACCTTTCAGGAGGCCAAGGGATGACTGGAATGATTGACTGGGCGGCCAGCCGTGCGCGGATGGTCATTGCCTTTATTGTGCTTTCTATCATCGCAGGTGCGGTCGCTTATGTGAGCCTCCCCAAAGAAGGTGAGCCGGATATCGAAATTCCGGCTCTGTTCGTGTCTGTGCCCTTCCCCGGCATTTCCGCGACCGACGCGGAACGCCTGCTGGTCGAACCGATGGAAACCGAACTGTCGGACATCGACGGCCTGAAAACCATGACCGCCACCGCTGCCGAAGGTTATGCAGGTGTCGCGCTCGAGTTCGAATTCGGCTGGGACAAGACCCGCACCATGGCCGACGTTCGTGATGCGATGAACGCAGTTGAGGGGAAATTCCCCGATGGCGCGGATAACTATTCGATCAACGAGATCAACTTCTCTGAATTCCCGATCATCATTGTGAACCTGACGGGCGATGTGCCCGAACGCACATTGATTAAGGTTGCCAAAGACTTGCAAGATGAACTCGAAGGGATCGAAGCGATCCTCTCGGCCAACCTTGCAGGCACGCGCGACGAGATGGTTGAGGTGGTGATCGATCCTCTGCGGCTTGAGGCCTATAACGTCACCGCGGGCGAATTGATCAACGTTGTCACGATGAACAACCTGCTCATCGCAGCGGGTGAAGTATCGACCGAACAGGGTAGCTTCTCGGTCAAAATTCCGTCCTCGTTCGACAGCCCCCAAGATATCTACAGCCTGCCCGTCAAAACCAACGGCGACCGCGTGATCACCTTGGGCGATCTCGCGACGATCCGTCTGACCTTTGAAGATCGCGAAAGCACCGCACGTTTCAACGGCGTGAAAACCGTGGCGCTTCAGGTGGTAAAGGCACGTGGTTATAACCTCATCGACACCGCTGCATTGGTGCGTGAAACAGTCGAGAACGCGCGGGCGCAATGGCCTGCCGACCTTCAAGCAGCCGTCCACGTCGGCGCATCAAACGATCAAAGCCGCACCGTTGCGTCGATGGTTTCACAGCTTGAGGGGTCGGTTCTAACAGCGATTGCGCTGGTGATGATCGTGGTTCTGGCCTCGCTCGGCACCCGCTCTGCGCTGTTGGTTGGCTTCTCGATCCCGACGTCGTTCCTGCTCGCGTTCCTTCTCTTGGGCATCATGGGCGTGACGATTTCGAACATCGTGATGTTCGGTCTGATCCTCGCCGTGGGGATGCTCGTCGACGGCGCGATTGTGGTCGTGGAATATGCGGACAAACGGATTTCCGAGGGCGCAGGCCCGATGTCCGCCTATACCGAGGCCGCAAAGCGCATGTTCTGGCCCGTGGTATCCTCGACCGCGACAACGCTCTGTGCGTTCTTGCCGATGTTGTTCTGGCCAGGTGTTCCGGGTCAGTTCATGGGCATGCTGCCTGTCACGCTGATCTTTGTTCTCTCGGCCTCGCTGATCGTGGCGCTGATCTACATGCCCGTTATGGGTGGCGTTCTGGGCCGCACCAGCCGTCTGTTTGGCCGCACCTCTGACGCGCTCAAGAAACGTCTGCCGTGGGTCGTGCGTGCCCTGTTGGTCGTGCCTGCGGGTCTGATGGCATTTGTCGGTGCGATGATGACGCTCAACCCTGCCTATCTGTCGGGTGAAGCGGTGCAAACCTCTGGCCTTATGGCGTCGCTTCCGGGGATGATCCTCTTTATGCTCGGCGCGGTCGGCCTGTCGATCACCATCGGCGCGGCCAAGATTGAGCGTAAGCAGACGAAAATCCGTGCGGGTTATCACCGCAGTCCGTTTGGCTGGGTGATTTGGGGCGTGGCGGGCAACCCTGTCATGCCGCTCGTGACCGTGGGCGCGATCCTCGCCATCGTTATGTCGACCTTCACCTATTTCGGGGCGAACAATAACGGCGTCGAATTCTTTACCGCGACCGAACCAGAGCAAGCGATCGTCTACGTTCAAGCGCGCGGCAACCTCAGCCTTTCGGAAAAAGACGTCCTCGTGCGTCAGGCCGAAGAGATCGCGCTGTCGGTTCCCGGCATCCAGACCGTCTTTGCCTTTGCGGGCGCAGGTGGCTTGAACGCGAATACCGCAGGCGCAGAGAGCCCGCGTGATGCCGTCGGTCAGTTGCAGATCGAACTGATCCCGTGGGATGACCGCCCCGCCTTTGCCCGTGCCAATGACATTCCGCTGGAACAGTTGAACGGCAAAACGGTCATGGCGAACCTTCAGGCGAAACTGGACCAAATCCCAGGTGTGCATACCGAAACGCTCGACCTTGCGATGGGTCCTGCGGCGACGAAACCTGTGCACCTGCGGCTCAAGGGCGACGACTGGGAGCAACTGCTTGCGACCACGGCAGAGGCGCGCGCGTTCTTTGAAACCGTTCCGGGTCTGACCCAGATCGAAGACAGCCGCCCCCTGCCCGGTATAGATTGGGAAATCTCGGTCGATGTGGAAAAAGCAGGTCGTTACGGCGCTGACGTTGCGACCGTGGGTGGCATGGTGCAACTCGTGACACGGGGGATCTTACTCGACACGATGCGGGTGGATAGCTCTGACGAAGAGATCGAAATCCGCGTCCGCCTCCCCGAAGAAGACCGCGTTCTGTCCACCCTTGATAACCTCAAGGTGCGCACCTCTGCGGGCCTCGTTCCGCTGTCCAACTTCATCACTCGCACCCCTGTTCCGAAACTGGCGCAGATCGACCGCATCGACCAGAAACGCTACTTTGACATTAAGGCGGGCGTGGCCGATGGGCTGGTTAAACTGACCGCTGAGGATGGCACATTCACCATCGTGGCCGAGGACGCGATGACCGATGCGCAGCGCGACGCCGTCACAAACGGCAGCCTCAAACGCGAAGTCGTGAACGGCAACGAACGGATCGCCTTTGTCGAAAGCTGGCTCAACGATGGCAATTTGCCTGCGGGGATCAGCTTTGAATGGGCGGGCGATATGGCGGACCAAGAGGAAAGCTCTGCCTTCTTGGGTCAGGCCTTCTCTGCTGCGCTCATGCTGATGTTCATCATCCTGCTGGCACAGTTCAACAGCTTCTATAACTCTGTTCTGGTGCTTCTGGCGGTGATCCTGTCGACCACGGGCGTTCTGATCGGGATGCTTGTTATGGATCAGTCCTTCTCGATTATTATGACAGGGACAGGGATCGTGGCGCTGGCGGGGATCGTGGTGAACAACAACATCGTTCTGATCGATACCTATCAGGAATATAACCAGTATATGCCGCGTCTCGAGGCGATCATTCGCACCGCCGAAGACCGCATCCGTCCGGTTCTCTTGACCACCATCACCACGATGGCGGGCCTTGCGCCGATGATGTTTGGCCTCAGCCTCGACTTCATCAACGGGGGCTATTCGATCGACAGCCCGACGGCGCTCTGGTGGAAACAACTTGCGACAGCGGTTGTCTTTGGCCTCGGCATTGCGACGGTTCTGACGCTGGTCTTTACCCCTGCGATGTTGGCCGCACGGGTTTGGTTCACAACCTACCTGCATTGGCTCGGTCGCCTCTTGGCCCGCCTGTCGATGGGTCGCGGTAGCCGCGCGGCACAAGACTGGGCACTGGCCCGCGAGGCCCGCAAGGTCAAAGCACCAGAGATCATCTGGGAAGACACCGAAGAACCCGCTGCCCCATCCACACTACGGGCTGCAGAATAAACAAAACGGGCACGATGAGAGATCACCGCGCCCGTTTTCTATTTCACCTCTGGTGGCACTTAGGCCGCGTCCTCTGAAGCTTGTTTCTGCCAGAGCTGCGCATAGCGCCCCGACTGAGCCAGCAGCGCGTCGTGGCGCCCCTGTTCGACGATATGACCGTCCTCTAGCACCACAATGCGGTCCGCATCCGCGATGGTCGACAGACGGTGCGCGATGGTGATCACTGTGCGGCCCTGCCCCATCGCCCGAAGCTGGGTCTGGATGTCCCGCTCTGTTTCGGTATCGAGCGCCGATGTCGCCTCGTCCAGCAGCAGGATCGGAGGGTTTTTCAGGATCGTGCGGGCAATCCCCACGCGTTGCTTTTCCCCGCCCGAGAGTTTCAGACCGCGTTCACCGACCTGCGTGTCATAGCCTTTGGGCAACGACAGGACAAAGTCGTGGATTTGCGCGGCTTTCGCGGCCTCAACGATCTCTGCCTCTGACGCCTCAGGGCGACCGTAGGCGATGTTGTAGCGGATGGTGTCGTTGAACAGCACCGTGTCCTGCGGCACCACGCCAATCGCGGCATGAAGGCTGTCTTGGGTCACGTCCCGCACGTCCTGACCGTCGATGGTCAGCGCCCCGCCCGTCACGTCATAGAAGCGGAACAACAGCCGCCCGATGGTCGATTTGCCCGACCCAGAGGAGCCGACGATAGCCACGGTTTCGCCCGCTGCCACGTCAATCGACACGCCCTTGAGGATCGGGCGCTCTGCGTCATAGGCAAACTCTACCGCGTTCAGAGATACCGCCCCGCCGTTCACCACCAGCTCGGTCGCGTTGGGTTTATCCGTGACCTCGGACGGCTGGTCCAAGAGGTCAAACATATCACCCATATCAATCAACGCCTGACGGATTTCGCGATAGACCGACCCGAGGAAGTTCAACGGCATGGTGATCTGGATCATATAAGCGTTCACCATGACGAAATCGCCGACGGTCAGAACGCCGCTTTGGACCTCCATCGCGGCCATGACCATCACAGCGACAAGGCCGCTGGTGATCAGAACAGACTGACCAAAGTTCAAAAAGGCCAGCGAATACGAGGTCTTAATCGCCGCTTTTTCATACTGCGCCATGGCGCCATCGTAGCGGTCGGCCTCCCATTTTTCGGCGCCGAAGTATTTCACGGTTTCAAAGTTCAACAGGCTGTCGATGGCCTTTTGGTTCGCATCCGTGTCCTGTTCGTTCATCTTTTTGCGGATTTTTACCCGCCATTCGGTGACGCGGAATGTGAACGCGATATAGAGCCCGATGGTCAGCACGACGACCGCCACATAGCGGATGTCAAAGAGATACATCAGCATCCCTGCGATCATCAAAAGCTGGAGCATCAGCGGCCCCATATTGAACACGAGGAACCGCAAGAGGAATTCGACGCCCTTCACGCCGCGCTCCATAATGCGGCTTAGGCCCCCTGTTTTGCGGGTGATGTGATAGCGCATCGACAGGCGGTGAATGTGAGTGAACGTCTCAATCGCGAGCCGCCGCAGGGCACGTTGTCCGACCTTAGCAAAGATCGCGTCGCGGAGTTGGTTGAACCCCACCTCCATCAGGCGCGCCATCCCGTAGGCGAGCGTCAGACCCACAGCACCCAACGCAAGGAAGGTCGCAGGGCTACCGTCAGTCGACAGGGCGTCCACGGCTTGCTTGTAAAAAATCGGGGTCACAACGGCGATTAGCTTTGCCGCCAAAAGCACCGTCAGCGCGATCACAACCCGCCGTTTGACCCAAGCCTGACCGTCAGGCCAAAGATAAGGCACCGCACGGCGCAGCACCCGCATGCCTTGCACGCGGTCGTTGTTAAGGTTCGCATCTGTTTTGGAAAGGCGGCGCATGGAGGCTCCGTTCTGGCTGTACCAGTGGAACCTATGCGCCGCCGAAGTAGATTGCCAGTAGGGTTACTCGCTAATCTCGGGCAGGACGAAAACCTGTCCGGGGTAGATCAGGTCAGGATCGCGGATCAGATCGCGGTTGGCCTCGTAGACGTAGACATATTTAATGCCGTCCCCATAGGTGTCCGACGCAATCGCCCAGAGGGTATTGCCGGGCTGAACCGTGCGGACCGCAGCGCGGGTTTCCTCGGTCACTTGATCCGCCATGGTCGCTGCCACTTCGGTCGCGACTTCGCGTTTGAACGGGGTTTCCATACGGCTGACAACTTCGCCCTGAGCGGACACTTCGTCCAGTCGCAGGGTGTAAACGCTAGGTTCAACGCCGACGAGGTCAATTTGCCAAGAACCGTCCGCTTGGATCGTTGCGGTGCCGACAGAGGCGCCATTCAGATAAGCCTGAACAAAGCCCTCGCCCGTGGCACGGCCCGCCAGTTTGACCTCACCATTGTCGTCATAGGTGATCGTGTCGAGCGTCAGCGCCTCAAGTGCGGCCCCATCCGCCAAGACACGCACACCCTCTGCATCCGCGACGAGGAGTTGCGGAGCGGCAGCAGGTGCAGGTTCTGCGGCTGGTTCAGCAGCGGGTGCAGCTTCGACAGGTTCAGCTTCGGCAGCGGGTTCGCTTGCGGGTTCTGCGGCTATTGTCGGCTCTGCCGCGGTTGCGACCTGAACCTCCTCTTGAACGACTGGTTCGGTAGCAGTTTCCTCTGTTGCGGCTTCTACAGCTGCAACGACGGGCTCTGCGTCTTGAACAGGTTCTGTGGTATCTGGCGCTTCAGCAACCTCTGTGTTGGCCTCAGCGACCGCGACTTCCGCAGTGTCCTCGGTCACAACATCTTCAGCAGGAGCCTCGTCAGCAACACCCTCAGCCATCTCAGGCTCTGCCATACCGAACGGTGCGATGATCACAGTCTCTGCCGCCTCAATCGCATCGCCATCGGGATCACCGACCAGCGACAGCACGCGCGGCTGATCAGACGGAGCAATCGTCAGGAACGCGGCAAAGGCACCGTCAGCGCCCGCCTCAATCCGTTCAATCACCTCACCATCAAGGCGCAGTTCTACCGCGCCACCACCGTCAAATTGCCCTGCAATCACGGCTGTGCCGTCCGCTTCGACCCGAACAGTGTCAAAGATCGGCGCAGCACGGGTGATTTCGACAACAGGTGATGGCTCTGCTGCGGATGCTGGTTCAGGCGCTGCTTCTGTGGCAACCGCGGGCACCTCGGCCAGATTAGCAGGTGTTGCAGTTTCCGCCCCGTCGGAGCCTTGCCCAATGAAATAAGCCCCTAGCGCAATTGCAGCTACTACAACCACACCCCCGAGGACCATTGTCCCCTGACTAGATTTTGTCGTCACTCGTGTTCCTTCCCCAGCAGCAAATTGCCGCCCCTCTTGATCAAGGGTTGTTGGACCATATCAACCGCCCTATTCAGGGTCAAAGCTATCTAATGGCTATTTTGGGGGCCACGATGAAATCAGTCTGCGTTTACTGTGGGTCACGGTCGGGCAACCGCCCGTCTTATGAACAATCCGCCGTTGATACGGGCACGATGTTGGCCGCGAATGGCTGGCGTCTGGTCTACGGCGCGGGCGATGTGGGCCTGATGGGTACTGTCGCACGGGCGACCCAGTCAGCGGGCGGTATGACCTTTGGCGTCATCCCCGAACACCTCGTCAAATGGGAAGTCGGCAAACGTGACCTCGACAGCTATGTCGTCACCGAAACCATGCACGAGCGCAAAAAGATCCTCTTTATGAACGCCGATGCGATTGTCGTTCTGCCAGGTGGCGGCGGGTCGCTCGATGAGTTTTTCGAGGTTCTGACATGGCGGCAACTGGGTCTGCACTGCAAACCCATCTTCCTCGTCAATGTTGAGGGCTACTGGCAAAAGCTCGTCGACCTGCTCGACCATATCGTGGACGAAGGCTTCGCAGGTGAAACGCTGCGGTCTTATGTGACTGTGGTCGAGGATACGACAGCGCTGGAAACGGCTCTGCGGGACGCCCTGTCCTGACGGATGGCCGCGACCGAATAAAGGACGAGCGCAACCCAGATCATTGGGAATGCTATGCCGTGCCAGAGGGTGAACGGCTCTAGGAATACGGTTGTGGCCACGACGAACTGAAGCGTCGGGTTCACGTATTGCAAGATACCAACCGTAGAGAGCCGCACCCGCCGCGTCCCGTAGGCGAAAAAGATCAGCGGTGAGGCCGTAAGCGGGCCAGAGAGCGCGAGCAAGATTTGTGTGCCCCAATCCTTATCTGGTGTGCCAAAGAGGAACAGATAGGTCAGCGCAAATGGCGCGAGCGTCAGCACCTCTGCGGTCACGGACAAAACCGGCCCAAGGTCGAGCTGTTTTTTCACCAACCCATAACCGCCAAAAGTGAACGCCAACCCGAGCGCGATCCACGGCGGAACCCCCAGCCCCACGGCCAAGATCAACACCGCAAAGGCCGCGAGAGCCACAGCGCCCCATTGCCAATTAGACAGGCTTTCCCCCAGCACAAAGCGGCCGAGCATCACCACGACCAGCGGGAAGATGTAATAGCCCATTGAGGCCTCAACCGCGTAGCCGAATTTGATCGCAAAGATGAACCCGAACCAATTGGCCCCAATCAGTGAGGCTGCCAAGAAGATCACACCGAATTTCCGAGGTGTACCCAACGCGCCGCGCAACTGGCCCAAACGCCCCTGAAACGTCAGGATGACGGCGAAGAACAAGAGCGACCAGAGCGACCGATAGCAAAGCACTTCGAGAGGCGGCAAATGGCGAAGCTGTGCGTAATAGAGGGACGACAATCCCCAAACAATCGCCGCGACAACGAGCGCGACGATCCCTTTGACTGCTTCGGTCATGATGGCTGCCTTTGGTGAACGTTGGACTGTTTAGGTCACAGCCGTTCGCCAAAGACAAGAGCCCGTGCTGGGGACGCGGTTAGGCTTGGGTAAATTCCCGTGCCAGCCCTTGCATTTCGTCGTCCAGACGCCCCGTCGCCGCGCTGATTTCATTGAGCGACCGCGACTGTTGGCGGCTCATCTCTGTGATCGTGTCGATCAGGCCAGCGATCTCTGTCGCGCCATAGGCAATCTCGGCCAAGGTGACGCCACTGGTTTCCACGATAGAGGCACCTTTGCGGACCTCGCTTGCGGATTGTTCGATCAATTCAGAGACATCGCTCGCTGCGCGGGCAGAGCGTGCTGCAAGCTGCTGAACCTCGGTTGCGACCACTGCAAAACCGCGACCCACATGACCCGCGCGCGCGGCCTCTACCCGTGCGTTCAGCGCGAGCAGGTTCGTTTGGAATGCTATTTCATCAATGATCTTAATGATCGACGTGATCTTGTCCGAGGCCGCACGGATCCGTTCCATCGCCGCAATCGCGTTCTGAACGACGGTGTTGCCCTCGTTCGCGCTCAGCTGCATCTCATTGGCAAATGTGTTCGCCATCTCAGTTGTCTTGAGCGACGACGACACGGAATTCGCAAGCTCTTCAACGGTTTGCGCCGTGCTCTCAAGGTCGTTCGAAATCCGTTCGGACCGCGCCTTGGACTGCTCTGTGCGGGCGACCAGTTCGTTCAAACGCTGTTTTTCTTGCTGCGCGCGAACGGCATCCGCATCGCGGGTATCGCGGATCGTGTTGCGGAAAATTTCAACCGATTTGATAAGTGTTGAAATGCCGTTGTTGCCGACCTTCGGGAAAGTCACGTCCAGATTGCCATCAATCATCTGCAAAGCACTACCAACGACCTCACCCAAGACCTCCTGAACGGTGCGTGCCATCATGTAGATCAGGTGGGCCACAAAGGCGATCAGCAGGACCGAGATTGCGGTCACAAGAAATAGGTTCTTTGTCGCCTCTGCTTTGGACTCTACGATAACGACATCCAAAAGATCCCATGTTTCTTGGATATGATGTTCCATCATTGCCAAGCTTGCATCGTAAGCTGCACTAACGTCTGAGACGGAAATCGAGAAATCCCCGTGAACCGCCTGTTTCTCAATTTCGGTAACAGCCTGATACTCTGGCGAGGCCAAAATCGAGCGACCGTGCTCCGCAAATGCGGGGAACGGCGATAGCGTCAAATGGTTCAGACCGATATCCACCATTGTCCGCAATTCGATCAGACGACGCAGATCATCCCCGACCATTGTCCGCTTCGAAAAAACCCGCAGCGCCGCTGCCTTTTCATCGTTGGCTGCTTCTTGGGCCCGCAGAAAATTATTCAAAGACTCGAGAATAAGCGAGGTCTCACCGCTGCTCAACGCGCCAGAGACGTGATCGGCAATATTGATCAGGCTCTTGTTGATACCCGAGTATTGTTCAATCACTGCGTCCGTTGTGACGTTGCGCTGCTCGACACCACCTCTAAGTTCTTGAAAGAATTTGATTTCTTCCGAGAGATCAAGCAGCATTCGCGACAGTTCAATATCTGACCACATGCTGCCTGCATCAGCAAAGTCCTGAAGGCCAGCATCGACGAGAGCGTGTTGTGCCATCAGCTCCTGTTTGCCGATGGGGCCTTCCCCCTCAAGGTACTGAACGCTCAACCACCGTTCTTTCTGCAGCTCAAGAACCAGATCGCTGGTTTGCTCTACGGTCTCAACAACAACTTCAAGACGATCAACGTCGCGCACCTCATTCAGGCGCTGGAGGCCAAGGATACCCGAAAAGACCACAGCCAAAAACAATGGCGCGCCACCGACCAACATGTAGATGCTGATCGTCTGCCAGCTGAGGAACCACTTGCGGAGAGTTTTTTTCATAATGCCGTTCTTTGTCACAGGTCTTTGCGTCACAAACGGCGTAGTCTTCTGTTCTGTTAGCGCACCGCGCGCTTAAAAAAGGAAAAGGCGCGAAAGTATCCTTTCGCGCCCAAACCAATCGTCGTAAGTGCCTGAAATCAGAGGCGCGATGCCACGTTTTCCCAGTTCACGAGGTTGTCGAGGAAGTTGGTCAGATAGGCCGGACGCTTGTTGCGGAAGTCGATGTAGTAGGAGTGTTCCCACACGTCGCAACCCAACAGAGCGGTCTGACCAAAGCACAGCGGGTTCACGCCATTTTCAGTTTTGGTCACTTTGAGGCCACCGTCGGTGTCTTTCACCAGCCAGCACCAGCCAGAGCCGAACTGACCTGCGCCTGCAGCAGAGAACTGCGACTTGAATTCGTCAACCGAACCAAAGGATTCAACGAGAGCTTTTTCCAGCTCGGACGGCATTGCCGACGAACCCGGTCCCATCATTTCCCAGAACTGGTTGTGGTTCCAGAGCTGCGAGATGTTGTTGAAGATACCGTTCTGGGCAACTGCGGTTTTGTTGTAGGTGCCTACGATGATCTCTTCGAGGGTTTTACCCTCCCACTCGGTGCCTGCGATCGCTGCGTTACCGTTGGTGACGTATGCGTTGTGGTGCAGGTCGTGGTGATATTCCAGCGTTTCTGCCGACATGCCTTTGGCGGCAAGAGCGTCATGTGCGTAGGGAAGATCGGGAAGTTGAAATGCCATCAGAGAAATCCTCTTGGTCTGGTTACTGTTCGCTGCCCTGTAACAAAGCGCAAGCGCGTCTGAGGTCAAGCCCAATCCGCGCCCTTAGGCCCCCTCTTGCCGACGGACAGCCTGCAAAAAGGCAAAATAGCTGCGGGCGGTGTCAGGATCGGGTTCATGGGACGATCCTGCAAGCTGAAGTTGCCAATAGAGATCAACAGTCTCTGCCTCGGTCATCACCTGCGCGAACCGCTCGTGATGCCATGCAACGGCCTTTTGGTGCAGATCGCGCAACGCGTCGGTTTCGATCTCTGCCCGCATCGCACGGGTGGCGGGCGCATGGTGGCTGATCGCCCAATCCTCGACCGTGTTCCAATTGCGGGACACCCAGTATTTCAGGCCAAGGTCGAGGTGCATCTTATTGGGCAACCCTCGCCGTGTTTTCAGCACATATTCCGCAACGGACCGCACCGAATAATGGTTCAACTGAACCAAGGGCTTAGCTGGGACATGACCAAAGCTGTTGATGCGGTTCGGCATCTGCGCAATCGCGTCGGGCAATGGCTCCCCCGCTGCATCGGCCCAGCGCGCGGTGCCATTGGCGAGCGATTTGGGACGATGCACGCCCATCTCACCAAACACCGAACGGCGATAGATCGTCTTAAAGAAATGTCCTAGGGGCACAGGAATGGTTCGGGTCGCCGCCGTCGTGAACCGTTCGGTCACGGGCGCATCCGTAAAGCTGCTTTGCCCCCCATTGCCGAACAACCGCCACGGCAGGATCATTGCATCCATGTCCCGATCGAGCAGCGCATTCAGATCAGGCACCGTGGGGTCGAGCGCGATGAATTCGTCCACGTCAAAGAACAGCACCCATTCCGCAGCCGAATAATCGGGACGCCCATAGGCCGTCCGCAGCGCCTGCCATTGGATCGTCTTTTTGCCCTGCTGGCTGTGGCGCACATGGGTCACCCACCCTGCCCGCGCCAGTTGGTCGAGCATCACATCCGTCCCGTCCTCGCAGTCGTTCGAAAACACGAGGAAATGGTCGACGCCCAGCGCACGGTGATGCGACAGCCACTCTAACAAATAAGGGGCTTCGTTCTTTACGCAGGTGACGGCGAGGATGGACATCAATTCGGACCTGTTTCTTCGACGGCTCCCTATACCCATAACGGTCCAATGCCGTTTAGGGAATAAGTCTAACCTGTTGATGCGCCGCAAATCTCCACTTTTAAGTTTGGCGCTAATTTCAGAAACAATCTTGAGGGATGATCAAAATTATATGATATTCGTCAATTATGTAGAGGGCGACAGGGTCAGAGCGCGCCATTCGTTCGCGTAAGAGGGCATAGGTGATGACACGACCGTTCCGTTTTGAACCAAAGGCCCTATTATGACCGAAGCGTCCCAGACCAATGCCCCCTCGGCCGAGCGGCTGCGCAAGGTCAATCCGTTCTCGCGTCATGTCTGGCAACGTGGGCAGGATATGTATCCCGCGCTACGCCAACAATTGATCCATGACGACTGTGACGGGCTGGAGGATCTGGGCTTTCGGATCTCTATGTGCCTAAGGATGACGGCGGCCTTTCAGACGGGCGACGCACTGGACAAGGTTCGGACCGCCCTCGTGCGGAGATATGATCCGACCCACGTTCATGTTCCTTATGTGGCCTCCCTCAACTATCTGCGCCGTTTCGACGACGCCCTGCGCTATGCGGGACAATTGGCGCGGAGTGAGCCTAACTCGGTTGGCGCGAAACTGCTGCTCATCGATCAGTTCTTCATTGCGGGCTTTCCAGGCAAAGGCATCCAGACGATCAAACGGTCCTTGGGCGATGTGATCCAACACAACCGCCAACAAGCCCACAAACTGGTGCGGATTTTGATTGAGGCCGGTCAGCTTGATTGGCTGCGGACACATTTCCCACAACTGGCCGATCGTCAGCCCCGCAGCGCACAGGCTGACCGTCTGTCAACGGGTCCGTGCGAGGTGCCTGTCTACTGTATTTCTCTGCCTGCGGATCATCGTCGCCTCGCGACCACGCGGCATTTCACGGACTATGGCAGCCCCTATCACGTGGTCGAAGGCATACTTGGCCGCACCCTCCCTGAGGGGATCAAGACCAGCGTCACCCGTGGCGACCGCTCTATGATCACCGATGCAGAAATTGGCTGTAGCCTCTCGCATATGAAAGCATGGGAAATGGTCGCCCGTGATATTGGGCCAAACGACTATGCCCTTATCATTGAGGACGACGCCCGTTTCATGTTTGGCGCGCCTCGAGGGATGACCGCGACGATCACGGCAGCGCGTGAGGTCGGTGCCGAACTGGTCTTTATCAATCGTCGTTCCTGTGATGCGACAATCCAGAACTTGCCCTCTCGTGATGTAGAGTTGGCCAATGTCGATGCGGGTCTTTATCCCGATCCTGAACAATGGAAGCCCCAAGACCCCGGTTGGGGCGGTGACGGCTATCTGGTAACGGGTGCAATGGCGGCACGCCTTGCCGATATGTGGCTCAAGGTCGGCGTTCTGGGGGCTTTCGATTGGCAGCTGAGCATGATGTGCCACAAACGGCTCCAGCCTTGGCACGACGTTCGGGCACTGAAAAACATTTACCGCATACTCGACGGGTCCAAAGATTTGCCGATGATCACGGGCTACACCACCAATAAGCCGCTGATCGACACCCGCGACCACGGGTTCAGTAGCATTAACGCAGGATGAAAGAGGCCACCACGTGAGCGACGACGACCATAACCGCGTCCCCAATTGGTATCGCGAGATTTTCCCTGCGGGCCCCTCTGACGGTTTCTACCAAAAGATGGGCTACCACGCAGCGTCGTTTGTGGATCGCGGCTCTGATCGGTTGATCGTGTCCTTTGACAACCTCTCTGACGCAGGGAACCCCTACCTTGATGTGCAGCCTTGGGCGGCGAAGTTCGTTCAAGACCACGGTTGGTCCCACCTCGGTATCTATTCGCGCGGTCCATCATGGTATCGCGATGCACGGGTGAACGAATTCTTTGACGACCTAAGGGATCGCAAGTTCTTTGCGCGTTTCAAATCCGTGACCTTTACGGGCACCTCTATGGGCGGGTTTGCTGCCCTCGCCTATTCGAACCACGCCCCTGGTTCGATTGTGATGGCGCTCAGCCCTCAATCGACACTCGATCTGAAAAAGGTGCCATGGGAAAATCGGTTCACTAAGGCACAGGGCTTTGACTGGACCCTGCCCTATTCCGACGCAGCCAAGACGATCTCTAAAGCGCAGAAGATTTACGTCCTCTACGATCACTTCCTCGAAAACGACCGCAAACAGGTTGAACGGCTGAAGAGCGATAAGATCATCCCGCTCAAGGGCTTTGGTCTGGGACACAAGACAGCGGTTCTCTTGCGCCGCATGGAAATGCTGAAACCTGTCATGGAAAAGGCCCTCACAGGGACGCTGACCCAGCAGGATTTCTACAGCATGATCCGCAATCGCAAGGACCTGCTGCTCTATCGCAAAGTCATGGAAGCGCACCTGATCGCACGCGGCAAAGACCACCGTGTTCCTGTGCTCCAGCATTCGTTCCGCGCCCGTCGTCGCAAACTTGCCGCCGCGGCGACTGCTGCGGGTGATCCCAAAACCTCCTCCGACCCTGTCCCTGTCGTCACAGTAGAGGCAAAGACAAAACCCAAAACCGTCGCCGCACGATCAACGCCCAGCAGTATCCGCCACCCCGGTGGGAACGCATGGATGATCGAAGAGCGTGATGGCGTCATACGCTATATGTCCGACCGCTACGCCGACCGCGTCATCGGGTTCGAAGAACGCGGCGGTATCACCCTCGCCCAGACGCCAGAGGTGGTTCTGGGGCATATCGCCTTTGGTGGCGCACCCAGTTCGGATCGACCAACCCCGCAGGATTTCCGCTACCATGTGGTTGACGTCCAACTGAACGGCACTGGCCGCACGGCGGGCGCCCGCGCTATGGGGATCGCGACCAATCTGGTAAAGGACGCCCACAAACGCGGCCTGCGCACTGTTATTGCGACTGACGTCCTAAAGGCGGGCGTCACAATGACCGAGGCCATGCCTGACGGCCCTCTCTTTGACAGGCTAGAGGACGGGCTCTCGACCGCCGTTGATGCGGTTGAGGGCTGGGATAAGACGCTCTTTGTCGATCGTATCTCTCTGCGCCTGCTCACAGGGGCCCCAGACACGACACAGGCTGAGGCAGCGAGCCATTATGTGCATACGGCGCGGGCGCTCCAGCGGGCGATCCCAACGGTTACGGGACAGAAGAGTTTCCCAAAGGTAGTGATCAGCCAAACCTTTGGCACGCGGACCGATGGACGGTCGACGGTTGCATTAGCAGAAGGGATGCTCGACCTCGACAATCCTGCAACGGGGTTCATCGTTGCGACACCCACGTATCCCTTTGCCCTGATGGACGGGATGCCCGCGACGCTGGACGGCAGCGCACAAATGCTGGTCGATGAACTAGAGGCGCGAGCGGTGGCCGAGGTGCAGCAAGGACGCGAATGGCGGTGTCCGTCGCTGCGCTATGCGCTGATCCGTGGATCGGAGATCACAGCAGAGTTCACCGCGATGTCGGACCTGATCCTAGAGGACGGCGACCACGGGTTCCGCATCCATGATGGCGATGACATCATCATGCCCAAGGTCAAAGAAGTCACAGGAACCACCGTCACCTTGACCTGTGACAAGGCTCGCCCGACGAAAGACGCCTATCTGACCTACGCATGGGGCATGACCGCAACGGACGATAACCCCTACCCTGCAAATACAGGTGCACTTCGGGACGGTTGGCAGGCGCAGAGCGTGTCTGATCCAAAGTCCGTCTTGCACCGCTACGCCCTCTCTGGGCGGGTGAAACTGGTAGAGGCCAAAGACGGATGACCGACCGCAAGAATATCCTGTTGATCGGCATGGACGATGCCTTTGCCTTTTGGCGGTTCAAATCCTGCTTTGGCGCACAGCTTCAGACGCCAAACCTCGACCGGATATGCGAGGTCTCTTCGGCTTTTACCGCGGCTTATTGCCAGATCCCCGTCTGCGGCCCGTCCCGTGCGAGCGCAATGTCGGGCCTGTCCCCCTATGAGACGGGGATTTTCGACAACTACACCAACATCTTTGAGGTGCTCCGCCCCGAACAGATGTGGCAGTTCCGCCTGAAACAAGACGGCTACTACTGTTCGACCGCTGGCAAAATCCACCACGGATACAAGCCGCTCCCGCCTGACATCCACAACACGCTCTATTCCCACCCCAGCCGCCGCGTGCACTTTGGCCCAAAACCCGAGGCCGAGTTCATCAATTTCGGTGGGCGCATGGGCGGCGGCGGCACAACGAACGCCAAAGAGGACCGTCAGTATTACGATTACAGATCGTCCCAAGACGCGATCCGTTTCCTGAATGCCTACGACAGTGACCAGCCGTTTTATCGCGAAGTCGGGTTTCACCATCCGCACCCGCCGTTCCGTACCCCTGTGCGGTTCAAAGAGCTGTATAACATGGATGATTTCATCCGCCCCAACGAATGGGCGCAGGGGTTTGATCTGTCCGCCTTTACCAATGTGTTCATGTCCGAAAACATGGATACCCAAGAGGCGATCGAGGATTGGCAGAAGTCGATCCGCAATTATTTCTCGGCCTTCAGCCATGTCGATTATCAGATCGGACGGGTCTGGGACGCACTCAAGGCCTCGCCCCATGCGGACAACACCGTCGTCGTGATCTTTTCCGACCACGGCTACCACATGGGCGATAAGAACAGGTTCCGTAAATTCACACTGTGGGAAGAAGCGACCCGTATCCCCTTTATCATCCATGACCCACAATCGCAGGGCCAGATGGTCGATGATCCTGTGGCGCTGGTGGATATGGGGCCGACGATCCTCGACTATGCGGGGGCACGGCCGATGGAACATTCGGTCGGACAGTCGCTCCGCAATGTGGTGTCAGGCACCCGCGACACGGACCGCGCGGTGCCGACCTTCTGGTATGGCAGCGCGTCGATCCGCAAAGGCGACCATCGGATCACCCTGTATCAAGACGGCAGTTCCGAGTTTCACAACGTCCATAGTGATCCGTGGCTCACAACGAACGTCGCGGGCAAAGACCCAGCCTATGACGGGATGCATAAGGCGCTCATCGACACCTGCCGCGACTATGGCGTGCTGATCGTTGAGGATGGGAAATCCGCGACCGAGGCCGCGCATTATGTGTCGGTCCATAAGGGCGGCGCTCAGCCTGACCGCCTCCCCTCTGATGGGATCATCACCGTGGGCGATGCCCTGCCTGATCACGTCGACCCGGGTCACCGTAAACACTTTGCGACCTTGGCCGAGAACGGCACGCTGACACTGGCCCCAGGGTTAAAGGAACTGCTCTTTGCCTCTGACACCAACGGCGGCGTGACCCATTTCCGCGTGGCCTGCAATGACGAAGGCAATCGGATTTATATCTTTGGAGGGCATAACCGCTTTACCCTCGACGTGGTGGGCGGTGCGGGTCATGACCACATTGAAACCCAATCGGACAGCCTGATTGCACGGCTCGGGTCGGGAAGTTCGATGGTCAAAGCGGGCGCCTCGGACGCGGAAATCTATGGCGGCACGGGCCTTGCCACGATCCATGCCATCGCGGGCAACAACCTGATCCACGGCGGCCAAGGCTGCGCGACGATTTACGGCGGCAAAGGCAACGACACGATCTATTCGGGTGCGGGATCGAACATCATCGACACAGGCGCAGGTGACAACCGCGTCATCATCGACGGTGGCACGAACCGCGTGATCCTTGGCGACGGGGCGAATACCGTCGTTATCGAACGCACCGCCCTGCCCCAAACCATCGAAGGCGTCAGCGCGACGACCATCCTCGACCTATCAGATTGGGCCCCCATCGCGCCTGTGACCCTTGACCAGATCGGTGATGACGTTGCGATCACCTGTAAAACAGAACGCGTCCTGATCCTGAACATGGACCAGAACGCGCTCAAAGCAGTTCTCAAAGGGGTCAGCGTCGCGGCTTAACGCTTGTGGAAGACCGCGACCTGATCTTTGCGCTTTTTGTCAAAGAGCGCTTGGAACATGAAACAGCCCGAAATATCGATCCGCTGGGCGTTGAACCCTTCGGCGATGCTGGCGTCCTCGTGGGTGAACACACCATCCCGTAGGTAGCCTTGGATGAAATCCGCGGTCTTTGTGATACCGGGGCGTTCATAGGGTTCAGGCTGCCAACGCAGGTCTTCGATGATATAGAGCCCGCCCGATTTCAATTTCGGGAACAGCTCTATAAAGGCGTATTGCTGGTGGTGCGAGGCATGGCTGGCATCGTCGATGATGATATCGAACTCTGGCAGGTCCTTCGTTGCCTCAACGATATTCTCACGCTTGTCCATGTCACAGCGTACAAAGTTAAAGCGCTCATTTTCGAACCAGCTAAAGTCCGAAATATCGAGGCCCGTGATCTTCGCCTTCGGGAAATACTCGAGCCACATCCGCACGGACGGAAGGTCGGTGGTCTTGCGGTCTTCGCTCTTCCCATGCTCTGGCCCACCGATCTGCAATCCCATCTCAAGGAAGTTGATCGCGCGGTCACGATGCGGCTGGAACAGCATTTGATAGAGTTCCGTGTAGCGGTGTTTGGTCGACCCTTTATCCGACCCATAGGCATCCGCCATATCCGTGAGGTTCAACTGCCCACGACCATATTTCGCTGATGCTGGGATCGGCGCCGCCATAGCCGTCGGTGCTGGCGTTGCAACGGGTTTCGACACTTTCACTGGCTCCACGGCTTGTTTCTCTTCGGGTTTTGGTTTGCGGATGATCGGGGCCTTTTCAGGGTCGATCCCGTGTTTGATCAGCAGCTTGCCCAAGAGGCTCTTGGGGTGCGGTGCGCCGCCTTCTTTCTCAACCAAACGCGCCCGCATACGACGCCCGTAGAGGTGCACCGAGAACGTGTTTTCCGTGATATAGCCCGTGGTATCAAAGTTACGGCGCAGCATCAGACGGCGGTCTTTGAACGTGAACGGATAAAGCCCCTCTTGTGGCAGGGCATATTTCACTTCGCCTGTTTCATGCAGGAAATGCGTGACCGCATGCGGCCCCCACACGCCCCAAGGCTGTTCGCTGGCATGAACGGGGTTTCCATCGGCGCGTTTCTGTTCCAACTCAGCCACGTAGTCGGGGCCGTAATAGGTCGGGATCGCGAATTCGTCCGAGGTGAAGTCCAACAGCGCGTTGAGCGTATCGCTGTCATGCGGGAGGCCCAGAACACCGCCGTTCACGTGGGTTTTCGATTCCCACCCGTAGAAGTGGCCGTTCGGGGTTTCGAACTTCTTCATGCAATAGGCGTCAGTATCCGCCCAAATCATATTCCGCTGCATTTTCAGCATCTTATAGCGGAACAGATCAGAATGCAGCGCAGGGCTGCCTGTGCGTTCGTGGGTCAGGAAATTGTCGCGAGACATAATGTCGTTGGCATCTGCCAACTCGATCCCCTCGGGGACGTTTTGCAGCGGGCCGTAGTGGTAAAGCACCACGCGATGCCCCGCATCGACAAAGGACTTCAAACAAAGTTGTTCCAGAAAACTCAGGGCGCCTTCCATCCAAAGTGCGCCAATCGTGTA
Organism: Aestuarium sp.; assembly: GCF_023253315.1. Taxonomy (NCBI): domain Bacteria; kingdom Pseudomonadati; phylum Pseudomonadota; class Alphaproteobacteria; order Rhodobacterales; family Paracoccaceae; genus Aestuarium; species Aestuarium sp. Next base: position 109,956 of record NZ_JALRGW010000001.1, read on the forward strand.
GTTCGTGCTCATTGTTTACCCTCTGTCCCCGATCCTTATTCAACCGGACGATTATGCAGGTTTAGGAAATAAAACATTCTACGTGTAAAAACCATTAAATTTAACAGACTAGTGCTGCGTTTCTCCCGCTTCGACGGTGAAAAAGAACTCTTCCTCGGGATCGCGGAACGCCACCTCGTCGGGCACACAGGTCGGCCCCGTGAGGAAAACGTTCGCGCCAAAATGCCCATGGAGCCGCGCCAAACGGCGCATACGTTCGCTTTTCAGCTCTTCAAAGAAGTTCGAGTAGTTCTCTGTCGCGCGCAACTCGTCGATCTTTTCGCGGTGCTTCCGGACGGAATACTCATGCGCGGCCTTAATATCGGGATCAGCCAACATGCGCGCCATTTCTGCCTCAACAAGAGGGATCATCCGTTGGATTGACGTCTCTTCGACCGCGTTGTTGTTCATGCGGAACCAATAAGCGAGGCCCTGATCGCGGTCCACGTGGTTCACCCGCCCACGGTCCCGTTTTACAAGGAAGCTCTCAGCCGAACGCACAGCGTAGTGGTTCAACTGCACGAGGTCATAGCCATAGGTCGCCGTCGTCGACCGCCACGCGTTGCGATACATGTTCTCGGGTAGTTTTTTGCCCGACCCGTTCACCCAATTCACGTGATCAACCAGTTGGGAATTCAGGCCCTTGGGTCTGTGCACGCCAAGTTTCTTAAAGATGCCCGTGTTCTGGAACAGGGTCTTGAACCCCCAGGCTTGGTGCGGTTTCGGCGAAAACTCTGGTGCGCAGCGGGTAAAGTTCCGAATGATCAGATCGTCGGTGAAATCCGCGACATCGGCATTGCCGAACAACCGCCACGTCATTGAAATCAGGTTTGCATCAGGCACCGCCGCAAAGAGCGCGTCCAGCGTGCCGTCGCCCACCTTAATGTCAACGAACTCGTCCACGTCGATACAAACGGCCCAAGTCGCCTCTGTGATGATCGGCTCATTGCCCGCAGCGGCAAGCGCCGCGTGCTGCGGCTTTAGCCCGCTTTCCCGAAATGGGTTATCGCGGTGCTGCACATAGCCTTTTTCCTGCAATAGATCGAAAAACGTCTCTGTCCCATCGGAACAGTCGTTCGTGTAAACCAGAAAGCTGTCGAACCCGATCACGCGGTGATAGGCGAGCCATTCTAAAATAAACGGACCTTCGTTTTTCATCGTGGTGACGATGGCACGGCGTCCCTTTTGCGGCTCTTGCGATTTATGCGATTTTTCGGGTACGCGGACGGGTTTGTGATCGAACTCTGTCTCGGCCAGAGCCAACAGTCGGTCGTCCTCGACCAAAGAGCTTTTGGGGATGATCAGGGACACCGCATCGGCGCGGTGGCGTAGGTTCATGAAACGGTAAAACGTTGCCGCCTCAGCGTCTTGCATCGCGACGTTGCCAATACGGTTCATCCGCCAAACCGCATTCGATGCGGCCTTTGCAGGGGCAATGCACCAACGGCGGCGCGGGGCTTCGGCGTCGAACTGAACGCAGATATGATCGGCAAAGCGGATCGGTTCATCATTGCGCACGCGCCACGGATAGGCCTGCGTCCCAAGCATCGGGATCGCCCCCGTTTCAGACGCAACCGCACGGTCAAAAATCGTACCCTTGCCCGTGTCGGTGATCAAGTCAAACACATCGATATTCGCCACCGCTCGCGCAGAGCCAAGGAACCGTTCGCGAATGATTTCATAGGCATGCATCGCGCCCAAAGGCGATTTCCACGGGTCGGCGGCTGGGATCTCCATCCGATCTTTGCCGGGGGCACCAGGGGCGCAGAACGGGTGGCTCTCATCGGGGAGGTCGAGCTTGCCCAAGGGCGTGGGCGAACGCAGGATCAAGACCTCAACATCGGCCTCCATCGCGGCTAGCCCCGCCTGAAACGCCTCATCGAACTCTAGGCTATCGCCCAGACGATCCCGATCAAGGATCACCGCCGTCTCAACGCCCTGATATTCGGCGTTGAACTCTAGCCAGCGCAGCACCGTCGCCGCTGTTTCCCCGTTGCGGGTCGCGGCCAACGCATTCGTCCCCGCAAAGATCGTCTGTTCAGGATCAGCAGGCGTGATATCAGCCACAGCACCGCCAAAACCGATGCGCAATGGGACACCCTCTGGCAGACGCAATTTGACAATCGGACAGCCGCCAATGGTGACCTGAGACAGCACTTCGGTGCCGCGCGGCAACCCGATACGATCCATCGGCGCATCCGCGCGGAAATACAACGTGACGAGGTTTTCCGAATTTTCCGACGGCACGCGCACCGCATCGATCAAGGCGATGCCATTTGCAATCATGCCGTGTAGGTTACGGTAATGAACCTTGCCTGCCATTTGTTCCGCCTACCCCGCGCGCCGTTAAATCACAGGCACCTGCGTTCAATGCCTTTTCGTTTTCTATTACGGCAACTCTAGTCAAAGCTGTATCCCCTTTCCAGCGTTTGCCCCAACTGACCCCGATTTTGACGAGCGATGTGACCAAAAATAGCTGAATTGTGGCACAAAATGCCCAGATTTCTTCTGGTTATGGCCTTAAACCGAGCCTAGTGTCCGCCCAAAGGCCCCGTCACCAGCGGGGGTTAGTATGTTTGAGACGTTTGAAAAAGGTGGGTCTGTCGTGCACCGCAATAACCAGAAACTGCGTGATCCTCTAACTGGATTGGACTTTGCCGCATGGCGCGCGAAGGTCGAAGAGATCAGCAATGACATTGGCCAGTTTCAGGCAATCGGCGACAAACATTTCAGCACCTTTGTTGAGGCGGGATCGACGCTCTTTGTCACCTTTGAAAGCGCGGAAACCGCGATGGAAGGTTTAACCGATGGGCGTCCTCTGGGCTGGGACTATGTGATTGAAAACGGTTGGTCGCACCTCGGCCTGTTTTCCGTCGGCGACACGTGGTTCCGCCATGACGATGTCTATGCCTTCTTTGACGAACTCCTCGACGATTACTTCTTTGACGACTTCGATCAGGTGATCTTTTTCGGCGCTGGCCCCGGTGGGTATGCCGCCTGCGCCTATTCGGTCTGCGCCCCTGGTTCAAAGGTGCTCGCCCTTAACCCACAAGCAACGCTGTCGCCAGATGTGACCCGCTGGGACGACCGTTTTCCACAGGCGAAGAAGCTCGATTTTATCGAACGCTACGGCTACGCGCCTTATATGGTTGAGGCGGCTGAGGATGTGACGATCCTCTATGACACCGGTTCGGAACTCGACGCGCTACATGCTGCGATGTTTGAGGGCCCAAATGTCACCCATCACCGCGTGCGGATGTTCGGTATCGACCTGCGCCGCGCCTTTATCGAGATGGGAATTCTCAAGAAACTCTTGGCCCAAGTCGCCGCTGGCACCCCCACCGACGAAGGGTTCGGTACGCTCATGCGGGCACGCCGTAACCATGGTGGGTACCTGCGCGGGCTTTTGGCAGAGCTGGTCGAACAAGACCGCCCATACCTGACTGCACTGCTGTGTCGGAATGTGTTGTCGCGCATGCCCGCGCCGCGGTTCCGTCAGCGGCTTGATGCACTGGAAAAGGCAGAGCGGGAGGGGCTGGTTAAGCTCCCCCCCGACGTCTGATTTTAGTAAACGCCAACTGGGCCAGCTTTGGCCGAAGTTGCGATCAGGCCGAATACGTATTCAGCAACAGAGCGGAAGCACACGACGCGGAAGCTACCGTCGTCGAGTTTCCAGTAGGCCGCTGCCACCTGCCCTACACGGGAGCGGCGCACCATGCCTGCAACGAACTGCGATGCTTCGAAATCGACGGGCGCGTTTTTGCCCAGTACTTCGGTCGCGAACTCGCCCGACACGCTAAAAATCGCGCGCGCATCAGACACATTCGCCACGAGGTAATGCGATCCCGCCAGCGCGTCGTTCATCGCCGCAACAAAGGCATTCACCTCTGTATAGGGCAGAACGACGAGCAGTTCGTCGGGCGACATCCAGAGGACGGTTTTCACGCCATCGGTCTGGAACTGGCGCACGTCGGGGATTTGCAGACCTGTCAGCTGCGTTACCGCAGCCGCAAAGCCTTCGTCCTCAAAATCGCCGCGCAGGGTGACCATGCCGGTCAGGCCCAGCTCTTGGACCGTTACAGGGCCGGTCGCAGTTTTGCCGTTCAAGGCGCTGACAGCATTAGACATTCTGCTTCTCCCCGTCTTTGTCGTAGAACACCGGATCGACAATTTTTGCCTTAACCATGGTGCCATCTTCGCGGTTGAACTCGATCACTTCGCCCATGCGATCTGGACCGTGTTTGACAAGACCCATCGCGATGCCACGCTTGAGCGTTGGCGAGTAGTAGGTCGAGGTGACACGCCCCTGAACATTGCGCTGACCGTTCGGGTTATACCCCGGTGCAGGCACGTAGGACCCATCAGGAATGACCGACCCGTCGAGTGTTTCCAGACCAACCAGTTTCCAGCGATCAGGTGACGCCATGAACGACCGCTCTTGAGCGCGTTTACCCAGATAGTCCTCTTTCTTCTTGGAAATCGCCCACTGAAGGTTGAGGTCTTGCGGGATAATCGTGCCGTCGGTTTCGTCGCCGATCATGATAAAGCCCTTCTCGGCACGAAGGATGTGCATGGCTTCGGTACCATAAGGCATCAGGCCGAGGTCCTTGCCCGCCTCTTGCAGCGCGGACCAGAGGGCCGCACCTTGGGATGCAGGAACCGAGACTTCGTAGGACAGTTCGCCCGAGAACGAGATTCGGAAAATCCGCGCATCGAACTCGCCCAGCTTGCCCTCGACGTAGGTCATGAACGGGAAGCCCTCTTTGGAGAGGTCCATGTTGCCGCCCAGTTTTTCCAAAAGCTGGCGTGCTTTGGGACCAGCAACCGCGATCTGCGCGAATTGTTCGGTCACGTTCGCGGTGTAGACCTTCCAGTCCCACCATTCGCACTGAAGCCAGTCTTCCATCCAACCGTGGATACGATCTGCACCGCCCGTGGTGGTGTGGCAGAGCCATGTATCCTCGGCCAGACGCACAACAACGCCGTCGTCCGAGAGGAAGCCGTTTTCGTTACACATCAGACCATAGCGGCATTTGCCAACGCCCAGAGTGCTCATCATGTTGGTGTAGAGCATGTCGAGGAATTTGCCCGCATCCGGACCCTTCACGATGATCTTACCGAGGGTCGACGCATCCAGCGTGCCCACGTTTTCACGAACGTTCAGGATCTCGCGGTTGACCGCATCATGCACCGTTTCGCCGTTGCGCACGTAAGCGTAGGTCCGGCGCCAATGGCCCACAGGTTCCCAATCCGCACCATTGGCGTCATGCCAATCGAACATCGGGGTTTTGTGGATGGGCTGGAACAACTCGTCACGTGCCGCACCCGTGATCGCGCCCATCGAGATCGGCGTGTAGGGCGGACGGAAGGTCGTGGTGCCCACATTTGGGATCGACGCGTCGAGCGATTTGGACAGGATAGCCAGGCCGTTGATGTTCGACAGTTTGCCCTGATCGGTCGCCATACCCAGCGTGGTGTAACGCTTTGTATGTTCAACAGATTCATAACCTTCGCGTGCAGCGAGCTGAACGTCAGAGACCTTAACGTCGTTCTGATAGTCGAGCCATGCTTTCATGCGCAGTTTTTGACCAGCGCCCTGCGGCATCAGCCAAACAGGTTCGAGCGGAGCCGCAGCAACCTCGTTTGTTGTGACCTCAAGACCTGCGTCTTTGAGGACATCAGCGGTGCTAAGATAGCCAGAGGCCGACCCAACGGTGCTGACGAATGCCTTACCGTCGGCACCTGTCGGGGCGCGGGACGGATCGGGGCGGAACATCGCGAGGTCTTCGTCCCAGTTCAGTTTGCCACCACAGTGCGACCAGAGGTGCACAACAGGCGACCAGCCACCCGACATCGCGACGCAATCACATGCGATCTCTTCGATGACAGAGCCTTCGCCCGCTTGCAGACAGACCTTCACGCCAGTGACGCGGGTTTTGCCTTTGACCTTGGCGATAGCTTTGCCTTTGAGCACGCGAATGCCGAGCTTTTCAACTTCAGCCGCGATTGGGCCAGCGCCAGAGGCACGAGCGTCGATGATCGCAGGGACAGCGAGGCCAGCGTTTTTCAGAACGATCGCTGTGCGGTATGCGTCGTCGTTGTTGGTGACAACAACGGTGCGATCACCAACCGACACGCCCCAGTTCACAACGTAGTCACGCACCGCAGCGGCCAAGAGGACACCCGGAATATCGTTGCCAGCAAAGGACAGCGGACGTTCAATCGCGCCAGTCGCCGTGATGATGTGACCTGCACGGATGCGCCACAGGCGGTGACGCGGACCCGATTTGTCGGACAGGTGGTCCGTCAGACGCTCATAGCCCAGAACATAGCCGTGGTCGTAGACGCCCGACGCCATGTTGCGGTTACGCACTGTGACGTTCGGCATCGCGTTCAGCGCTGCGAGCGTGTCCTGCACCCAAGCCTCTGCCGACTTGCCGTCGATTTCGACGCCATCCACAACAGCACGACCACCAAAATCAGCGGTTTGTTCAAGAAGCAGAACCTTCTTGCCTGCTTGACCTTCTTTCAGTGCAGCCGCCAGACCAGCGATACCGCCGCCGACAACCAGCACGTCACAGAAGTAGTAGAAGTGTTCGTAGGTATCCGCGTCTTTTTCCTGCGGCACCTGACCCAGACCAGCCGATTGGCGGATGAAGGGTTCATAGACGTGCTTCCAGAACGGACGCGGGTGGATAAACATTTTGTAGTAGAAGCCAGCAGGCAGCCAACGGGCGAACAACTGGTTCACAGCACCGATGTCGAACTCAAGGCTCGGCCAGTGGTTCTGCGAACGGATCGTCAGACCGTCAAAGACTTCTTGCGTGGTGGCGCGTTGGTTCGGTTCAAAACGACCGCCCTCGCCCATGTTAAAGAGCGCGTTCGGCTCTTCTGCGCCAGAGGCCACAACACCACGCGGACGGTGGTATTTAAACGAACGGCCAACCATCATCTGGTCGTTTGCGAACAAAGCAGACGCGAGCGTGTCGCCCTCGTAGCCTTTGAAACGCTTACCGTTGAACTTGAATTCGACAGGTTTCGAACGGTCGATCAGACGACCGGAATTTGCCAGACGGGTGCTCATGCGGTTTCCTTCCACGACCAGTCGGGATATTTTGCACGGATGTTTTCAGTCACATCCGCAGGCGGTTCGGTGGTCTGGGCCGGATAGGTCCCGAACACCTCGAGCGTGGCGGTATCCCGCGCTGCAAGGAACCACTTCCCGCAGCCATAGGCATGACGCCAGCGTTCCAGATGAACGCCTTTTTTGTTTTCACGCATAAAGAGGTAGCCTTCAAAGGCCTCGTCGCTGTCACCAACGGTCGCGCGCTTCAGGTGCGCTTCGCCGCCAGCGGCCAGTTCAGTTTCTTCGGCATTCACGCCGCAATAGGGACACTGCAATAAAAGCATCGTCTTCCCTCCTTAGTGCGCCACGCCAGCGGCGACAGATTCATCGATGAATTTGCCTTCGCGGAAGCGGAACATATCAAATTCTTGCGTCAGCGGGCTGTGACCTTTGGCCATCAGTTCCGCCATCGCCCAACCAGAGCCCGGGATCGCCTTAAAGCCGCCGGTGCCCCAACCGCAGTTGACAAAGATGCCATCCACAGGGGTTTTCGACAGGATCGGCGAACGGTCACCAGTCATATCCACGATACCACCCCACTGGCGCAGCATCTTCAGACGGCTGACCATCGGGAAGGTTTCGACGAGCGCGCGAACGGTTTCCTCGATGTGGTGGAAGCTGCCGCGCTGTGTGTAGTTGTTGAAGCTGTCAGTGCCGCCACCGATCACCATCTCGCCCTTGTCCGACTGGGACATGTAGCCGTGAACGGTGTTCGCCATAACGACCACGTCCATGCAGGGTTTGATCGGCTCGGAGACGAGAGCCTGCAGCGCAACCGATTCAATCGGCAGACGGAAGCCAGCCATTTCAGCCAGAACCGAGGTGTGACCCGCAACGACCATGCCCAGCTTATCGCAGTCGATGTCACCTTTGGTGGTCGAAACGCCAAGAACCTTGCCGCCTTCGGTGCGGACACCTTTGACTTCGCACTGCTGGATTACGTCCATACCCATGTCGGAACAGGCACGCGCATAGCCCCAAGCCACCGCATCGTGACGGGCTGTGCCGCCGCGTTTCTGGTAGAGGCCACCCATGACAGGGTAGCGCGGGCCATGGATGTTGATGATCGGGACCAGCTTTTTCAGCTGCTCTGGGGTCACCCACTCGGTCGCAACGCCCTGCAGTTGGTTCGCCATAACGGTCCGCTGATAGCCGCGCACCTCGTGGTGGGTCTGCGCGAGCATGATCAGGCCGCGGGGCGAGAACATGACGTTGTAGTTCAGATCTTGGGACAGGTTCTCATAGAGCTTGAGTGCCTTGTCGTAGATCGCCGCAGAGGGGTCCTGCAGATAGTTCGAACGGATGATCGTGGTGTTACGACCTGTGTTACCACCGCCGAGCCAGCCTTTTTCGATGATTGCGACATTGGTGATGCCGTAATTCTTACCGAGGTAATAGGCGGTCGCGAGGCCGTGGCCACCCGCACCAACGATAATCACATCGTATTTCTTCTTCGGCTGGGGCGAACGCCAAGCACGCTCCCATCCTGTGTGATAGCGTAGACCCTCGCGGGCGACGGCAAATACTGAATAGCGTCTCATAGGCTGCGAATCCCCCTATTCTGGTCGCGGGCATCCTTTGGTCCTAACTGGACAAAAACTGCGAAGCAAAGACGATTGGACACGCCTGATTTTTGCAGTTTTGCGACATGCGACAAAGAAGCGTTACGAATGAGACCTGATCACAAACGGGTCATCGGGCCGCAGGGGCTTTTCTCAGGGGGTTGGGAAGGTTAGGTAAGGCGAAACGTTTAAACGGGAGGCCCCATGACGTTCTGGATCATTGCGACCGCATTGGCAGTTATTGCCGCAGGTCTTCTTGTGCTGCCGCTTTTGCGCTCCGGAACCAACACGGACGTCGATCCTCGCAACGACATTGCGATCTACAAGGATCAATTGGCCGAAGTGGACCGCGACCTCGCCCGTGGTGTTCTCGATCAGGCAGAGGCCGAACGGACTCGCACCGAAATTGCCCGCCGTTTGTTGGCCGCTGATAAGGCCGAAACCGACACATCGACCGATGCGCCCAAAGCCTTGGGTCGGGTTGTGATGATTGCTGCAGCAGCGGCGACCGTGGTTGGGGCGCTTGCGCTCTATTACCGTGTGGGTGCGCCTGGTTATCCCGACATGCCCCGCGCCGTTCGTCTGGCAGAAGCCAAAGACGCCTACGACAACCGCCCCACACAGGCCGAGGCCGAAGCCGCCCAGCCGATCCAAGAGCCAGTCACCCTGCCCGATGATCTACAGGCGACGGTGGACCGCGTACGCCAAACCGCAGAGGCCAACCCTGATAACCTGATCGCGCAGCGTGATCTGGTGCGGCTTGAGACGGCACTGGGCAATGTCAACCGCGCCGCCCATGCGCAGGTAAAGGTCGTGGCGATCCTTGGCGATGATGCAGAACAGGCCGATCTGGAGGTTCTTCTGGAGCTCCTCGTCGCGGCGGCAGGTGGCGATGTCACCCCCGAAGCGGAACGCGTTCTCAAAGCCATTCTAGACAAAGATCCTGAAAGCATTTCAGGGCTTTACTGGGCGGGAGTGATGTTCAACACCTATGGCCGTCCAGACCGTGCCTTCCCCTATTGGCGCAAGCTGCTAGAGGTCGCGCCTGAGGGTGCCGAATGGTTCGATCAGGTCGCCCAAGCCACCATTGAACTGTCGTGGTTCGCTGGCGTCGATGACTACACCCCGCCGATGCAAAACGGTGGTCTGCGTGGCCCGAATGCCGCTGCCATGGCCGCAGCAGGCGACATGAGCGAAGAAGACCGCTCTGCCATGATCGAAGGCATGGTTGGCAACCTCATGGATCGCCTCGCGACCGAGGGTGGCACACCGCAGGAATGGGCACAGTTGATCCGCGCGCTTGGCGTGCTGGGCGATACGGACCGCGCCGCAGCGATCTGGGGTGAGGCTCAGCAAACCTTTGCCAGCGATGCAAACGCGATGTCGATCATCCGTGAGGCCGCTGTCAGTGCAGGTGTCGCGGAATGATCTGCAACGACGCCGAAACCTTTGCCGCCGCCCTGCCCCCGTATCGCGCGATTTGCGGGCTGGATTTGGGCACCGTGACGATTGGCGTTGCCGTCTCTGACGGCCTGCGTCAGGTCGCGACCCCGCTCGAGACGATCAAACGCAAGAAATTCACGCTCGACGTGGAACGCCTGCTCGAGATCGTTAAAAAGCGCGACATCGCCGGAATCGTTCTGGGCCTGCCGCTGAATATGGACGGATCAGAGGGGCCGCGCGTGCAATCGACCCGCGCCTTTGCCCGCAACCTCGAAAAACTGACCGACCTTCCTATCGCGTTCTGGGACGAACGGCTGTCGACCGTTGCCGCAGAACGGGCGCTGTTAGAGGCGGATACGTCCCGAAAACGTCGCGATGAGGTCATCGATCACGTCGCTGCGGGGTATATCCTGCAAGGCATGCTAGACCGCCTGCGCCACCTCGGAGCCTGATGTGACCGAACAATTGAACACGGATGCCATTTGGCAAAGGGCCGAAATCGAAAGCCCTTGCGTCAAACTCTGCTCGATCCATCCCGAGACAAAAACCTGCATCGGCTGTCACCGCACCCTGCAAGAAATCGGCATGTGGAGCCGCATGACCCCGGAGGATCGCCGCACCATCATGGCTGATCTTCCGAACCGCGCTGGAGCGCTGAAAACCCGCCGTGGCGGACGGGCGGCGCGGCTCAAGGCTTAATCCCTGAGCCAATCCCGCATGTTGTCAAACTGCGGTCTGAAAAACGCGAGCCTGCGCCCTGCGGCGGGCACCTTATCCCTGCCTTCAGGTGCTGTGCCGTGGATTACCATCCGATCCAACAGGACCGACTGCCCCGCTTTCATCGGTAGTTCGACACGTTCGCAGCACTCGAACACCTCATTGCGGGCGTCCGTGTAAATCTCGGTCACGTCGGTATCCGACCACATGGACGGCGGCATCCCCGCAAAGGCCACGGTAAATGCCTCGCGCATAATCTCTTCGCTACCGGGCCAAACGACCAAAGGCGCGGCCGTGCAATCGTTCAAAGCGACAGCGAGGATATAGGCATGTGGTTCGCGCAGGAACCGCCGTTTCTGCGGCCCCTCGCCCATCAATCCATCGAGATGCGCCGCATCCTTGGCCTTGCGATAACGGTGCGCCTTATCCGTCTCATCCGCGTCCTTTTGCGGGTAGCCCGAATAGATCACCGACAGTTGCCCTTGATGCAGCGGCATCTCGGGCACCATCCCATCCCACGGACCGCGCAGGGGAACGCCATCAATCGCCCCCGTGGCATCGTTGGGCAATACGTCCACCCCCACGAACCACGTCTTACCATGCCGCAGCCACTTCGCCTGCATCGCAGGATCAGACAAAACCGCATCCGCCGCCACGTTCGCGGCCTTGGCCCAAACTGTGGCCTCTGGCGTGGCGTCGAACTGGATGAAACCGCCTTCGATCATGACATGATCGCCTTACGCAGCATGTTCAGCGCGATGAGGATCAGGAACATGCCAAAGAACTTCTTTAGTTTTCCTGCGTCCGTCTTATGCGCAATTGCAGCACCAATCGGCGCGGTAAACGTCGTCATTGCGATCACCACGAGGAAGGCCGCGATATTGACAGCACCGATGCTGAACGGCGGGGCGACGCCTTCTGGCAGCGAGGTCATCAGGAACCCAGCCACCGATGGCACCGCGATGATGAACCCAAAACCCGCCGCCGTTGCCACAGCGCGGTGCACAGGCACGCCAAACATGGTCAACAGAGGCACGCCGAACGACCCGCCACCGATGCCCATCAGGACCGAGAGGAACCCGACAAATGGCGAAAAAACGCGGCCTTTCAGACCTTTAGGCAGTTCATTTGCAACGCGAAAGTCTTTGTTCCCGAAAGTCATGTAGAGGCCGATGAACACCAGCAACCCGCCAAAGATATACTGCAACACGGTCGTGTTCAGGGCCGAGACGGTCATCTTGCCCGCGATTGCGCCCAGCACGATCCCGGGTGCCCAGATTTTCAGGATACCCCATTCCACCGCACCCTTTTTGTGGTGCGACATGACCGAACGGGCCGAGGTGACGATAATCGTGGCGAGCGAGGTCGCCAGACAGATTTGCATCAGCTGCGGGGTTTCATACCCCAGCGACGCAAACGCGTAGTAAAAACCGGGGACAAGGACGACACCGCCGCCGACTCCCAACAAACCTGCCAAAACACCTGCAAGCGCACCAATCGCCAGCAAAATAGCTGCCATTTCAATCAACAGAACGCTATCCATCAGGGCCTCCCAAATGATGTTGCCCTGATCAGTATCAGCCGCCCGTCACGTAGGAAAGCGCCTCTAGCACCGTCTTTGGCCCAGCGCCGTCGAGATGCGCGTTTTCCGACAGATACCGCCGCCAGCCCCGCGCCCCTGCCTTGCCCGCAAAAAGGCCGAGCATATGGCGCGTGATCTGGTTCAAACGTCCACCCGCAGCGATGTGATTTTCGATATAGGGCAGCATGTCATGGACGACCTGCACAGGGTCAGGACCCGCCTCTTTGCCGTAAATCCGAGCGTCTGCCATTTGCAGAATATCGGTCGGCTGGTGATACGCCGCCCGCCCGATCATCACGCCATCGAGCCCAAGGTCCAGTTGCGCGACGGCTTCGTCCAAGGTCGCGATGCCACCGTTGATCGAAATATGCAGATGCGGATAGGCGGCTTTGATTTCGTGAACCAACGCGTAGTCGAGCGGCGGAATATCGCGGTTTTCCTTGGGCGACAGCCCTTGCAGCCACGCCATCCGCGCATGGATGGTAAAGCGGTTCACGCCCGCCGCGCTGACCTTTTCGATGAACTCTGGCAGGATGTCGCGAGGCACCTGTTCGTCGACACCGATGCGGCATTTGACCGTCACCTCAACAGGCGATGTCGCGATCATTGCAGCCACGCACTCCGCCACCAGATCGGGCGACTTCATCAGTACCGCTCCAAAGGCCCCCGACTGCACACGGTCCGACGGACAGCCGCAGTTCAGGTTCACTTCGTCATAGCCATAATCCCCGCAAATCGCGGTCGCCTCGGCCAGTTGCACAGGATCGGACCCACCGAGCTGCACCGCAACAGGATGTTCGGCCTCATGGTAGCCTAATAGCTTTTCCCGATCGCCATTGATCACCGCAGGCGCGGTCACCATCTCAGTATAGAGCAAGGTCTCACGGCTCAGCAGACGGTGCAGATAGCGACACTCTCGCGTCGTCCACTCCATCATCGGGGCCACAGACAGGCGGGCCGCTGATTTTGCTGTGTTCTCCACCATGGGGTTTGTCATCGCTTATTAGATCGGATCAGTTTCGCGGTCGCATAGCGGATGCCGCAGGGAATTTCCACCAATCGCTAGAGGATTTCTGCCCCGCCGATATCATTCACCGCGAAATCTATCAGCGCACGGATTTTGCGCGGCAGTTGTCGTCCCTCGAGGTAAACCGCGCTCAATGGCCCCGTTTCGCAATCATACCCCTGCATCACAGGCACCAACCGCCCAGCGGCCAGCGCATCCCGCACGGCAAAGCGCGGCGCATAGGCGATCCCGAGGTTCGATGCCGCAAGCTCGGTCGCGGCACGGGCGGAGTTGACGTGAAACCGCCCTTGGACACTGGCGATAACATCGCGGCCATCCTCAAAGAACCGCCAACGTTTCGGGTGATGACGGTTGGTGTCGACGATACAGGCGTGGGCTTGCAGGTCGGCGGGATGACGTGGCGCGCCATGCTCTGCGATATAGGCGGGACTGGCGACAAGGACCGACCGAAAGTCCCCCAGCTTGCGAGTTTTCAGCGATAGCATCTGCGATTGCCCTAGGCGGAACGCCAGATCGATCCCGTCGCTCGCCAGATCGGCAAAGTCGTCCGTCAGCCGCAGATCAAACGTCAGCGCCGGATTGGCCTGCGCGAACCGCCCGAGCATTGCGCCCACATAGACCTCACCAAAGGTGACAGGGGCAGAGATGCGGATCACACCCGTCAGCCCCTTGGACCCATCAGCTACCTGCCCCAAGAGATCATCGAGGTCATCCAAGACCGCAGGCGCGCGGGCCAAGAGGTCCTCGCCCGCGGGCGTCAGTCCCACCCTGCGCGTGGTGCGTTGGAACAGACGAACACCCAGCCGCGCCTCAAGTTCGGCCACGTATTTCGACGTGAGACGGTTCGACACGCCCAGCGCCTCGGCCGCCGCCGTGAATGATCCCGTCTGCGCGGTCGCCACAAAGGCACGGAGTTCGTCGGTAATATCCATCGTCGGCTTATTTGGAATAAAACGGTAACAGTCAATCCACAAAGTCGCCATTTCATTGATTATAATCAAGCCCTATCTCAATCCTAGACAGAGGCGGTGCCCGACGCAGGCGCCGCAGATGAAAAGGATGCGCGAATGACAACGATTACATCTCTCCAAGCCCTCCGCGATCGGCTTGCCCCCTCTGACCGTATGCCCGTGGTATTCCTCGGTCATGGCAGCCCAATGAACGCGATTGAGGATACCGAATACAGCCGTTCGTGGACGGAACTGGGCCGCAATCTGCCGCACCCTCGGGCGATCCTCGTGGTGTCGGCGCATTGGATGACCAAAGGCACGACGCTCGTGGATGTCTCGGCTCTGCCCAAAACGATCCATGATTTCTACGGCTTCCCCGATGCGCTCTATGCCGAAAAATACCCAGCGCAGGGTGATCCCGCCCTCGCCCGCGAGGTAGTATCGCTCTTGGCCAGCCACCATGCCGAAGAGGACGACACATGGGGCCTCGACCACGGCGCATGGACCATTCTGAAATTCCTCTACCCAGAGGCCGATGTGCCCGTGTTCCAAGTCTCTATCGATATGAGCAAAGGGTTGGGCTACCAGCTCGAGATCGGCAAAACCCTGTCCGAATTGCGGGATCGCGGTGTGCTGATCCTCGGCTCTGGGAACGTGGTGCATAACCTGCGCGCCCTGCGGTTCGACGGCCATGTGCATGACTTCGCAACGGAATTCGACAACCTGTTCGAGACAAAGCTGACCGACCGCGATTTTGGCGGGCTGGCCGATGCCAATAAACTCGGGTCGCTTTTACGTATGGCGCACCCTTCTGTCGATCACTACCTGCCTGCCCTGACCATTGCGGGCGCCTCTGATGCGGGCGATGATCTTACCTTTATGACGGGGTCCATTGACCTTGGCGCTGTGTCGATGCGTTCGTTTGTGTTCCACCCTCGTTAACGAGTAACGGGGATCGCTGTTACAAAACCTTCACTTTGCGGGAGGGCATATTTCATATATTCATGAAATATGAAAACAGCGATTCCCGACCTATTATCGACCCTTGGCCACCCGCAACGCTTGTCGGTGTTCCAATTACTCATGCGCCGTTACCCCGACCATGTGCCTGCGGGGGAAATCTCGGACGCGCTGGGGATCAAAGGCAGCACGCTGTCGAACTACCTCTCTGCCCTGCAAACCGCTGGTCTGATTGACCAAGAGCGGTCAGGCACCTCCCTGCGCTACTGCATCAATATGACAACCGTTCAACAGATGTTTGACGGTCTGCTGGTCGACTGCTGCCGTGGTCGGCCTGATCTCTGCCTTACCCCGAAGCCCAAGCCACAGAGCCGCCCCTATAACGTACTCTTTATCTGCACGGGCAACTCTGCTCGTTCGATCTTTGCCGAAACGATCCTGCGGGATTTGGGTGGGGATCGGTTCAACGTCTTTTCCGCAGGGACCAAGCCTTATTCGGAACTGAACCCCTTTGCGCTCGAAGTGCTCGGGACCAAAGGGCATGACACCAGCCAATTGCGGGCCAAGAACGTTTCCGAATTCACGGGCCCCACTGCGCCAGACCTCGATTTTGTGTTCACCGTCTGTAATCAGGCCGCGAACGAGGAATGTCCCGCGTGGGACGGCCAGCCGATTAGTGGCCATTGGGGAATGCCTGATCCTGTCAAAGCTACAGGTACCGACGCCGAAAAAAGCCTAGCGTTTCAGCAGGCTTACGGGGCACTTCGCAACCGCATCGAACAATTCATCGCGCTGCCGATCACAACGCTTGATCGGATTGCGCTGCAAAAGGCCGTGGACACCATCGGCCGCCAGACCTCTGAGGATCACCTATGACCACATACGCACTCAACGGCCTTGGCCGCATCGGTAAACTCGCCCTGAAACCTCTGCTGGAAAGCGGCGCAAAGATCGCGTGGATCAACGATGCCGTTGGCGACACAGAGATGCATGCGCACCTGCTAGAGTTTGACACCGTGCATGGGCGCTGGAATGCAGCGTTTTCCTACGACGATGACAGCGTCACCATCGACGGCACCCGCCTACCCTTTATCGGGACCAAGGACCTGAGCGCACTGCCTCTCGACGGTGTTGACGTCGTGATCGACTGCACGGGCGTGTTCAAATCCGAAGCCGCCCTTGCCCCCTATTTCGCAGCTGGCGTGAAAAAGGTCGTCGTCTCGGCCCCCGTGAAAGACGGCCCAACCGCGAACATCGTTTATGGCGTGAACAACGACACCTATGATGCAGCCACCCATCAGATCGTCACGGCGGCGTCTTGCACCACGAACTGTCTGGCCCCCGTGGTGAAGGTGATCCACGAAAACCTCGGCATCAAACACGGGTCGATCACCACGATCCATGATGTCACGAACACGCAAACCATCGTGGACCGCCCCGCAAAGGATCTGCGCCGCGCCCGCTCTGCCCTGAATTCGCTGATCCCGACGACCACAGGATCGGCGACTGCGATCACGCTGATCTATCCCGAACTCAAAGGCCGCCTGAACGGTCACGCCGTGCGCGTGCCACTGTTGAACGCCTCGCTGACTGACTGCGTGTTCGAGGTCGAGCGCGAAACCACCGCCGAAGAGGTCAACGCCCTGTTCAAAGCAGCCTCCGAGGGCGCGCTGAACGGCATCCTCGGCTATGAGGAACGCCCGCTTGTGTCCACCGATTACACGAACGACGTGCGGTCCTCGATCATCGATGCGCCGTCGACGATGGTGATCAACGGCACACAGGTCAAAATCTACGCGTGGTATGACAACGAAATGGGCTATGCGCATCGTCTGGTCGATGTGGCCCGCATGGTCGGGGCATCGCTGTGAGCCAGAAACCAGAAGGTTTATCGGCCTATATTGCGGTCACCGCCGCCTATTGGGCCTTTATGCTGACGGACGGGGCCTTGCGGATGTTGGTGCTCTTGCACTTCCACACGCTCGGCTTTTCGCCCGTGCAGTTGGCCTATCTGTTCATCCTCTATGAGGTCGCAGGGATGGTGACGAACCTCTCTGCGGGCTGGATCGCGGCGCGGTTTGGCCTGACGACAACCCTCTACGCAGGGCTGAGCCTTCAGGTCGTAGCCCTCCTCGCGCTCGCCCAATTGGACCCGAGCTGGTCGATCCCCGCCTCGGTCGCCTTTGTCATGTGCGTCCAAGGCGCATCGGGCGTGGCCAAAGACCTAGCCAAGATGTCGTCGAAATCGGCAGTCAAACTCCTCGCGCCCACGGGCGATGGTGGGTTGTTCCGCTGGGTCGCGATCCTCACAGGGTCCAAGAACGCGGTCAAAGGCGTGGGCTTCCTCATGGGCGCCGCGCTCCTCGCTGCGTTCGGGTTCGTTGCGTCGATCTGGGCGATGGCGATCGTCCTTGGCGTGATCCTCATCGCAGTCGCGCTCTTCATGCCCTCGGGCCTGCCCAAAGGCCGCAAAGGGGCAAAGTTCTCTGAAGTCTTTTCCAAGTCCCACAACGTGAACTGGCTCTCTGCGGCGCGAGTGACATTGTTCGGCGCACGCGACGTGTGGTTCGTCGTCGGCATCCCGATCTATTTCTACGCGGTGCTCTCGGACGGGTCCGAGGCAGGCAACCGCGCGGCGTTCTTTATCATCGGTGTGTTCATGGCCGCGTGGATTATCCTCTACGGCATGGTCCAAGCCGCCACCCCGCGCATCCTCCGCGCGGCCATCCGCCCAGAGGCAGAGATCATCGGCGCGGCCCGCACATGGGCATGGGCGCTGTTCATCGTGCCTGCTGTGCTGACGGTTGCGGTTGCCCTATCGCCTGCCCCGCAGATGTGGCTGACAATCACCTTGGTCATTGGGCTACTGGCCTTTGGCGGAATATTCGCGGTGAACTCCTCGCTTCATTCCTACCTGATCCTCGCCTTCACGAAATCAGAGCGAGTCACGATGGATGTGGGGTTCTACTACATGGCCAATGCGCTGGGGCGTTTGATCGGGACGCTCTTGTCCGGATTGACCTATCAGATCGGCGGCTTGCCAATGGTACTGGGCACCGCTGCGGTGATGGTTGCACTCTCGGCTCTGACCACCGCGAAACTGCGAACGGTCTAAACCCGCCCCACATCTTAACAGATCAGAGCGCAACCGAACGGTCGGTTTGCGCTCTTTTCATATGGCTGCGGCAAACTGATTGGGACACGGGCCAAAGAATCGCTTGGCTTTTATATTAGCATGTCTATATATGTCGCAAATTAAATGTTTAACCAGAGAGGCCCCCATGCGCGCGCTCCTACTCACGGCCTGCATCGCTGCGACCGGATTCACCGCTGCGGCGGACACGATCACCCTCCGTCCTGAGCCTGTTCAGGAATGGAAGCCCGTCTACGGCACCGTCGAAACCCGCGACCGCGTACCCGCACGGGCTCGTATTCCGGGCACCATCACAGAGCTGCTGGTGAGCGAAGGCGATCAGGTCACCTCTGGTCAGGCCATCGCCCGCATCGAAGACGACAAACTTCTGTTGCAGGTAGAGGCTTTAGACGCCCGTCTTGAAGCCCTCGCATCGCGTCTCGCAACTGCGCAGGCCGACCTCGAACGTGGTCAGCAACTGTCGGAAAACGGCGTGATCACGGGGCAGCGCCTTGAGGGTCTGCAAACCGCGGTGGACGTTCTGAACGGCGAAATCGCTGGGACTGAGGCGGAAAAGCTGGTCGTCAAACGCCAGATCGAAGAAGGCAGCGTTCTTGCGCCTGAAACGGGTATCGTCCTTGATGTGCCTGTCTCGCTTGGTTCCGTGATCAACCCAGGTGAACCTGTAGCGGTCATCGGCGGTGGCGGCGTGTTCCTGCGTCTGTCGATCCCCGAACGCCACGCCCTGTCATTGACCCAAGGCGATCCAATTTCCATAGACGGCGCCGACGGCGAAATCGAAGGCCGTCTGGCCAAGATCTACCCGCAAATCTCTGGCGGTCGCGTTGAGGCTGACGTTGAGGTCGACGGCCTCTCTGACACCTTCGTGGGCTTGCGTGTGCCCGTGCGCCTGACCGTTGGCACCCATGACGCGCTGATCGTTCCTGCCACTGCCGTGACCAAAATCGGCGGCATTGATTTCGTTGCGGTCGAACAGGGCGGGCACACCATCGAAAAAGCCGTCGTTCCGGGTGGCACGATGCTGCGTGACGGCGTCGAGTGGGTTGAAATTCTAACCGGCCTGAATGCTGGCGACGTAGTGGTGACTGACCATGAGTAATCCGAACCAAACAGGCAGCCTAGGCATTGCGGGTCACCTGACCCGTATGTTCTTGCTGTCGCCGCTGACACCGCTTCTGCTGATGGCGTCGCTCGCCGTTGGACTGATTGCGCTGGGCGCTCTGCCCCGCGAAGAAGAGCCGCAAATCTCAGTGCCACTCGTCGATATTTTCGTCGAAGCCCAAGGCCTGCGGGCCGAGGACGCGGTGAAACTTATTACAGAGCCGCTTGAGACGATCATCAAAGGCATCGACAACGTCGAACACGTCTACTCTGACACCCGTGACGACCACGTGATGGTCACCGCGCGGTTCGAGGTCGGCATCCCCTCTGACACTGCGATCCTGCGCGTGCGGGACAAGATCATGGCGAACCTCGACCGTATCCCTGTGGGCATACCGCAGCCGATGGTCGTGGGCCGTGGCATCAACGACGTGCCGATCCTCTCTGTCACCTTTAGCGCCGCTGAAGGCCATGAGGACATCACCGCCGCTGACCTGACCCGCATTGCGCGCGAGGTCGAAGTTGAGGCCGCGACGATTGAAAACGTGGGCCTGACCTATTTGATCGGTGCAACCGATGAGGCGATCCGCGTTGCCCCGAACCCCGAAAAACTGGCGCTTTACGGTGTGACGCTCCAGCAGCTTGCAGGCAAAGTGCAGAGCGCGAACAGCGCGGTTCCTGCGGGCACCCTCCGTGATGGGGGTGAACAGATCGGCCTCGTCGTCGGTCGCACGCTGACCACACCTGCGGATATCGGCAACCTTGAACTCACCACCCGCGACGGCCGCACGGTCTATGTTCGTGACGTGGCCGATGTGGCGCTGGTCAATGACATCGACGAACGCCATGTGGCGACCCTCACCCGTGATGAAAACGGCGAGGTCACCCGTCGTCCCGCGGTCACCCTCGCGCTTGCGAAACGCGCTGGATCGAACGCCGTGATCGTGGCCGAGGAAATCTTGCATCGCATTGAAGGCATGCACGGCAAACTCATCCCTGAATCCGTCGATATCGAAATCACTCGTGACTACGGTGAAACCGCCGACGAAAAAGCGAACGAACTTTTGTTCCACCTCGCTTTGGCGACCATCTCTATCGTGATCCTCGTTTGGCTCGCCATCGGTTGGCGCGAAGCCATCGTGGTCGCCATTGTGATCCCTGTGACGATCCTCCTGACGCTCTTTGCGGCTTACATCATGGGCTATACGCTCAACCGTGTATCGCTCTTTGCGTTGATCTTCTCGATCGGGATCTTGGTGGATGACGCGATTGTGGTCATCGAAAACATCGCCCGACACTGGGGGATGAAGAAACCGGGGCAGAGCCGCTTTGGCGCGACCATCGCGGCTGTGGCTGAGGTCGGAAACCCGACCATCGTTGCGACCCTGACCGTTGTGGTTGCCCTTCTACCGATGCTCTTTGTGTCAGGTCTGATGGGCCCCTACATGAGCCCGATCCCCGCGAACGCTTCTGCCGCGATGATCTTTTCGTTCTTTGTGGCGGTGATCCTGACCCCGTGGCTGATGCTGAAAATCGCGGGCCGTGCGGAACTTCATCACGATGATGGCCATGGTTTCCCCGGTGGCAAACTCGGTCGCATGTATGACCGCATCGCGCGTCCGCTGCTGTCGGGTAAGAAGTCGTCGCTGATCTTCCTCTTGGTCGTGGTTGTGCTGTCCTTCGGGTCGCTCGGCCTGCTCTACACCAAGGAGGTAACGGTTAAGCTTCTGCCGTTCGACAACAAATCGGAACTGGCGATTATGATCGACCTGCCCGAAGGGTCGAGCGTTGAGGCCACCGATGCCGTTGCCCAAGCCGCTGCACGTATCGCGATGGATATGCCCGAGGTGATCTCGGCCCAGACCCACGCGGGTACTGCGGCACCGTTCAACTTTAACGGCCTCGTGCGTCACTACTACCTCCGTCAAAACCCAGAGATGGGCGAGGTGCAGCTGAACCTTCTGCCGAAAACAGAACGTGACCGCACCAGCCACGACATCGCACTGGACCTGCGCGCACGCCTTGCCACGCTGAACCTGCCCGAAGGCACGGTCGTCAAAGCGGTCGAACCCCCTCCGGGTCCGCCAGTGATCGCGACCCTTCTGGCAGAGGTTTACGGCCCTGATGCAGACACCCGTCGCGAAGTTGCTGAAAAGGTCCGTGCCGCGTTTGAGGACATCGACTTTGTCGTGGACGTAGACAACAACTACGGCGTCCAGCCGCGTCGTCTGCGGGCAGAACTGATGACCTCTGACCTCGACTTCTACAACGTGCTGGAAAGCGACGTCACACAGACGCTGCAACTCCTGAACGGGTCGTCGATTGTGGGCTATTCCCACCGTGGCGAAGGCCGCCGTCCGCTGCCGATCGTGATGACACGTGACCACGGCGACAACACTCTGGACGCGATGGCGCTCTCTACTCCGGTTCCGGCGAATGCCCTGCCCGGTGGTCGTGGCGTGGTCGAACTGGGTGACGTTGTGCAGATCACCGAAGAACGCGCGTCGTTCCCGATCTTCCGCCACAACGGTCGTGACACCATCATGGTCATGGCAGAAATGGCGGGCGATTATGAGGCGCCTCTGTATGGTATGCTTGCCGTGCAGGAACGTCTGGACGCGATGGACTGGCCCGAAGGCATGAAGCCCGAGATCAGCCTGAACGGTCAGCCGTCCGAGACAGATACCCCCGTCATCCTCTGGGATGGTGAATGGGAAGTGACTTGGGTCACCTTCCGCGACATGGGCGCTGCTTTTGGTGTGGCTCTCTTGGGGATTTACATCCTCGTCGTGGCCCAGTTCGGCAGCTTCCGTCTGCCGCTGGTGATCCTGACCCCTGTGCCGCTGACCTTCCTCGGTATTATGGGTGGTCACTGGCTGTTCGGCGCGCCCTTCTCGGCGACCTCGATGATTGGTTTCATCGCGCTTGCGGGGATTATCGTGCGGAACTCGATCCTACTGGTGGACTTTATCCGCAACGCCAATGACGACGGCGAAGTGACCGTGGACATTCTGATCGAAGCAGGTGCGACCCGTTTCAAACCGATCCTTTTGACCGCGCTTGCGGCGATGATCGGCGCGGCGGTGATCCTCGTTGACCCGATCTTCCAAGGTCTCGCGATCTCGCTCTTGTTCGGATTGTTGTCCTCAACCGCCCTGACGGTTCTGGTGATCCCAGCGATCTACCGGATCTTCAAAACCTAAACGCAGCTTGCGCCCGCCCTCAACAGCGGGCGCAAAACTTTTAGAGGTTAGCCAAAGACGACAACCTGACGGATCGCGGCCCCTTCGGCCAAACGATCAAAGCCCTCGTTGATGTCCTCAAGTTTGATCTGATGGGTCATCAGCTTTTCAATCGGCAACTGCCCCCGCATCATCATAGAGGCAAAGCGCGGAATATCCCGCAGCGGCACGCATGATCCCACATAAGACCCCTTGAGCGTTTGTTCGTTCGCCGTCAGCGACACGGCAGGGATTTTCAGCTCGTGCTGCGGGTTCGGCAGGCCAGCGGTGACAGTCGTCCCACCACGGCGCGTCACGTCATAGGCGTATTTCAACGCAGGCACAGCACCCGCCACCTCGACCGCGAGATCGACACCGCCGCCTGTCATATCGCGCAGCTTTTGAACCGCGCCTTCCTCTGACGGGTCAATTGCGGCAGTCGCACCCAGTTCCAGCGCAAAGGCGCGTTTGTCGGCGGCAAGGTCAACCGCAATGACTTCACGCGCGCCACCCGCAATCGCGCCCAAGAGCGCGGCAAGGCCAACACCGCCCAAGCCCACCACAGCGCAGGTCTGCCCTGCCCGCAAGTTGCCAGAGTTCAGCACAGCGCCAACGCCCGTCAGCACCGCACAGCCCAAGAGCGCTGCACGATCCAGCGGGATGTCTTTGTCGATTTTCACACAAGACGCCTCGGATACCACGGCGTAGTCCGAGAACGCTGAGACGCCGACATGGTGGTTTACGGTGTGGCCTTCGTGGCTGATCCGTTTGTCACCCCCGATCAGGCTGCCCTTGCCCGCCGCTGCCGCCGCAGGAATGCAGAGCGCAGGACGGCCTTCGGCGCAGGGAACGCAGTGACCACAGGAGGGCGCAAAGACCAGAACCACGTGATCGCCCTTGGCAAAGCGGGTGACGTTCGGGCCGACAGCTTCAACCACACCAGAGGCCTCATGCCCCAGCGCCACAGGCATATCGCGCGGACGGTCGCCGTTGATGACGGAAAGGTCAGAGTGGCACAGCCCCGCCGCCGCCATTTTGATCAGGAGTTCCCCACTACCAGGTTCAGACAGCTCTGCCTCAACGATTTCAATGGGTTTTGTATCGGCATAGGGGCGTGCATTCCCCATTTGCCGCAGCAAAGCGATCCGCGTTTTCATCAGGTCCTCCGTCTCTGTTTACACCACTTTCGGGCGAGAGCGGAGTTGAGGCAAGAGAAATTGAAGGGTTGTTCAATTCTTATCGAATGAGGACACCCAGATCGGCGACGTTGGTCCCCGTGCCGCCTGTCATCAACAAATCCCCCGCAAGGCCCAGTGCCGCGTAGCTGTCGTTATTGTCCAAGAGCGCCGCGAGATCACCGCCCGCCGCCGCGATCCGTGCAAGCGTACCCTCATCGACCAAACCACCCGCAGCATCCGTCGGTCCATCGCGCCCGTCCGATCCCCCCTGAAGGCAGGTCCAGTTGGTCCAACCCCGTGCCTGTGCCTCTAGCGCGATGCGCAGGGCGAGCTCTTGGTTACGGCCCCCGCGCCCTGTGCCCTTGAGCGTCACGGTCGTTTCCCCGCCCCAAATGGTGATGCCCTCTCCTGCCGCGTCACAGATTTCGCGGGCGGCATCGGCAACGTCCCCTTCGATGGCGGTGGGAATGACATACGCCACGCCAGCCTCTGCGGCCATTGCGGCGACCGATTGGGCGTTTGATCCGATCAGGATGTTCCGCGCCTCTGCAATCGGCTGGTCAGCGTCAGAACGGGTGAGCCAATCGCGCACCGACTGCGCCACACGGTCCCAGATGTTCAGGCGTTCCAATACGGCAATCGCATCGGCGCGTGTGCCCAAAGGCGCAACGGTTGGCCCGCTGGCAATCGTAGAGAGGTCATCACCCACCACATCCGACAGGATCAACGCCCGCAGGTCGCGCCCCGCACAAAGCCGCGCCAATCCGCCCCCTTTGATCAGGGATAGTTGCTGACGAAGCAGGTTCATCGTCCGAATATCCGCCCCCGACGCCAAGAGGAGCCTGCTGACCTCGGCCTTATCCTCGAGCGTGATGTTCCCCGCAGGTGCAGGCAGCAGCGCCGACCCACCGCCCGAGACGAGCACCAGAACGGGACCCGTGGTTGATTGGATCGCCTCGATAAAGGCCCGCGCGCCAGCGGCACCGCCCTCGTCTGGGACGGGGTGGCCTGCGGTGATCACGGTCGCGCCGTCTAGCGGAGACGCGTTTTCAGCGTTGGTCACCACGATGGTTGGCACGCCCGCGAAACGGTCCAACGCCGCCTCTGCCATACGGCGGGCGGCCTTACCAACGGACAGGATCAGCGCCGGGGCTGTGTCGGGCAATGCGCCTTGGACGCCGGTAAAGGGATCAGCGGCAGCGACGCCTGCGTTGAAAATTCGGGTAGCCGTTTGGCGCATATCTTGGGTCATGGGCGGATCGTTACCTAGCCGTTTTCCAAGGGCAAGGCATTTTCAGATCTTTGCCCCTCTGCCCATCAGGATATTTGACGGAAGGTGGCGACTCGATGTAGAACAAAAAGAGAACAAAGAGTCTGCCATGTCCCGTCCAACGCCCAAAGATGCCACCCTGTCAGAGGTGTTTAGCCCCCGCGCTATTGATGCAGCAGCGGTGGGTTTTGTGCTGGCCCATCTGGACACGGCCAAACCCGTTCTGTGGATTCAAGATCGCCTGTCGCGCAAGGAAACAGGCCGTCCACATCTGCGCGGATTGCCCCGCCCGATTGAGATCATCCATGTGGACGCCAACCGCCCCGTCGATGTCCTCTGGGCGATGGAGGAAGGGTTGCGTTGCCCTGCCTTTGGCGCCGTGTTGGGCGAGGTCTGGGGTGATCCTGCCGTCCTCGATTTTACGGCCACGAAACGGCTGGCCTTGCGGTCAGAGGCGCATCGTATTCCCGCGTGGCTCATTCGGCGGGCGGCTACTGCGGGGTTGAGTGCGGCACGCAATCGCTGGCGCGTGGCCTCTCTGCAATCGCTCAAACACCCGTGGGACAGCCGCGCCCCCGGTGCGCCCGTCTGGGAGGCTGATTTATTCCGATCCCGCTGGGGCAAAACGGGGCGTTGGGTGGCGCAGTATGATGGCACCCGACTAACCTTTGACCACGGCGTTGAGGCGGACGCCTATGACGACCAACGGAGGGAGGCTGAAGGGTGAGCCGCCTGTCATCACGGGACATGGACCTCGCTGCCGCCCTGAAACAGTTGGAAACGGGGCTACAGACCCCTGCGCCAGACTGGGCCAAACCGAAACCATCGGGGCGGCGTATCCTGTCCCTCCACCTGCCCCGCTTTGCGATGGACCGCTGGCAGATCATGGCGGATCGGCGCGGCGATAGCCCACCTGCGGATATGCCCTGCGCCTTGGCCGTGGATAGTGCACGGGGCGCGATGATTCATGCCACCAACCACGCAGCCGAAGCCGCGGGCGTCTATATCGGTGCCCGCGTTGTCGATATGCGGGCGATCTGCCCTGCGCTGCACCTCGACCATGCGGATGTGGACAGCGATGCCCGTGCGCTGGAACGGCTGATGCTCTGGTCGCGACGGTGGGCACCTTGGACCGCGCGGGATGGGGCCGATGGGATCGTCATGGACATCACGGGCTGCGCTCACCTCTTTGGCGGAGAGGACGCGATGCTCTTGCAGATCGAGGACCGTCTGGCGGGCCTCGGTCTCAACTCTGCGAGCGCGATTGCCCCGACCCACGGCGCGGCATGGGGGCTGGCCCGCTTTGGCGCGGTGCGAGCGGTTTGCCCGCCGGATCAGCTAGAGACACAGATCAGCGCCCTGCCCGTGCGGGCCTTGCGGATCACGGATGACACGACGCTGTTGCTCAATCGGCTGGGGCTAAAGACCATCGGCGATCTGATCGCGGTGCCGCGTGTGCCTCTCGCCCGTCGGTTTGCCCGTGCGCCGCTGGCGGAAAACCCTCTGATGCGGCTCGACCAGATGGTGGGGAAATTGGCAGAGCCGCTGGATGCGCCAGATGATCCACCTCGGTTCATCACTCACGCCCGCCTGCCCGAACCCGTCCAAGACCCGACTGAATGGATTCCCCAACTGGCCCAAGACCTCTGCGCCGATCTAGAGGCCGCAGGGTTTGGCGCGCGGCGGATCACGCTGACCGTGTATCGCACCGATGGGGATGTGTCCTCTGTCACGGTCGCGACCAGCCAGCCCAGCCGCGATGCCGCCCATCTGGCCAAACTTTTTGACGGGAAGCTGGACCGCATCGACCCTGGCTATGGCTTTGACCTGATCACCCTCGCCGCGCCCTTTGTCGAACAGATGGGCAAGCTACAGCACCGTCTGGATCGCCGCGCCACGGATGGCAGCGAACTCGCGCAGACTATCGACCGTCTCACCGCGCGGTTTGGGCCGCGTGGGGTGCTGCGTCCTGCCCCGTTAGAACGGCATATCCCCGAACGTTCGGAACAGTGGCGGCCTGCGATGGCGGGCACCCCTGACCCTGCCGCCACCCATCCACGGCGGCCCATTCGCCTGCTCGAACACCCCGAGGAAATCCGCGTCCTCTATGCTGTGCCCGAAGGTCCGCCCGCCCAGTTTGTCTGGCGGCGGCAGGTGCACCGCGTGGGTCGCTTTGACGGGCCAGAGCGGATTGCCCCCGAATGGTGGGCCGACAAACCCGGCACGCGACTGCGCGATTACTACAAGGTCGAGGATCAGCATGGCCTGCGCCTGTGGATTTACCGCGAGGGTGTGCTGGGCGATCTGCGTGGGGCAGAGCCGCGCTGGTTCCTGCATGGGCTCTTTGCCTGATGCCCGACATTACGCCCCATCACCCGAAACGGAGCCTGCCTGACGACAGCGACTTCACCCCCAATCCACGCAGCGCCTATGTGGAACTGGGGCTCACAAGCTGCTTTTCTTTTTTGCGTGGCGCGTCAGAGGCCTGTGATCTGGTGCAGACCGCGTGGGAGGCAGGCTATGATGCGCTTGGCGTGGCGGATCACAACACGCTTGCGGGGGTCGTGCGGTTCTATGTGGAGGCGGAAAAGGCGCATATCCGCCCGCTGATCGGCTGTCGGATTGTGCTGACCGAGGGCGATATGATCCTCGCCTATCCCACGGATCGGGCCAGCTATGGTCGCCTGTCTACGCTGTTGTCCAAGGGCAAACGCCACACGCCCGACGGCACGTGGCAGGACAAAGGGGCCTGTGACATTCCGCTGGCCGACCTGCGCGCTGCGGCAGAGGGCTTGCGGCTGATTGTGATCCCACCCGACGACCTGACCAAATGGGAACCGCGGCTCAAGCACCTCAAACGCAGCGTGCCGCAGATCACCCATATCGCTGCGGCCTACCTCTATCGCGGGGCGGATCGCGCACGGATCAACCATCTGGATGCGCTGGCCGATCGCAACGGACTGTCGATCCTTGCCACCAACGATGTGCTCTATCACGCGCCCGACCGTAGGCCCCTGCAGGATGTGATGACCTGCATCCGTGAAAAACGACGGCTGAGCGATGCGGGCTACCTGCTAGAGCCGAACGCTGAACGACACCTGAAAACACCCGCAGAGATGTGCCGCCTGTTTGCCGAATGGCCCCATGCGATCCGCGCCACCCGCGAGGTGGCCGATAGCATCCGTTTTGACCTGCGCGAACTGTCCTATGAGTACCCCAAAGAGGTCGTGCCAGAGGGACAAAGTCCGCAGGCCTACCTAGAGCAATTGACGTGGAAAGGTGCCGCTGACCGCTATCCTGACGGGATACCCGATGAGACGGTCAAAGTTATACAAAAAGAACTTCGCATGATCGAAAAGCTCGATATTGCGCGGTATTTTTTAACTATTCACGACATCATCCGTTTCGCCCGTGATCAAAGCAGCCCGCCGATCCTGTGTCAGGGGCGCGGATCGGCGGCGAATTCGGCGGTGTGTTATGTGCTCGGCATTACGGCGGTGGACCCCGCGCAGCACCAGCTGTTGTTCGAACGTTTCATCTCTGAGGAACGCAAGGAACCGCCCGATATCGACGTCGATTTCGAACATGAACGGCGCGAGGAAGTGATCCAGCATATCTACGCCAAATACGGGCGGGATCGGGCGGGGTTATGTGGGACGGTGATCCACTATCGCCCCCGCTCTGCCATCCGCGAGGTGGGCAAGGTCATGGGCCTATCCGAAGATGTCACCAGCGCCATCGCCAAAACCGTTTGGGGATCGTGGGGCACCGATGTTGAGGAAAAACGCGTCACAGAAGCGGGCTTGGATTTGAGTGACCCGCTGTTGCGTCGCACGCTGACCGTGGCCCGCCAGATGATCGGGATGCCGCGGCACCTCTCGCAGCATGTGGGCGGGTTTATCCTAACCGAACGGCCCCTGACCGAAACCGTTCCCATCGGCAACGGCGCGATGGCGGATCGAAGTTTCATCGAATGGGACAAGGACGACATTGATGCGCTGGGGATCCTCAAGGTGGATATCCTCGCGCTCGGCATGCTGACCTGCATCCGCAAGTGTTTCGATTTAATTTCAGCGCATTACGGAAAGCACCTAACCCTCGCCACCACGCCCCGAGAGGACCCGAGGGTTTACGATATGCTCTGCCGTGGGGACAGCATCGGGGTGTTTCAGGTGGAAAGCCGTGCGCAGATCAACATGCTGCCGCGCCTACGGCCGCGTGAATTTTACGACCTCGTGGTGCAGGTGGCGATTGTGCGGCCTGGGCCTATTCAGGGCGACATGGTGCACCCGTATTTGCGTCGGCGGAGCGGTGAGGAACCCGTGATTTATCCGTCCCCCGCGCCGCCCCATCACCCCGAAGAACTGCGCCAAATCCTTGGGCGGACCTTCGGCGTGCCTATCTTTCAGGAACAGGCGATGAAGATCGCGATTGAAGCGGCAGAGTTTTCCCCCGCCGAAGCCAATGAACTGCGCAAGGCGATGGCGACCTTCCGCAGCCGTGGTACCATTGGGCGGCTTGAGGAAAAGATGGTCGGGCGGATGGTGACGCGCGGCTATGACGAGGAATTCGCCCGCCGTTGTTTCGATCAGATTAAGGGCTTTGGCGAATACGGGTTTCCCGAAAGCCACGCGGCGAGCTTTGCCCAGTTGGTCTATGTGTCGAGCTGGCTGAAATGCCATTACCCTGCAGCCTTTTGCGCGGCCCTGCTGAATGCGCAGCCGATGGGATTTTATGCTCCTGCGCAGCTGGTGCGTGATGCCCGCGAGCACGGCGTGATCGTGCGTCCGCCTGATGTGAATTACTCGGATTGGGACACGACGTTGGAACCCCTCAGCGGGGGCTTTGCGCTGCGATTGGGGTTCCGTCAGATCAGCGGGTTTCCACAGGCGGCGGCCCTGCGATTGATGGCGGCGCGTGACAGGCCGTTTCGGGATGTCAAATCGCTCCAAGAGGTTGGGATCAGCGCGGCCCACATCCGCAAACTGGCCGAGGCGGATGCGATGCGGTCACTGTTTATCGACCGCAGGCAAGCCCTTTGGGAGGCGAAATCGCTCCGCGATGCGCCCGATCTGCCACTGTTTGCCGAGACGCGCGATGAAGGCGCCGAACCCGCTGTCGCCCTGCCTCAGATGCCCAATTGCGAACAGGTCGTGGCGGATTATCAGACGCTGCATCTGTCGCTCAAGGCGCATCCGATGGGGTTCTTACGCGCAGGGATGAGGAAAAAGGGCTATGGCGCGACCCGCGATCTGATGCAGTCCCGCCCGTGGCAAAAGGTCAAACTGGCGGGGTTAGTGCTGATCCGTCAAAGACCTGGATCGGCCAAGGGCGTGTGCTTTATCACCATTGAGGATGAAACTGGCGTCGCCAATATCGTCGTTTGGCCCAAGATGATGGAGGCCTATCGCAAGGTGGTGATGCAGTCTCGGCTCTTGTCCGTCGAGGGGTACATCCAGCGCGAGGGCGACATCATCCACGTTGTGGCGCAGCACCTAGAGGATCGGTCGGATGCGCTTTTGCGATTGGCGCCCGAGGCGATGGCACCCCCGATGGCCCGCGCGGATGAGGTCACAAAACCCATTCCCGCAGGCGCCGCCCGTCACCCGCGCAACGTCCGCGTCATCCCCAAAAGCCGCGATTTCCACTAGAGCGTGGTGAGCTGTCCCTTGAGCCACGGGTAGGCGGTAACCGCAGGACCGACGATCAAATCGTCGATCAACGGGCGCAACCTGTTTGCCACTTGGGTCGGTGTGTCCGAGAGCGCCCCGCGCCGTGCGGTCAGGGCAATCTGGCGCGACAGTGGTGCGAAAGGCAGCGGGATCAGGTCGAGTTGATCATGCACCCGTTCCGCCCGCAGCCACGCCATCGGTGTCAGGATCGACCATCCCGCCCCGCCCGCAACCATCGCAAGGATCGCGTGATAACTGTCCAACTCGAACCGATGGGCCAGTGGGAAATTCTCGCGTGCCAAATGCGCGGCAATCACCTGCCCCATGAAATGGCGAGTGGTGTATTGGATCATCGGCAAACGGCGCAGATCAGACAGCGGCGCGACCAGATCCACGGCCCCCTTGGGCGCTGCGATGACAAAGGGTTCTTGCATGAGCGCGTGACGCTCCAGCCCTTCGGTCATCGTCGGCAGGTCCGCCGCCACGATCATATCGAGCGCCCGTGCGTCCAGAAGGTCGTGCAACTGATGCGATGGGCCCGTCTCTAGCAGGAACTGGCAGGATTTCAGAACATCGGCAATCTCGCCCAAGAGGCGTGGTGTCACGTCAGTCTCAAAATCCTCGATCATCCCGAGGCGGAGGCGCGTTAACCCAGAATTATCGCCCGAGAGTTCCAACCGCGCCTGATCAGCCTCGTTCAGAATGGCATTGGCGCGGCGGAGGAATTTCTCGCCCGCTGAGGTCAGCGTGATGGGTCGTTCGTTGCGGTTCAACAGGACCGCGCCGATGCTGGTTTCCAAATTGGTCAACTGCTGGCTCACCGTCGCGGCGGACGATCCCAACCGCCGTGCCGCCGCCGAGATGGAGGCCTCTTGCGCAGTGGCCACAAAGACCTCAACGCCCCAGAGGGTAATTCGACCTGATGATGGTGCCATGAACCATGCCTCCTGTTCGCTGCGGCTACGCTAGGGGGTCAACCGCGATGCCGCAACGGCGAATGATTAGCCTTCGACCGATCGACCAAAGATCGCGATGCCCGCGCCCAAAACCGCCAGCGTCCAATAGATCGGTCGCCCTCGTTGGGCGGCGATGGCAGCTTGGACGGCGTAATAGGCGGCAAAGGCACGGCTGGCGTAGGCGATGATGGCAAAGACATCTGCACCCCACGTCAGCGCCAATCCCACGGCGACCAGCACCGCATAGGATTGCCCCGTACCGAGCCGCCCTTTGGTCAGTTCCGTCACCAATCCGCCCGATCCGCCTGTATCCGCCACAGCCGCGCTGAACTGGGCCGACAGGGCCGCGACGATCAAAAGTGGCGGCAAAACGGGCGCAACGATGGCCATCATGTCGATCACTGCCGTTTCAGACAAAGGCACATGGCCTGCGGGGAAGAGATACACCAAAAGGCATATGTAAATCATATAGATAGCGGCAGAAATCAGCTGCGCCCACCGCATCGATCGCACCCGCATTTCGGCGGAATACGTATCACCGAGGTAACGCGAGGTTTCGAAACCTTGGACCGTAACGATCAGGCCAAAGGCCAATGTAACAGCGCCCCAGCCAGACACCGTGACGGGGTTTATGACCAAACCGCCCGCACTCGCTTGGTCCGGGAAATGCACAGCCAAACCTGCGAGCAGGCCCGCGATGATCGCAAGTTTGAGGGTGACGGAGGCTTGCTCCATCCGTTCCATGGCGTGAAATCCGTAGACCCAGCCGACCAAGAGGATGACCGCATAGGTCACAGTCGTGATGATCCGTGCGGGCATGGCGCCGTCCCACGGGGTCAGGGTCGCGGCGAAGGCGCCAAAGAGGTTCAGGTAATAGGCAACCGAGATGAAATAGGCCCCAGCCAGCAGCCAAGAAGCCACGGTTTCGAGCCGCGCAATGCCACGGCCACGGTCAGGGTTTGCGTCGATGTCGTGGATGTTCGCGCGGATCGCACCGCCAAAGGCATAGGCCACAGCGCAGAGGCCCAGCATCACAACGGGGGCAAAAGCGCCGAAACTGTCGTCAAGAACAGGACCGAGGACCAGAAACCCGCTACCGATGATAGAGGCCAGTGGCGTGACCGTGGCCCGCCACCCTGTTGCGCGTCTGAGCTTTGGGTAAAACAAAACCGCCCCCGCGAGGACCGTCACAATTAAAATCGTGAGATCGGTCAGCACAGAGGCGGCTTTCGTTGATTACTTGCCAATTTTGGACAGTTTGTCCTGAAGCTCGGCAAGTTGTTTTTTGATCGTATCGAGGTCGTCGCCGCCTTTGGGCTCTTCCTCTTTTTCGGGGCCAGATGATCCGACCAGACCACCTGTCATCGCCTTAAAGAATGCAGCTTGCTGCGCCTGCATCGCCTCTAGCCCCGGAATAGAAGGCATGGCGGGCTGCGATTTGGTCATCTTTTCCATCATCGACGACTGGCTCTGACGGAGCATCTCGAACGACGCAGCGAGGAACTGTGGCACCACAGAGGTCGCTTGGGTCGTGTAGCTGCGCACCAGATCTGTGAGCACATCCACCGGAAGCACGCTTTCCCCGCGGCTTTCATGTTCTGCAATGATCTGAAGGAGATACTGACGAGTCAGATCATCCCCAGACTTCAGATCTACAATCTGAACTTCACGGCCTTCACGAATGAACAGCGCGATATCCTCAAGCGTCACGTAGTCGCTTGTTTCAGTATTGTAGAGGCGGCGGCTTGCGTACCGTTTGATGAGCAGTGGTTTGTTTGTTTCGGCCACGGGTCCCTCCCCGAACGTTTGCGGCAATGCAGCGAGCCTATGCTGCATCTGATTAAAAAGAAAGAATAAAGAAAGGGCGAGCTGTTTTCACAGCTCGCCCATCATTTCCGACCTAAAGGGAGGAGGATCAGGTCGGTAAGTCGAATTACTTCGCAGCAGCTTTTTTAGCAGCAGCCGTAACTTCGGTGGTTGCTTTTTTAGCAGCAGCGGTCAGGTCTTCCTGAGCGGTTTTGCCAGCAGCCATCATCAGTTCCAGAGTGTCTGTCTGAACTTTTTTCGCGATTTCAGCGAAAGCAGCCATGTGCTCTGCAGCAGCTTCAGCAGCGGTCGAAGCGAAATCGGTAACCGATTTTGCGTAGTCAGCAGGCTCTGCTTTAACGGTCGACAGCTCGGTCAGTTTTGCCAGAGTGTCTTGAGCCCATTTTGCCGACAGTTCGGTCGATTTCTGAGCAGCGTCGATCGCAACAGCCGACATTTTTTCAGCCAGAGTGGTTTGCGATTTGTAAGCGTCTTCCATCGATTTGGTGTCGATCGGGAATGCGCCCATCATGTCTTTGAATACAGCGGTGAAGTCAGTAGAAGCAGTCATCGGTAATACCTTTCATGGTACATGCGGCGCTTGCCGCTGGTCATTTGTCTTACCAACAATATGCATGCTGCACCGCAGCATTTCAAGTTTTTTCTGCATTGCAGCATGTGAAATTTCTGCGACACAGCAAAATCAGTAGGTTAGACCCCACCAGAGGGTTATTCCCCCTCTGGTGGTACTGCCGCTACGTAAGTTCCAGGGGCCGAACAGAGCACTGGATGGGTCGAATCACCCGGCGTTCTGGCGGGAACCATCTCGCCTGACCGTTCAGCGAGCCACGCGCCCCACCGTGGCCACCACGACCCGTCATTGCGCACAGCGCCCGATTTCCACTCTTCCGCGGAACCAGACATGTCGGGATTGGTGTAGTGCCCATATTTGCCCTTGGACGGAGGGTTTACGATGCCCGCGATGTGACCGCTCTCTGACAAGATAAAGGTCTTATCCTTCGATCCCATCTGCTGCACACCAGCATATGACGCATGCCACGCAGCGATGTGGTCGGTTTCACAGGCAATGGCACAGAGCGGGACATCCACCTCATTGATCTTCAGCACGTCGCCAGCGAGTTCAAACCCGCCATCCGCGAATTTGTTCTTTTGACAGAGGCCACGCAAGTATTCGACGGCCATCTTTGCGGGCAAGTTCGTGCCGTCCCCGTTCCAATACAGCAGATCAAAGGCTGGTGGGGTTTCACCCATCATGTAGCTCTTGATCGCGGGCTGATAGATCAGGTCACGCGAGCGCAGGTAGCTAAAGGTGCGCGCCATATAGAAGGACTCGAGCACGCCCGTGCGGTTCACCTCGGCCTCAATCCCGTCAACAAAGTCGTCGGTGAGGAAGACGCTAAACTCACCCTGATCCGAGAAATCCGTCAGCGTGGTAAAGAAGGTCGCGGAGCTGACAGAGGTATCCCCCTGCTGTTTCATCCGCGAAAGCGTCAGCGACAATGTGGTGCCCGCGATGCAATAGCCCACCGCATTGATCGACTCGGTACCGCAGATGGATTTCACCTCACGCATCGCGGTGCGGTAGCCATCCTCGATATAGTCGTTCAGCCCCGTATCGCGCATCGCAGGACCAGGGTTGACCCAAGAGACGATGAACAGCG
Source organism: Aestuarium sp. (assembly GCF_023253315.1). Taxonomy (NCBI): domain Bacteria; kingdom Pseudomonadati; phylum Pseudomonadota; class Alphaproteobacteria; order Rhodobacterales; family Paracoccaceae; genus Aestuarium; species Aestuarium sp. The sequence continues at coordinate 145,402 of NZ_JALRGW010000001.1, forward strand.
TGTAGCCTTGATCCACGATCCATTTCACAAGGCTGTTCTTTTCCTTGAGGTCGAGGATGTAGAATTTGTTGATCCACGGCGGAAACAGAACAATCGGAATATCACGCACCTGATCGGTCGTCGGCGTGTATTGGATCAGTTCGAACATATGGTTGCGGAATACAACCTCGCCTTTGCTGGTCCCAATATTTTCGCCCAGTTTAAAGGCAGACCCATCCGCGAGCGACACAACCAGTTCACCGTCATGCGCCTCTAAGTCACGCACGAGGTTTTCCAGCCCGTCGATCAGGCTCTGCCCTTCGGTTTCGATCGCGCGTTCCAGTGCGTCGGGGTTGGTGGGCAGGAAATTGGTCGGACACATCATGTCGACGACCTGCGCGCCGAAATACTTCAGACGTTTACGTTCAAGGTCAGAAATCCCCTCGATCTCTTCGACGCCTTTAGCCAGAGCCTCAGCGTTGATCAGGTATTGCTGCTTGACCATATTGAAATAGGGGTTCGTCTTCCACATCGGGTTACTGAACCGACGATCATCGGGCGTGTGATCCTCTGGCGCTTCTAACGTGCCCTTTGCCAAGGCCGCCTGAGCCTCTGCAAAATGGGTCAGCGTTTTGCCCCAATACGCGATCTGTTGCTCAAACAGCTTTGCTGGATTCGCGGCAGCCTCGGTCCAATAGGCCATCGCCGCTTTCATATAGAGCTCTTGCGACGGACCTTGTAATGCTTCTGGCACATGACGTTTATGGGCGAAAGCGGCCATAACGCGCTGCGTCAAAGCCTCAATTCGCGCCATGTTTTGTTCGAGTTTCGCGAGCTGCGGATGCCCTGCGGCATCTTCGACCAAATCATTAGTTGTCATATGTGCGTCCTCCCCTTAACCTTCGCACATGCAGCATCGCCCTGTCTGCAGAGTTTGGGGACGTTGCATTGGCTGCATCGTTCCGCGAACAGGAGACGTTACAAGTGAAGTATATGTACACTTACGACCTTATGGAAAGCGTTCGTAACACTAATCAGTGGTTAGGTGCGACAGCGCGTGCATTTGCCGCGTATCCAGCATTGGCCGCGACCTCCAATCCAATGGTCGAATGGCTCGGTGCTTGGGGCGAAGTGACTGAACGGACCTTCTCTCGCATGGTTGCGAAACCTGACTGGGGTATTCCTTCGGTTCAAACGGGCGACGGCAAAGACCACATCGTTCAGGTGCAAAAGGTCATCGAACGTCCCTTTGGCGATCTCGTGCACTTTAAGGTCGCAGGCCGCAAGCCGATGAAACGCCGTGTGCTGCTCGTGGCACCGATGTCCGGCCACTATGCGACCCTCCTGCGCAAAACCGTGATGAGCCTCCTGCCCGATTGCGAGGTTTACACCACCGATTGGCACAACGCCCGCGACATTCCTGTCAGCGAAGGGAAATTCGACGTTGAGGATTACACCCTCTACCTCGTTGATTTCATGAAACACTTGGGCAGCGACATTAACGTGATCGCCGTCTGCCAGCCTGTTCCCCTGACCTTGGCCGCGACCGCCTATTTGGCAGAGCTTGACCCTAAGGCGCAGCCAAAGACCCTCACCCTGATCGGTGGTCCCGTTGATCCCAGCGCCGCCCCGACCGAAGTGACCGATTTTGGCCATTCGGTCACGATGGGCCAGTTGGAACAGACGATGATCCAGCGCGTTGGCTTTAAATACGCGGGCGTAGGCCGCAAGGTCTATCCGGGCCTTCTGCAGTTGGCCTCCTTCATCTCGATGAACGGTCAAACCCATGCCGAAGCATTCCAGAACCAGATTTTCCGCGCCGCCAAAGGCGAGTCTTCGGACCACGACAAACACAACGTGTTCTACGACGAATACCTCGCCGTGATGGATATGACGGCAGAGTTCTATCTGTCGACCGTTGAGCGCGTGTTCAAAAACCGCGATATCGCTCGCAACGCGTTCACCGTGAACGGCCATAAGGTCGACATCTCTAAGATCACGACCGTTGCTGTGAAAACTGTCGAAGGCGAAGAGGACGACATCTCGGCACCCGGTCAGTGCAAAGCCGCGTTGGACCTCCTGACCAACCTGCCGGACGAGAAAAAAGCATGGCACGTTGAACCGGGTGCAGGTCACTACGGTATCTTTGCTGGCGGCAGCTGGCGCAACAACATCCGCCCGCTCGTGCTCGACTTTATCGACGCGAATGCTGGAACGGCGCCCGCGAAACCCAAGGTCGTCGCGGTTAACGGCTAAACGAACAAAGGGGCCTCAGGGCCCCTTTTTGCTGCCTTTGTGCTGTAAATATCCCGGGTGAATTGGCCGCAGGCCAAGAGGGCAGCGCCCTCCCCCTTACTGCAGAACCAAGGGCTGCTTCATCCACGACCGCAGGGTTTCCCCAAAGGCGGCAGGGGCCTCTAGGCTCGGCAAATGCCCTACACCTGGCAGCACAGCCAGTTGCGCGTAGGGGATCAGTTGCGCCATAAATTCGTGGCGTTTGACGGGAAAAACGGTGTCCTCAGCCCCACAAATCAAAAGCGCAGGCTGTTTAATGCGACGCAGGGTGCTTTGTTGGTCGCGGCGGCGCTGCATGGCGCGGCATTGGCGGACATAGGTCTCGGCTCCGCCCGCCTTACCCATGGTTTGCAGTTTGCCCCAAACGTCCTTGCGATGGGCGGCACCGATGGCGTCCATCGGAACCTCTTTGGCTAAGATGTCGTCAAACCGCCCTGCCCGCGCGCCCACAATCCGAAGTTCCCTTTCGGCGGAATCCTGTGGCGTTTCAGGCAATGGCGAGGTTGAGATCAGCGCAACCCGCGTGACCCTCTCAGGTGCGCGGCGCAAAATCTCCATCGCGACCATGCCGCCAAATCCATGCCCCGCGAGGGCAAATTTCTGAGGCAAACCGGGCAAGAGGTTCGATGCGATTTCGTCAATCCGCTCGCCTTGGCAGGTCGGCGCGACCATCACGGGGCGTTCGCGACCCAAGGCGGTCAACTGCGGTAAAAACAGTCTGATATCCGACAAAATGCCGGGTAAAAGAACCATTGGTTCGGTCATTGGTGTCCTGCCCCCGCGTCATCCGCGGAATTGCCTGCGTCAGTCTTTCGCGGATGTTTTCACCCGTCTTAACCGCATCATGGCGCAACTCTCCTTTTGAGGGAAGAGGGCAAAGGATCACAATTTAGCCGATACGTTCCAAAATATCACAAACCGACTTTTTGATCAGCGCCAGACAGGCCGGATCAGAGAACCGATGGTCCGCGCCTTTGACGACGGTCAGTTGGATATCGTCGCCCTGCGCATGGGCAAAAAGGCGTTCCGCGACGTCCTGCGTGACCACATCATCCGCGCTGCCTTGCAGAATGCGCGCCGGAAATGGAAAGGTCAGCGGGCTACGCAGGATCAGGCGGGTGCGGCCATCCTCAATCAGACGACGGGTGATGACATAGGGCTCAACATATTCGTTCGGGATTTCGATGCGGCCCACGGTCATGATGGTTTCGCGCTCTTCGTCAGTGAACCCCGCCCAATAGCCGTCCTCGGTAAAGTCGGGCGCACCTGCGATAGTGACGAGCCCCGCGACCTTATCCGCGCGTTCGCGGGACAATAGCAGCGACACCCAACCGCCCATAGAGGATCCGACCAAGACGACCTCACCGTCGATCATGTCGATCGCGGCGCTGGCGTCTTCGAACCAATCACCGATGCAGCCGTCCTCAAAATCGCCATCGCTGATGCCGTGGCCAGAATAGTCGAACCGCAAGAACCCCTGCCCCGATGCCTTGGCCCATTCTTCGAGAGCGAGCGCTTTGGTTCCTTCCATGTCGGACTTTAGACCACCGCAAAACACGACATAGGGCGCGCGACCTTTGGTGAGGTTATAGGCGATGCGGCGGCCCTCTGGGGTGGTCAGATACTCGGTCATAGCGGTTCTCTCTTTGATTTTTTCGCCACATTTGCCCCGATGACCCAGAATGGCAAGCCTGCGGGCTTGACGTGTCATCAATCGAGGATCAAAACGCGGCTCGAACCATATACCCGCAACCGGGCGTTCCGTGGGCGCCAAACTGACGAGGAGACGGCTATGAGCCAGATTTCCCTTACCTTCCCCGATGGCAATTCGCGTTCTTATGATGCAGGCGTAACCCCTGCTGAAGTCGCGGCATCTATTGCCCCTTCGCTGGCCAAAAAAGCCATTTCTGCCAACGTGAACGGTGCCCATTGGGACCTTCAGTGGCCGATCAACGAGGACGCAACGGTTGCGATCAACACCATGCAGGATGATGAACCTGCGCTGGAACTGATCCGCCACGACCTCGCTCACATCATGGCCCGCGCTGTTCAGGCGATTTGGCCAGACGTCAAAGTGACCATCGGCCCCGTTCGCGATTACGGCTGGTTCTATGACTTTGACCGCGAAGAGCCGTTTACCCCCGAAGACCTCGGCGAAATCGAAGCGAAGATGAAAGAGATCATCAACGCACGCGAGGAGGTAAAGACCGAAGTGTGGGACCGCGCCCGCGCGATCAAACATTACGAGGACACCAACGAACCTTATAAGGTCGAACTGGTGAACCGCATCCCCGAAGGCCAAGACCTGCGGATGTATTGGCACGGCGACTGGCAGGACCTCTGCCGCGGTCCGCACCTGCAGAACACCGGTCAGGTTCCCGCTGATGCGTTCAAACTGACCCACGTGGCGGGTGCATATTGGCTCGGCGATAGCTCGCGTCCAATGTTGCAGCGTATCTACGGTATCGCGTTCAAAAACCGCAACGACCTCAAGGCGCACCTCAACATGCTTGAGGAAGCGGCAAAGCGGGATCACCGCAAGCTCGGTAAAGAAATGGACCTCTACCACATGCAGGAAGAGGCACCAGGTCAGGTGTTCTGGCACCCGAACGGCTGGACCATTTACACCACGCTGCAGGACTACATGCGTCGCCAGCAGCGCCGTGATGGATACGTCGAGGTGAACACCCCGCAGGTCGTGAACCGCAAACTGTGGGAAGCCTCGGGTCACTGGGAAAACTACCAAGAAAACATGTTCATCGTTGAAGTTGACGAAGATCATGCCCGTGAAAAAACCGTCAACGCGCTGAAGCCGATGAACTGTCCTTGCCACGTTCAGGTGTTCAACCACGGTCTGAAATCCTACCGTGACCTGCCGCTGCGCATGGCTGAATTTGGGTCGTGCAACCGTTATGAACCCTCGGGCGCTCTGCACGGGATCATGCGTGTGCGTGGCTTTACCCAAGACGACGCGCACATCTTCTGCACCGACGACCAGATCGAAGCCGAAACGAAGAAATTCATCGACTTCCTCGCTGGGATTTACGCGGACCTAGGCTTCCACAATTGGAAGATCAAACTCTCTACCCGTCCTGAAAAACGTGTTGGTTCGGATGAGAGCTGGGATCGTGTAGAGGCCGCACTGGGTGATGCGTGTAAGGCTGCGGGCTACAACTACGAAATCCAAGAAGGCGAAGGCGCATTCTATGGTCCGAAGTTGGAATTCGTCCTGACCGACGCGATTGGTCGTGATTGGCAGTGCGGCACCCTGCAGGTTGACCCGAACCTGCCAGAGCGTCTGGATGCGGTTTACGTTGGCACTGACGGCGACAAACATCGCCCCGTCATGCTGCACCGCGCGGTTCTGGGATCGTTCGAACGCTTCATCGGTATTCTGATCGAAGAGCACGCAGGCAAACTTCCGTTCTGGCTCGCGCCACGTCAGGTGGTTGTGGCGTCGATCGTGTCGGATGCGGACGGTTACGTGGCTGAGGTCGTTGAGGCGCTGCAGGCACGCGGCATCCGCGCTGAGGCCGACATCCGCAACGAAAAGATCAACTACAAGGTCCGTGAACACAGCCTTGGCAAGGTGCCTGTCATCCTCGCCATCGGCGCACGTGAGGTCGAGGAACGCACCGTTTCCGCCCGCCGTCTGGGTGAAAACAAGACCGAGACCATCGCTCTTGACCAGATCATCGCTGATCTCGCCGTCGAGGCGACACCGCCCGATCTGCGGTAATCAAAACATTCTAAGAATTTGAAAAGGCGCGCTTAAAAGTGCGCCTTTTCTTCGTCTGGCTTACCCGCCGCAATCGCGAGGATCCCGCCGACGCCTGCCATGCCGATTGGGAACATGGTGGCAAAGTTAAAGCCGAACGCGGCATACATCATCACCGCCGACACCAGCAAAAGCCCACCACCCCAGAGCGCACGGTATTTCGCCATACCAGCCCCCGTGATCGCGAGGATCGGGCCGAGGAAGCTCGCCGCTTTGATAAATGCGGGGTTGGTCACGACGCCAAAAATTTCTCCGACTTCGGAGTGGGTTTCCGTGAGGGACACATAGCCAAAGCTGAAAATCCCGATGATCATACCGATCACCCCGCCGAAAATACCCAAGGCTTTGGCTGCGCTACGCATCGCGTGCTCCTGTTTATTGCTGACCCTACATAGGCACGGCACGACCGCGCCACAACACCCTAGGCCAGAACGCTGGCTTTAACGGCGGCAGACCAGCCTTGATACCAGACGCCATCAGAGACGATCACGGGACGCTTAAGGAGCGTCGGATGTTCGGCGAGCAAATCGGCAGGATCACGCGCCTTATCCTCGTCCGACAGTCCGCGCCATGTGGTCGAGGCACGGTTCACCGCCTTTTCCCCAAAGGCCGACAAAATCGCCACGATATCATCGCCAGACAACCCATCCGCGCGCACGTCTTGAACCTGAGGGTCGAGCCCCCCTGCCGTCATTTCTTTGATCGCCTTGCGACAGGTGTCGCAGGACTTCAGGGAATAGACCTTCATTTTGCCTCCTTTTTCGGCATTTCGCGCAAGATGTCGCCTCAATGCAAGGTTGTCATTTGTCTTTTGGAAAATCGTGTTAGGCTTTGAGTCGCAGATCGGTGAGTGTCACAACGTAATGCGCGCTCATCGTGACGGCCACGCCCAAACGGGCAACCGACGACGAAGGAGTTACGACAATGGCTAGCGGTACTGTAAAATGGTTCAACACAACCAAGGGCTATGGCTTTATCGCCCCCGATGGTGGCGGCAAGGATGTGTTTGTCCATGTATCAGCTGTTGAACAAGCCGGCATGACCGGATTGGCAGACAATCAGAAGGTCGAATTCGACCTGATTGAAGGCCGTGATGGACGCCAAATGGCAGGCAACCTCAAGGCAGCAGGCTAACCGGCGTTAGCCCTCGGACCGCTCAGCAATCAGCGGATACCACTGCCCATCCTGACTGAACCCTCGCACCAACCGTTGCGAGGCTTCTTTGGCAGTGCTCACTTTTTCACGTGCCAGCGCCGCATTGACGTTCGAATGAAGCTCTGGATCGTTGAAACTGCGCACGTTTCCAGGTGTTCCCATGCGGAACGTCTTGAACTCGCGTTTGGCGATATCCTCGGTCACGAGCGTGGTGACATCAGTGTGACGTTTATCGGAACGGATATCATCAAAGGTCGACATAACGGCGTCGAGCGGTCCCTCGAGAACCTGCCAGAACTGCCCCTCGTCATAGATCAACATGCCAGTGAGACCTTTGATCTCATTGCGCTTGGATGCCTTGACCAAAATGTGTTCGATCTGCTCGCTTCCCATATCGGGTGCAGCAACGCTTACATAGATCAAACGTATCAATTGTTGGCTGTCTTCCGGCACATCTATCTCCAGCAAATTGGTCTTTGGCATCGGTAACGACCGATGACTGTTTAGCTTTACGCCAAAACAAAGACTTACCCAACGTCAACTTTTACCAAATATTCTTTTGTGACAGGAATGCAAGTCACCGCCAACGATCACATGACACTTTAGCGTGTAGTATATCAGAAAATCTGACAAAAGTAACATATGCAAAAGCCTACCCCGTGAAACAGGGTAGGCTTTGAACTTAAAAAGCAAAAAGTAGCGTCAGTTTTCTAGAACGGTTTGGAACTCGCGCCACTCACCTGCGCTCATGCCACTGTTTTCCTGAGTCACAGACTCGCCTTTAAGCATACGTCGCACACAGTCGAGAGCTTTACCCGAGAGCGTTGCACCACCCATGCGGTAATCCTCGAACGCTTGATACGCGGCAGGTACCCAATCGGCGACGACCTTACAAATTTCGTCCGCATAGACGCGAATTTCGTACTGCGCATGGCTATCCGCCCGCAAACGCAAGAAGTGGAACAGGTTGTGAAGGTCCACCTTCCAATACCACTGGGTGTAGATGTTCGCAGGCAGGTTCATCCGCGCCAATTCACGTGCAAGGCCCTGCTGACCGTCCTGAGAGATCATTTCCTGATAGTGGTCGTAGCAACGTGCCGCATCACCCTTCAGGTATTCGAGAACACGCGCCGCTTCTTCACCCGTCAGAACCTCACCACGGCCTTGGTTGTTGATCACCGACTGGGCTGCCAGAACGTCGGGCTCTGGGATGTAGAATTCACGATCCATGATCGAATAGCGGGCGGAGTATTCGTTCACGTTCGCCGTCCGGTGACGGATCCACTGGCGCGCGACAAAGACAGGAAGTTTGACGTGAAGTTTGATCTCGCACATCTCGAACGGGGTCGAGTGCCAGTGGCGCATCAAATAGCGGATCAGACCTGCGTCGTTCTGAACAGATTTCGTGCCTTTGCCATAGGACACACGCGCCGCCTGACAGATCGCAGCGTCATCGCCCATGTAGTCCACAACCCGAACAAAGCCGTGATCCAGCACGGGTTTGATGGTGTAGAGGTGGCTTTCCATCCCCTCGGAAACAGCCCGCAATGTTTGACGCGGTGTCGCGCGAAGTTCGGCAACCTCGGCCTCTTGTTCGGGGGTAATGGACATTTTGCTCTCCTCGGGGACTGGTGACTCGCGCATCACTATATATGGCAGACGTCAGAGGCAAAACCTCCATATTCCGTGTCAGCAGCGCGACAGGCACAGATTTAACCTAGCCGAATGGTTGACAGAGACTAACCTAAAGTCGATTGTCGCCCTCAATATACAAGAACGATTTTCAGAGTCTGATAATGCAGAAATCCATTTTGACTTTCGCCCTCCTGACCGCCCTCGCGGCCTGCGGCGGAGATGGGACAAACCCGTTTCAGCGAGCGGAGGTGGATACTGGCACAGGCACAGGTGCGGACGAAGAGAGCACCACCGATTTTTCGAAGCTGACCGATGACATGCGCGGGGTGGTTTTTGATCCTGATGCAGGCACGTTGTCCGTTGATCTAACTGGCCTTGACCAAACAAATGGGCAGTATCCATTAGCAGCCTACAATCGGACACCTCAACTTGACGTCGAGGGCTACCTCGCCTTCACCTATCAAGACGACCCTCTAGATCGACACTACACCGCCTTTGTCGCACAAGATTTTGCCAGAACGGTTCAAGGGGCCGTAGCCTCTGATGGTGGTCAATTTAACATCTATATGTCAGGCTCGACGTTCATCGCACTTGAGGCATTTGTGAACCCGACTCCATCTCTAACTGGGTCAGACAATGGCTTGGTTTCCTATGCTGGCCACTATGCGGGTGTCACGAATATGGGTGCCGTCAACGAGCTACTTTTAGAACCGACAATTGAAGTCTACGATGGGATCCCACCTCGTCAGACGTTAACGGTTCACGGTCAGATTTTTCTCAACGTCGACTTTGGGGATAATTTAATTAACGGAATAATCTACCATCGAGAATGGGGCAACACGCCACTGCCGCACTATACTCCGACCTACGACGACGAAGGCTATTTGCCCGATATCGTCCTCACCGTGACCACCATTAACGATATGGGCGAATTCTACGGCGATGCACAAAATCGGGACCAAGCGGGCATCGGCAATTACGGTGGTGTCTTTGGTGGAGCAAACGCTGAAGGCGTCGCGGGTGGCATTTTCGTTGAAAACCACGTTGGGGTCGAGAATGCTGATGAATATGGTGTTTTCGTTCTAACGCAATGCGGATTGACTGGGGCGGACCCCATCTGTGCGACGGTTAATTAACGTCTTTACCACATCAGTTTTCGCTCTCGGGGTTAGCCTAGCGCCGTCCGTCGGGCGGGCCGAAACCGCCGAAATATCCCTCACCCAAGGCCACGTCATGGCACGACAAGCGCTATTGTCGGGCGATTTTGGGTTCGCGATGGACTTGGCGCTCGCGCTTTTGGATGCGGACCCAGACGACGCAGATGCCTTGGCAATCTTGGCGACGGGATTGATACGGGTGGGCGATTACCCATTGGCCCGCAGCACCGCCCGCCGCGCCTATCGACAAGCCGAGGCAGGGTTGCAATCCTACGAGGCCGCCCGCATTGCGGCCCTCGCGGCCAAGCTCGATAATCGGTTCACCCTCTCGCAACTCTGGCTAAGGCGCGCGGCGACCCACGCGGAACTGCCGAACCTCGCCGCGCAAACGGCCCAAGATTACAAACAGGTCGCCGCGCAAAATCCGCTGTGGTTTCGCGTAAATGCATCAGTCAGACGGTCCGACAACGTGAACGGCGGCAGCGATACGGCGCTGAACGTGATTGACGGCGTACCTTGGGTTGGGACCCTCAGTGCAGAGGCGCAGGCGCTCTCTGGTACGGTGGCCTCGGGGCAGATATCTGCGCGCTATCGGATTGACCAATCGTCAGAGCACTTGACCGCTTTGACAGGGCAGTTGCTGTCGCAAAACGTGTTCTTGTCTGACGCGGCCCAAGCCAGTGCACCCGATTTAACCAACGCGGACCTCAGTTCCTATTCCCTGACCGCTGGCATTGAACATCGGCAAAAATGGGACAACCTCACGTCGAACATCAGTGCAGAAGTGGGGCAAGTTTGGTCGGGGGATGCAAAGTCCTATGATTTGGCCCGCTTGGGCGCAGGGCTGAGCTTCGGTCTGCGTGAAAACGCAGCAATTTCCGCGACGCTCCGCCATGAAATGCGGTTCGATCGGACGGGCGGGCGGAACGACGACACGGTCACAACGTTCGGCGCAGGCATCACTGCAATCGCGCAGACGGGCATCGCCCAAGGGCGTTGGAGCGCGGGCGTCAATCATACGATGACCGAAAGCCCAACTACCAACCGCGCCAATACCGCCTCAAGCCTCTACGCGAGTTTTGCCCCGAACATGCAGGGCAAGCCAGTGCAACTACAGGCGTCGGTTGGCCGTGCGGTCACGCTGTATGACGATTACGCCCTGCCGCCAGTGTTTTCGGGCGAACGGCGGGACGAGACGTCCTTTGCCGTGATAGAGGCTGCCTTTCCGAACATGACCTATGCGGGTTTCATGCCCGTGATCAGCCTTCGGTCCGTTCAAACCGATAGCAACATCAGCCGCTTTACCCGATCCGAAACGGGGATCGAGATCGGCTATCGTTCTTCTTTCTAACTGGTCATCGTCGGCTGGAGTGCTAGGGTTTGACCAAAGCAGTTTCGGGAGAAAACCTATGACCCTACGGTATTTGCACACGATGGTCCGCGTGAAGGATCTGGAAAAGAGTATGGCGTTTTATGCGCTCTTGGGTCTGCGTGAAACGCGTCGGATCGACAATGAGGCGGGGCGGTTTAGCCTCGTGTTTATGGCACCTGAGGGCCAAGAGGAGTGCCCGATTGAGCTGACCTATAACTGGGATGGCGATGAGGGCTTGCCGTCGGACGGACGGCATTTCGGGCACCTCGCCTATCAGGTGCCGAATATTTACGAGACGTGCCAGCACCTTATGGACAATGGCGTGACGATCAACCGCCCACCGCGCGATGGGCATATGGCCTTTGTGCGGTCGCCTGACAACGTGTCGATTGAACTGCTGCAAGCGGGTGAACGGCTCGCACCTGCGGAACCTTGGGTCAGCATGGACAATGTCGGTCACTGGTAAGGCGTTCTTCGCCGCTGCATTGATTGGGGCGGGCCTCCCTGCCGATGCGGAGTGTCGTCAGGCCTTGGCCCTAGGGCTCGATGTGTCGGGGTCAGTGGACGCGGTGGAATATCGTCTACAGCTCGATGGATTGGCGGCGGCGTTGTTGGCGCCTGAAGTCAGCGCGGCCATATTGTCAGACCCGATGGCCCCAATCAGGCTGTCGGTCTATCAATGGAGCGGGCCAGACACGGCGACCATCCTGTTGCCGTGGACCGAGGTCGCCTCGGCCTCTGACCTTTCTGCCATTGCCGCACGATTAACGACAGTTTCGACAGCGCCCGGTGATCTGACCACATCGATTGGGTCGGCACTGATGGCGGGCAAAGCGTTGCTCGACCAGCAGCCTGACTGCTGGCGGCACACGCTCGACCTATCAGGGGATGGCGAGAATAACACAGGTCCCCGCCCCCAAGACATCCCAGAGGACGACAGCATGACCGTCAACGGGCTGGTGATCCTCGGCGGTGAGGATGACGAAGGGCTGTTATCCTACTGGAAAACATACGTCATTCGTGGACCAGAGGCCTTTGTCGAACCTGCCGCGGGCTTTGACGATTACGAGGCCGCGATGCGCCGCAAGTTATTGCGGGAATTGCGCAGCCTCGCTCTTGGCTCACTGGATCAGTAGATATAGCGGATTTGGTCGGTCCAATACCGTTCGATCCGTTTGAGCGAGCCAGAGATCATATCCATGCCGTCATGATCCACCACCCCCCGCTTTTGCAGCCCTTCGGAATGGGCGGCGAACAGTCGGGACACGATATCCCGCACGCGGCGGCCTTTTTCGGTCAGACGAACGCGGACAGACCTGCGATCCGCATAGCAGCGCTGATGGTGCATAAAGCCGCCATCCACCAATTTCTTAAGGTTATAGCTGACGTTTGACCCCTGATAATAGCCGCGCGATTTCAGTTCGCCCGCCGTCACCTCATTGTCGCCCACGTTAAACAAAAGGAGCGCCTGAACAGGGTTCAGTTCCAGAACGCCCAAGCGTTCAAATTCGTCTTTGATCACATCCAGAAGCAACCTGTGCAGGCGTTCGACCAGCGACAGGGATTCGAGATAGTTGTTCATAAAGGCAGCATTCTGCGCCGTAATTGCGGAGGTTTCCTTCTGGACCCCGAGTTCGGAAATCAGGCTCATGCCTCTTACTCCTCTTTCGGTCAGTGGGACCATCTAGGGGTAAGAATCAGAAGATTTGGTTAAAGGTGGCGACTAATTTTCGTCACCACCGATATTATTGGCGCGGCGCCGTCAGGCCTTTGGCCGAAACGGAAATGCGGGCAACCAGGTCTTTGAATTGATCCGGTGCCTCGGTTTGGCCGCTGATCCACTGGTAGAGGTCGAGATCGGCCTCCTCCATGAAAATCTCATAATGATCGAGCTCCGCGTCGGACATGGTGGACAGTTCGCGGCTCGCGAAATCCGACAGGATCAAATCCATCTCTTTGATGCCGCGACGCATCGAGCGCATCGCCAAACGTTTGATCCGAATGTCACGCGGTTCAGTCATTGTTACTCCTTCAGCGCGGCGCGCAATTGCCGTTCCAGCTGGCCCATCTTTTTGACGTTGTCCTGCATTTGCACCCGCAATTCGCGGATTTGGGACAGAATGTCAGCGACACCAGGTGAAATTTCATCCTCAGTCGGTTCTGTGGGGCCTTCGCCCTGCCCCGTCAAGAGCCAGCTCATCGAAACGCCCAGCAAACCTGCCAGCATCTGGAGTTTGTTTGCACGGGGTTCAGTGAGGTCATCCTCCCATCCGCGCAGGGTCGTCAATTTGATCCCGATTTTTCCTGCGAGTTGTTTTTGGGTCAGGCCAGCCGCTTCTCGCGCCCCTGCCACTCGATCACCAAAAGTTGCCTGATCTTCGCTAAACCATTCTGTAGTTTCCACCGTCCGCGCTCCTTGCCGCTTGATTGGGTTACTGGGCCATCTTATGACACATCAGATCCAAATGACCACCGGAGGCGTCATGTCCGTGCTCTCAACGACACTTTCCCGCGTAAAACCTTCGCCCACGATCGCGATGACGACCAAAGCGCAAGAGCTGAAGGCCGCGGGGCGCGATGTGATCGGGCTGTCCGCAGGCGAGCCGGATTTTGACACGCCGCAGAACATTAAGGACGCCGCGATTGCAGCGATCAACGCGGGCAAGACGAAATACACGGCTGTCGATGGTATCCCTGAGTTAAAGCAAGCGATCTGCGATAAGTTCCGCCGCGAAAATGGCCTGTCCTATGAACCCGCTCAGGTGACGGTGGGCACGGGTGGTAAACAGGTGCTTTATAACGCGTTCATGGCGACCCTGAACGCAGGCGACGAGGTGATCATCCCCGCGCCCTACTGGGTGTCCTATCCTGACATGGTTCTCTTGGGCGGTGGCACGCCTGTGATTGTCGAATGTAGCCTCGAAAACCAGTTCAAACTGACGGCCGAGCAGCTAGAGGCCGCGATCACGCCAAAGACCAAATGGTTCCTTTTTAACTCTCCATCAAACCCGTCGGGCGCTGGCTATTCATGGGACGAGCTAAAAGCGCTAACGGATGTTCTGATGCGTCACCCGCATGTCTGGGTGATGACTGATGACATGTATGAACACCTCGTTTTTGACGATTTCGAATTCTGCACCCCTGCGCAGGTCGAACCAGGCCTTTATGACCGCACGCTGACCGTAAACGGTGTGTCCAAGGCCTATGCGATGACCGGCTGGCGGATTGGTTATGCCGCTGGCCCCGAAGAGCTGATTAAGGGCATGCGCAAGGTTCAGTCGCAATCCACATCGAACCCTTGTTCGATCAGCCAATGGGCGGCGGTTGAGGCGCTCAACGGTCCGCAAGGCTATATTGAGGACAACAAGGCCCTGTTCCAGCGTCGCCGTGATCTGGTTGTGGGCATGCTCAACGATGCGAAGGGTGTGAACTGCCCGACGCCCGAAGGTGCGTTTTATGTCTACCCCGACATCTCTGCCTGCATTGGGAAAACCAGCGCGGCGGGCACGTTGATCGACACGGACGAAGCCTTTGCGACCGCATTGTTGGAAGAGACTGGCGTTGCGGTTGTCTTCGGGTCGGCCTTTGGGCTTTCACCCAATTTCCGCATCAGCTACGCTACCTCGGACGAGGCCTTGGCAAAGGCCTGCACGCGCATTCAACAGTTCTGCGAAGGCCTAAGGTAAGCGACTATGAGTTCTGAATTACCCGAGTATTACTTTCGCGTGCGCGACAATGGCGCGGCCGTGTTCAAAGTGGATACCGAAAACCGTCAGCGCCGGATTGAGATGGACCAGATCGCCGTTGCGAACATCCGCAATGGCGAGATTAAGGCCCAAGGCGCACGGGAGCTCAGCCCCGAAGACCTAAAGGTAATTAAGGACTGGATGGAAGCGCGCATCGCCCTTTTGGCGGCGCGGGACATCGACGACATCCACCGAGCGGTGGACTACATGAATTTGACGACCCATTGGGCGCAGACCAAAGCGACCGATGAACAGTTGGAAGACGTGACAGACGCGCTCTTGATGGCAATGCACGACCTGCGGACGGTTCTGATCCGCAAGAAAGCTGACCGCTTGATGAAGGGTCGCGAGGACGCGTCCGACGACGATTGATCAACCGATCCTGACCGACCGCGCCCAGAACCGCCACATCAACGTCAGCGCCGCCATGCCGAGGCCGATACAAAGGCCGAGCCATAGGCCAACTTCATTCAAGCCCAAGACAAACGCCAGAACGTATCCTGCAGGCAGACCGATCAGCCAATAGCTGATCGTCGCCAACCACATTGGCACAGCCGTATCCTGCACCCCGCGCAAGAGCGACAAGGCGATGATCTGCCCCGCGTCGACGAATTGGAACAGAGCGGCAAATATCAGAAGCTTTGCGGCGATGCTGATCAGGGCAACGCGCTGCGGTTCGGACGGGTCGACAAAGAGACCGACGAGCGTTTCGGGGAAAGAGAGGAACGTGCTGACAACGATCACGCCAAAGCTCAGCCCGACGATGACAGATGCCCATGCCGTGCGACGCAGA
This sequence comes from Aestuarium sp., assembly GCF_023253315.1. Lineage (NCBI taxonomy): Bacteria > Pseudomonadati > Pseudomonadota > Alphaproteobacteria > Rhodobacterales > Paracoccaceae > Aestuarium > Aestuarium sp. The sequence continues at coordinate 161,312 of NZ_JALRGW010000001.1, forward strand.
CCCGCTTGATCCTTGCGACCATAATCCCCGCCTGCACGGATGGTTGACGCTTGGCTCATGCCGACGTGGAACATAAAGGCAAGTGCGGCGAGTTGCAGCGCGATCCCGTGGGCCGCCAGTTCCAATTCCCCGATCCAGCCCATCATCACAGCACTGGCCGAGAACAGACCGCTTTCCGCCAATGACGTCAGGCCAATCGGCACGCCCATGCGAAAGATCTGCGACAGGGCTTCGCCATCGGGTTTCCAGATACGCTGGAACAGTTTGATCTCAGGCAGTTTGAAGTTCGAATAGATCGCGAGAACCAGCAAGGTGATCGTCTGGATCAGGACAGAGGCCATCGCCGCCCCGCGGATGCCCAGCTCTGGCGCGCCAAAATTACCGAAAATCAGGATGTAGTTCACACCCGCGTTAAAGACGACGCCACCCAAGGTCACCCATAGCAAAATCGCCGTCATATGCTGCGCCGACAGATAGGACCGCAGCACCACGACGAGCAGCCCTGGCGCAATGCCAAAGCCCGCGATCCGCAAGTATTTCTGGGCCTCTAGGGCAATCACCTCATGCTGGCCCATCCATAGGAAAATGGTCCCCGACCACCACAAGAGCGGCAAAACCACCGCCGCAAAGGCGAGGCTCAGCCAGAATGCCATGCGGGTAACACGGCGGGCGCGGGTATCATCGCCTTCGGCAGCAGCCGCAGCGACAAGCGGCATCACGGCAAAGCCGAACCCCGCGCCGAAAATATAAAGGATAAACCACCACGATGACCCCAATGTCACCGCCGCAAGCGCGGTCACGTCATACCAGCCCAACATGATCGTATCGGTCATATGAATGGCAAAGGCAGCAATGCTGCTGCCGACCAAGGGCATGCCGAGGCGGATCAGGGGCAGGATATCCTGACGAAGGGTGGGACGCGTGTGATTCATAGCACCAGCATTACGGCAAGTTGCAATTTTCGTCCATATGATCAAATTCCGTTTGTCAGTAGACACCCCTCGCCCGACACCGCATGATCCCCGCGAACGACAGTGGTGCTGCTATGAATTTCGAGACATTTATTGAGACTGCCCAGCCGTTTTATCGGACGCTGGCGGCGAACAATTCCAAAGACTGGTGGGAAGCAAACCGCGCCACCTATGACAAAGAGATCAAACCGACCGCGCTTGCTCTGCTGGATGACATTGCACCGCGACTGAGCGACCTATTGGGTGATCCCGTCACCACCAAACTGTTCCGCCCGCACCGTGACACCCGGTTCTCTAAGGATAAGACGCCTTACAAGACCCACCTGCATGTGCTCTGGCAAGTGAACGAAGGACGTCAGCCCGTGGCCTATTTCTTTGGCATCGAACCAGATCAAGTTCGGATCGGTGGCGGGATGATGGCGATGGAGAAAGACGTTCTCGACGATTGGCGCAAATTCGTTGATCTGGACGCCCCGCGTGTAGCGCGGATTGTGGAAGGTGTGAAAACGGCAGGCTTTAGCTTGCGCGAACCAGAACTGGTGCGGGTGCCGCGTGGCTTTGCGCCTGATCACCCGAATGCGGACCTCTTGCGCCACAAGTCGGTGATTGCGACCCGACCCTTGGGCGGCACTGGTCCCCTTTGCGATCGGATCATGGACGGGTTAAAGGAGTTCAAACCCCTTGGGGACCTATTGCTTTCGGTGGCCTGCGCATGATCGACAAATTGGAAATGTTCATCGCCCTCGCCCGCGAGGAACATTTCGGACACGCCTCGGAAAGTTTGGGGATCACCCAGCCAACGCTCTCTGCGGGGATCAAGCAGTTGGAGAACCAGTTGGGGGTGCAACTGGTCTATCGCGGGTCGCGCTACGGTGGCCTGACGCCCGAAGGTGCACGCGTGTTGGATTGGGCGCGGCGGATCGTGGGCGATGTGCGCGTCATGAAACAAGAGATGCGCGCCGCCCGTGAGGGTCTATCTGGCGACATTCGTTTGGCCGTGATCCCAACGGCCCTGCCGATGGTGGCCGATCTGACCTCGGCCTTTTCCAAAGAACACACCAATGTTCGGTTCACGATCCTGTCGCGGTCATCGATTGAAATCCTCGACATGCTTGAGGGGTTGCAGATCGACGGTGGGATTACCTACCTCGACAACGAACCTCTGGGCCGCGTGGCGACAGTGCCCTTGTATGAGGAAGACTACGCCGTCATCTGCCACGAGGGGTCCGACCTCGCGAAACGGTCGAAATTGGACTGGTCTGATCTGGCGGATGCGCCCCTCTGTCTGCTGACACCCGACATGCAGAACAGGCGGATCATCAACCAAAACCTCGCGGCGGCGGGTATCACCCCGACCCCAACTGTCGAAAGCAACTCGACCTTGGTTTTGGTGAGCCACGTGGAAACCGGCCAATGGGTGACGATCCTGCCCTTGCGGATTGCCGCGTTCCTAACGACAGGCAAAGACCTCACGTCTGTTCCACTCTCCGCACCAGAGCGGAGCCATAGCATAGGGTTGATTGCAGCAGACCGCGACCCACAGACCCCTGTGATGGCCGCTCTATTGGGCTACGCATCCCGTATCGCGAAGCGCCGCTAGAACCGCGCGGCAGCGGAACGGATGATGCGAATGATCATCTTTCCAAAGATCACAATATACCACCGCATATACCTTTTGTGCAAAATAGCCGATCCCGTCAGGACAACGTCCTCTTGGTCTGCGGACATGGTGACGCAGACCATGCCCATGCGGACCTTATCATCCACGATCAAACACAGTTTATGATCGCTAATGGTTTCGACGATGAAGCTACCGATCTTAGCCCCTTTTTTCGGGGGATAATCGATATCCATCTCGGTGGGTTTGAAGGGCTTCGTCCCGAACGGCAAAAGAACAAGGTTGCGAAACTTGAGAATGAACCGCGACCACCATGGCAAAGAGGCGTTCGCCTTTGCCCAAACCTCCCACGCGGTCATGGGATGAGGCAGCGGCTGCGCCAATGACAGAAAGAAATCGAGCTCTTCCAACGGCGCAATGATAGAGGCTGGATTAGGTCGAACCTGTCCATTTGTCTCTAACGTTAATGTGGTGATCCGCGACGCCATTGTCCCCCCTCATCCTTAAAGTATTACACAAGTTCTAATTTTCAACTCGCCCAAACGACGATCTTTTCGATCATCATGTGGATAATGCAAAACCAGAGATTGCCCCCCCGCGTCGGTTAGGCCACTATATGCGGCAACAAAGCAAAGAGCAGCGATATGGCCGACGACCTTCTCTCCGGCGCAGAGCCGACCGATTACGACGCATCTTCTATTGAAGTCCTCGAAGGGCTCGAACCTGTCCGCAAACGTCCGGGCATGTATATTGGCGGCACGGACGAACGGGCGCTGCACCACATGGTCGCGGAAATCCTCGACAACTCCATGGACGAGGCCGTTGCTGGCCACGCCAATCGGATCGAGGTCGAACTGCACGCGGACTATTCGATTTCGGTGCGCGATAACGGTCGCGGGATGCCCGTCGATCCCCACCCCAAATTCCCAGGGAAATCCGCGCTCGAGGTTATCCTGACCGTTCTGCACGCAGGCGGTAAATTCTCGAACAAGGCCTATTCGACCTCTGGCGGTCTGAACGGCGTGGGCTCCTCCGTTGTGAACGCGCTGTCGGATTCGATGATCGTGCAGGTCGCACGGAACAAAGAACTCTACGAACAGAAATTTTCGCGCGGGGTCCCGCTTGGCCCGATTGAGAAAATCGGCGCTGCCCCGAACCGTCGCGGCACGACTGTGACGTTCCACGCAGACCCTGACATCTTTGGCTCGCAGAAACTGAAACCTGCCCGACTGTTCAAAATGACACGGTCCAAGGCCTATCTGTTCTCGGGCGTTGAAATCCGCTGGAAATCCGAAATCGATGACGGGGAAACCCCGACCGAGGCCACGTTCCGTTTCCCGAATGGCCTGTCGGACTTCCTTAATGAATCGCTCGAAGGGGTCAGCACCTATTCCGAAAAACCGTTCTCTGGCAAAGTCAGCTTTGAGGACAAATTCGGCGTACCGGGGTCGGTCGAATGGGCGATCAACTGGACGCCGTCGCGCGATGGCTATCTCCATTCCTACACCAACACCGTTCCCACGCCCGAAGGCGGCACCCATGAAACGGGGTTCTGGGCTGCGATCCTCAAGGGCATCCGCGCCTACGGTGAACTGGTCAGCAACAAAAAGGCCGCACAAATCACCCGCGAGGACCTGATCACGGGCGGCTGTGCGCTCTTGTCGATCTTTATCCGCGAACCCTCTTTCGTAGGCCAGACCAAAGACCGTCTCTCGACCGAGGAAGCCGCGAAATGGGTGGAAAACTCTGTCCGCGACCACTTTGACAACTGGCTCGCTGCCGATACCAAATCGGCGGGCGCGATCCTTGATTTCCTTGTCCTGCGCGCCGAAGAGCGTCTGCGCCGCCGTCAGGAAAAAGAGACCCAGCGCAAAACCGCGACCAAGAAACTCCGCCTGCCGGGGAAACTGGTGGACTGTTCCGCTACGAACCGCGAGGGCACCGAGCTTTTCATCGTGGAAGGTGACTCAGCGGGTGGCTCTGCGAAAATGGCGCGGGATCGCAAGACCCAAGCCCTCCTGCCGCTGCGTGGTAAAATCCTGAACGTCCTTGGCGCCGCGTCGAACAAGCTTGGCACGAACCAAGAGATCAGCGACCTGACCCAAGCGCTCGGCGTGGGGCTGGGCACGAAATTCAACGTCGACGATCTGCGCTATGACAAGGTCATCATCATGACCGACGCGGACGTGGACGGGGCGCACATTGCCTCGCTCCTCATGACGTTCTTCTTTACGCAGATGCGCCCGATGATCGACCACGGGCACCTCTACCTCGCCTGCCCGCCGCTGTTCCGCGTCACCCAAGGGGCGAAACGCGTCTACTGTCTGGACGAGGCCGAAAAGAACGCCGTGCTGGAAAAAGGGCTTGGCGGTAAGGGCAAAATGGATGTGTCCCGCTTTAAAGGCTTGGGCGAAATGGACGCCAAAGACCTCAAAGAAACCACGATGGACCCCGCCTCCCGCAAACTCATCCGCGTCACCATCGACGAGGACGAACCGGGCGAAACCGGCGATCTGGTCGAGCGTCTCATGGGCAAAAAACCCGAGCTAAGGTTCCAGTATATTCAGGAAAACGCGCGGTTTGTTGAAGAGTTGGATGTTTGAGGAATTGTAAAAAGTATGTACGATTGGTTCATAGCGTTATTAAAAAGTACTTCTACCAGAACAGCCTTCGTCCTATTTTTCGTAGCTGTTGCATACATCTTCTTACCAGAAAATGTCCTAATCAAACTGGGCACGCCACGATCTAGCGATCTAATGCCGTATGCTGGACTTGTGTTTCTAGGGGGTGGCGGATGGAGTTTATACTGGCTTTTTAATTTCTTTGGCCCCGCCCTCGAAAGGCAGCGTAACATATGGTCCTTCAGAAAAGAAACGAACTGGCACCTTGAACGACTTGGCGTGGATGAGAAAGACTGCCTAAGAGAATTTATTCAAACCAATAAAACCACCTTAAATTTAGCGATCCCGAATGGAACCGCCGATGCTCTATGCAAGAAAAACATTCTGTATAAACCGAGCAATATTACTATGACAAATCCGTCCTACCCTCATGCCTATTACTCACTCCATGGGGTAGCTAAAGATTTAATTATCAAGAAAAAAATAATCGAATTGCAGCCTCACTCCTGAATGCTCTCCAGATACCCTGCGAGGGCCAGCAGCTCGGCGGGTACGGGGGTGCGGTCGACCATGATGATCTCGCCCATGTCGCCCGCTCCGAACTCTGGCATCGGGTTGTCGGGGGAGTGGTGGAGGCCGTCGATGGTGCTCATCACCGCGTTCACGTCAAAGATACCGCCGTTTCGGGCTGCGATCTGGGTCAAATCGGGCGGCGTTTTCGCGAGGCCTGCGGCGGCAAAGCCGTTGCCCTTGGCGTTCTCACCGTGACAGGCAGCGCATTCGTCGGCGAAAATCTTGCGGCCATCCGCGACCTCTTCGACGCAGGCGGACAGACCAAAAGCGGCAAGAAGGATAAAGGCGGGTTTCATGACTGCTCTCCCCAATGTTTGTTAGCCCCATTGTCCCAAAGCGCGGGGCAAAGGTAAACAGGAATTGCGTGTCCCTGTCCGATCGGTCTAACGTCCCGCAGGGGCAGGAGGAATTTCCATGAACAGTTCGTATGTTGTGATGCTACTCGCAGGGATCGGCGTGCCCGTTTTGGCGGCGTTGAACGCGGCCTTGGGTCGCACAATCGGGTCACCTGCGGCGGCAGGGTCGGTCCTGTTCATCGTGGCCTTCTGCGTGGCGCTGGTGGTGGCGCTGTTCACGGGGCCAGAGGGCTATGGCAAACTGCTGAACGCGCCAAAGCACCTGTTCCTCGCGGGGTTCCTGATCGCGTTTTACCTGCTGTCGATCACATGGATCGCGCCGAAAATCGGCATCGGCAACGCGGTGTTTCTGGTGCTGATCGGCCAGTTGATTTCAGCCGCAGCGATTGACCATTTCGGGCTGTTTGGCGCGAACCAGACGCCGATTTCCCTGACCCGCGCGGCGGGGATCGCGATCATGGCGGTGGGTGTTTTCGTCACGCAGAAGGTGTAACGGCCCCCGCGTCGAGCCGCACGATACGGTCCATCCGCGCCGCGAGGTCGTGGTTGTGCGTGGCGATGAGCGCCGAGAGGCCCGTGGCACGAACGAGCGTCATCAGCGCCTCAAACACGCGGTCAGAGGTATCAGGATCGAGGTTCCCCGTCGGTTCATCCGCCAGCAAGAGCGCAGGCCCATTGGCGAGCGCCCGACAAAACGCGACACGTTGCTGTTCGCCCCCCGATAGCGCGGCAGGACGATGCGCAGCGCGTTCCGCAATCCCAACGGTATCGAGGAGTTCCAGCGCCCGCGCCTTGGCCGCGCGTTCGCTAACGCCATTGGCGAGCTGCGGGAGCGTGATGTTTTCGAGCGCGGTGAATTCGGGCAGCAAGTGGTGGAACTGGTAGATAAAGCCGACCCCTGCCCGACGGATCGCGGTGCGCCGCCGATCAGAGATGCCCGTCATATCTTCGCCCCCGATGGACACCATGCCCGTGTCAGGCGTGTCGAGTAGCCCGGCGATATGCAGGAGCGTCGATTTCCCCGCACCAGAGGGCGCGACAAGGGCGACTACCTCGCCCTCGCCCACAGTCAGATCAACGCCGCGCAGGACTTGCACTTCGTTCGGTTTGCCGTGGTTGTAGCCTTTGGTGATGCTTGACAGGGTGAGGGTGTTATTCATAGCGCAGCGCCTCCACCGGGTTCATGCGGGCTGCACGGCGTGCGGGCAAAAGGGTGATCGTCCACGACAGGCCGAGCGACAGCGCGACGGCAGAGACGACATTCGACAGGCGCAGTTCGGCGGGCAGATGATAGATGCCACGGATCGACGGGTCCCAGACGCCGCCGCCAGAAACGTAGTTAATCAGGCTAAAGATCGGGTCGATGTAGATCGCGAAAAGGCACCCGAGGATCACGCCAGCAATAGTGCCAACGGTCCCGATGCTCGCCCCGCAGATAAAGAAAACGCGCAGGACGGACCCTTCGGTCAGGCCCATGGTGCGCAGGATTCCAATGTCGCGGCCCTTATTCTTTACCAGCATGATAAGGCCCGAAATGATGTTCATCGAGGCGATCAGCACGAGGATCGCCATGAGAACGAACATCACGTTATCTTCGACCGTGAGGGCACGCAGGAATGCCCCAGCGCTGTCGCGCCACGTCCAGATCAGGGCCCGATCGCCAGCAGCAATCAGGATCGGAGCCAGCAGATCATCGACGGCTTCTGGGTTCTCGACCATCACCTCGATCTCATCGGCGACACCGTCTTTGTTAAAGAACAGCTGCGCCTGCGCCATTGGCAGATAGACCCGCGTGCGGTCGATGTCCCAACGGCCAGCGGTAAAGATATAGACCACCTCATAGGCACTCACCCGTGGGCTGGTGCCAAAGGCCGTGCGGGTGCCATTCGGTGAAATCAGCTTGATTGTGTCACCAATGGTCACGCCCAGTTCACGCGCCACGCCAGAGCCAATCGCGATACCTTCGCCAAAGCGGGCAATGTCCCCCAAAGCGACCTCGGGTTCAACAATGCGCGGAATGGTCAGCAGGTCGTCATAGGCGATGCCGTAAACTTCTACCCCTGCGTTTGCGTTGGTGAAATTCGCCATAACCTGACCACGCACCAAGGGCGCAGCGCGGGTCACGCCCTCCACCGCGCGAAGGGCGGCGGCCATATCGGCGGCATTGGAAATCGTGCGGCTCACCTGCCCGTTCTGATCGACCTCCATCGTTTGATAGACGGTCACATGGGCATTCGCGCCAAGGATCGTATCCACGAAATCAGAGCGGAACCCAGACCGGATGGCCATCGTCGCAACCAGCGCAAAAACGGCGAGCATAATGCCGATGAGGCTGATCCAGGTCATCACCGAAACGCCACCCTCTGCACGACGGGCGCGAATGTAGCGCCACGCGATCATCCACTCAAAGCGGGAAAACGGTGCGGTGGATCGTGCCTTAGGCAGTTCGGTCATAACGGCTCCTGTCTGTCGGAACGGACCTTATGGAAAGGGCACAAAGGGTCAAGTCACTCTCCCGTGGCTTGCGCGCCTTTGTGCCCAAAATAGTCAAAATAGCGCGGGGACAGTGCCCCCGCCCCAGATTACGCGCCTTTTGGGTGCGGATGTTTTGTGTAGATCTCTTTGATCTTCGCGATAGCTTCAGCGGGCGCCATCTCAACGCTTTCGCCTGTGCGGCGCGAGGTCAATTCAACGACGCCATTCGCCAGACCACGCGGGCCAACGGTGATGCGCCACGGCAGACCGATCAGGTCCATTGTCGCGAATTTGCCGCCAGCGCGTTCGTTGCGGTCGTCATAGAGCGGTTCAAACCCAGCAGCGGTCAGTTCCGCATAGAGGCTTTCACAAGCCGCATCTGCCGCATCATCACCCTGCTTCAGGTTCACGATACCAACGTGGAACGGGGTCACGCCTTCTGGCCAGATGATGCCCTTTTCGTCGTGGCTCGCCTCAATGATCGCACCCAACAAACGCGATACGCCGATACCATGCGACCCCATGTGGACAGGAACCTTGTTGCCTTCGTTGTCGACAACGGTCGCGCCCATGGCGTCCGAATATTTGGTGCCAAAGTAGAAAATCTGACCCACTTCGATACCACGAGCCACACGACGACGTTCTTCTGGCACCTCGTTAAAGACCGCCTCATCGTGGGTCTCATCGGTGCGTGCGTAACGGCTGGTAAACTCTTCCAGAACCGCCTGACACTGTTCGCGGCTATCGTAGTCAATCTCACGATCACCAAAGGTCAGATCGGTGATCTGGCTATCGTAGAACACCTCGGACTCGCCCGTTTCCGCGAGGACGAGGAACTCGTGGGTGTCATCGCCGCCAATCGGGCCAGAATCCGCACGCATCGGGATCGCCTGCAGGCCCATACGCTCGTAGGTGCGCAGGTAGCTGACGAGGTGACGGTTATAAGCGTGCAGCGCGTCCTCTTTGGTAAGGTCAAAGTTGTAGCCGTCTTTCATGTAGAACTCACGACCACGCATCACGCCGAAACGCGGGCGCACTTCGTCGCGGAACTTCCACTGGATCTGATAGATGGTCAGCGGCAGGTCTTTGTAGCTGTTCACATGGGCGCGGAACACGTCCGTGAACATTTCTTCAGCGGTCGGAGAGAACAGCATGTCACGGTCGTGACGGTCCTTCATCCGCAGCATTTCAGGGCCGTAAGCGTCATAACGACCAGACTCGCGCCATAGGTCCGCTGGCTGCAGCGTCGGCATCTGCATCGGGATGTGACCCGCTTTGATCTGTTCATCGTGAACGATGTTCTCGATCTTTCGGAGGACTTTGAACCCGAGGGGCAGCCAAGAATAAATCCCCGCTGCCTGCTGCTTGATCATACCAGCACGCAGCATCAGGCGGTGCGATACGATCTGCGCTTCGGCAGGGTTTTCTTTCAGAACAGGAAGGAAGTAGCGGGAAAGGCGCATATCACGGTCCAGCAATTTAATGACAAGGTTACCCCTTCCGCTATCGGAAACCGCCCCCATGGGCAAGTCAGACCTCGCGATCCCTGCCTTTGTGCCGCAACTATCCCGGGGGAGGCCACCGCAGGTGGACGGGGGCAGCGCCCCAAAACCCGTCCTAACCCCGGGCAGGACTTGATTTATCTGGCCAGAAGGCTGACATAGACCTAACGCGACGATAGGGGCATGGCATGGGACTTCCAGTCAAAGAACAGGTGAAATACTGGGGCATCGCCACAGCTATTTTGGTGTTTTTGCTCTATTTCCTCGGCAACGTGATCCTGCCCTTCGTTCTAGGTGGAGCGGTCGCCTACATGCTCGACCCAGTTGCAGATCGGTTGGAGAGAGCGGGCTTTAGCCGTGCGGCCTCTGTCGGCGTGATCAGTATCGGCGCAACGATCATTTTTGTGATCGCGGCTCTCTTAATCATCCCTGTGCTGATCCAGCAAACAGCGTCGCTCTTTAATTTCATCGGCACCTCGGTTGATACCGCGCCCACAGTTCTGCGCGATCTTGATAGATGGCTGACCGACACCTTCCCTGCCCTCGCACAGAATGACATCACACTCTCGGGCAGCCTCAAAAACGTGGCCTCCACCGTGCAGAGCAAAGGTGGCGATTTCCTAAACGGCGTGCTCTCTTCGGCGATGAGCCTGATCAACGTGATCGTCCTTTTGGTCGTCGTGCCCGTTGTGGCGGTCTACTTGCTCTATGATTGGGACAATATGGTCGCTGAGATCGACAGCCTCTTGCCGCGCGATCATTTGGGACAAATCCGCAGCATCGCGACAGAGATCGACAAAACGCTTGCCTCGTTCATCCGTGGGCAAGGCACCGTCTGCCTCATCCTTGGCATTTTCTATGCGGTGGGCCTCATGGTCGTTGGTTTGCAGTTCGGCCTCGTCGCTGGTGCCATTGCGGGGCTTTTGACATTTATCCCTTACGTTGGAGCTCTGGTCGGTGGCCTTTTGTCGATCGGCCTCGCGCTGTTTCAGTTCTGGAATAGCGTTGAGGTGATCGACGGCGCGACCACGACCTTTGCCACGGATTGGCTGCGGATCGGGCTTGTCGCTGCGATCTTTGGCGTCGGCCAGTTCCTCGAAGGCAATTTCCTGACACCAAAACTCGTCGGTAGCTCGGTCGGCCTGCACCCTGTTTGGCTGATCTTTGCGCTGTCCGTCTTTGGCACCTTATTCGGTTTTGTTGGGATGCTCGTTGCGGTGCCAGTTGCCGCGATGATCGGCGTTGTGGCCCGTCACGCCATCCGAAGCTACAAGAACGGACGCCTCTATCGGGGCTTTAGCGATACCGAATGACCCCGCGCCAGCTGTCCTTTGATCTACCCCCTAACGTCGCGTTGGGCCCTGACGATTATTTCGTGTCAGAGGCCAATGCCCACGCCTATGTCATGGTCACAAACCCTGATGGCTGGGCCGATGGCAAGCTCGCCCTGATCGGCCCCAAGGGAAGCGGCAAAAGCCATCTGTCGCGCGTGTTTCAGCACCTTACAGGTGCCACCGTTTGGAAAGCTAGGGAGATTGGCAGCACGCTCGACCTGCCCTCTTGCCCGATTGTGATTGAGGACATGGAGGGCCTGCAGCCCCAGTCCGAGGAACCTCTGTTTCATCTTCACAATCACCTGCGTGCGCAGCGTTTGCCGCTTCTGCTGACCGCCGCAACGCCGCCGAGCCGTTGGAGCATCGCCCTCCCCGACCTTGCCAGCCGAATGCAGGCAGCACCCACCGTGCATATCGCCGACCCCGATGATCGGCTACTCAGCGCCGTGTTGATGAAGCACTTTGCCGACCGCCAGCTGACCCCGAAACCCGCGCTGATCTCCTATCTTGCAGGTCGGATTGAACGGTCGTTTTCTGCTGCTGACGACATCGTATCAGCGCTGGACAAAGAGGCTCTCGCGACAGCGCAACCGATTGGAATTAAACTAGCTGGTAGGTTGCTGGACAATCCATCAGAATAGGCGCGATAATGGTCACATAATCGTTGCAATTGCGCAGCATAAGGCCGCCATGACACTCGCAAATTTCCTGACCGCAAAATTCCCCGAAGCCGTTGAGGCCGATTTTGACCTCACCAGCCCATCCCGTTTTTATAACCGAGAGTTAAGCTGGCTTGGCTTCAACTGGCGTGTCTTGGAAGAGGCCGAAAACCTGCGGGTTCCACTGTTGGAACGCCTGCGGTTCCTGTCCATTTCGGCAACCAACCTTGACGAGTTTTATACCGTGCGCGTTGCGGGTCTGCGGGAACTGGCACATGCGGGCAACATGACCCCTGCGCTCGACGGTCTTACACCTGTCGAACAACTCGCGCTGATCAACGCGGACGCCCGCGATCTGATGATGCGCCAACAGTCGACGTTTAACGCGCTCAAGGCTGAACTAGCGCAAGAGAAAATCCATATCCTATCACGGACCGACCTGATCGAAGGTGACGCAGAGTTCCTGGAAAATGTGTTCCTGAACAACGTGTTCCCCGTTCTTTCTCCACTCGCTGTTGACCCTGCGCACCCCTTCCCGTTCATTCCGAACACGGGTTTTGCGCTGGCGCTGCAATTGGAACGGACCGCTGACAAACGGTCCATGCGCGCGCTCTTGCCCGTGCCGCATCAGATCGACCGCTTTATCGCGCTGCCGACAGTTGACGGGGATCGGTTCCTGCCGCTCGAAGAACTGCTTTTGTTGCACATCCACCGCCTCTTCCCTGGCTATAAGGTCAAAGGCGACTGTGCGTTCCGTGTGCTGCGCGACAGCGACCTTGAGGTCGAAGAAGAAGCCGAAGATCTGGTGCGCGAATTTGAGGTCGCCCTCAAACGTCGTCGTCGCGGTGAGGTCGTCCGCATGAAGATGACAGCGGGCGCACCTGACGGGCTGCGCGACATGATCATGCACGAACTGCATGTCGACGAATCCGAGGTGGTGATCGTGGACGGTATGCTCGGTATGGCTGACCTCAAACAACTGGTCCTCGACAGCCGTCCTGACCTTTTGTGGTCGCCCTACACGCCGCGTGTTCCCGAACGGGTTCAGGACCACGGCGGCGACATGTTCAAATCGATAAAACAAAAGGACATGCTGCTCCACCACCCCTACGAGACCTTCGACATGGTGGTGCGGTTCCTCAAACAAGCGGCCGCCGACCCGAATGTGGTCGCTATCAAACAGACGCTTTATCGCACGTCCAAGAACTCCCCGATCGTTGAAGCGCTCTGCGAGGCGGCTGAGGATGGCAAATCCGTGACCGCGCTGGTCGAACTGAAGGCCCGCTTTGACGAGGCTGCGAACATCCGTCAGTCGCGCCGTTTGGAACGGGCTGGCGCGCATGTGGTGTATGGCTTTACCACACTGAAAACTCACGCGAAAATCTCGACCGTGGTGCGCCGCGAAGGGGATCAACTGGTCACCTACACCCACTACGGCACGGGCAACTATCACCCGATCACCGCAAAGATTTACACCGACCTGTCGTTCTTTACCTGCGATGCGGCCTTGGGGCGGGACGCGACGAAGGTGTTCAACTACCTGTCGGGCTATGTGCAGCCAGACGGGCTTGAGAACCTGACGATTGCACCGATGGGCCTGAAACAACGCCTTATCGAAATGATCGACCTTGAAATCGAACATGCCCGCGCTGGCCGCCCTGCTGCGATCTGGGCCAAGATGAACAGCCTGATTGAAGAGGACGTGATGAACGCGCTCTACCGCGCGAGCCAAGCGGGCGTGAAGATCAGTCTCGTGGTGCGTGGCATCTGCGGCATTCGTCCGGGGATCAAAGGACTGTCGGAAAATATTCGCGTCAAATCCATCGTTGGTCGGTTCCTCGAACATTCGCGCATCGTCTGCTTTGGCAATGGCGGCGGACTTCCGGGCAAAGAGGCACGTGTGTTTTTCTCGTCTGCAGACTGGATGGGGCGTAACCTCAACCGTCGTGTTGAGACACTGGTTGAAGCTAAGAACCCGACCGTCAAAGCGCAGATCGTCGATCAGATCATGTCAGCCAACATGGCGGATATCGCGCAGAGCTGGATCATGGGGCCGGATGGCAAATTTACGCGGGTCGCCGTGCCTGAGGATAAATTCGCCTTTAGCTGCCATAAGTTCTTTATGGAGAACCCATCGCTGTCTGGTCGCGGGTCGGCCGGGGCCACGGGTGTCGTGCAACTAACGCACACCGAAGATTGACACCGCGCCCCTCCCCGTCCAAAGGTCGGGGAGGACCGGAGAATCCATGACGACCACGACCCAGACAGACGACACCGACTGGGGCCCCTTTGGGCGGCCTTTGTTTGACGATCCTCAAGCCAAAGCGCTCGCGCGTGTCGGCGTGTTGGACGTTGGCTCTAACTCTGTTCGTATGGTGGTCTTTGACGGCGCTGCCCGTAGCCCTGCCTATTTCTACAACGAAAAGGTCATGTGCGCTCTCGGCGCTGGACTTCGTGAAACGGGTCGTTTGAACCCGACAGGCCGCGCCCGTGCGCTGGCTGCCATCCGCCGCTTTGCCGCTCTCGCCGAAAGCATGGATGCACCTTTGACCGCTGTTGCCACGGCTGCCGTGCGTGAAGCCGAAGATGGCGATGAATTCAGCCGCGAAGTACTGGAAAAAGCAGGCGTCAAGCTGCACATCATTGATGGTCGCGAAGAGGCCCGCCTTTCGGCGCAAGGCGTTCTGCTGGGCTGGCCCGGCAGCTTTGGCATGGTCTGTGATATTGGCGGCTCGTCAATGGAATTGGCGGATATCAAAGATGGCAAGGTTGGCCACCGCCTCACCTCGCCCCTCGGTCCACTGCGCCTCAAAGGGTTCACCTCAAAGCGCGACCTCAAGGCCCATGTCAAAGAGATCATGCAGGGCATGCATGCCGAGATGGACTATGAGACAGGGATGCGGCTGTTTCTGGTCGGCGGCTCATGGCGTGCGATCGCGCGCATCGATATGGAGCGGCGCGGCTATCCCCTGACCGTTCAACACGAATACCGAATGACCGCCCGCAACGTCTCCACGACGGCGGATTACATCGGCTCTGCAAACCTCGACGATCTGCGCAGCCGTTGTGGAATTTCGTCCGAACGTATGGCGCTGGTGCCCATCGCAATCCACGTGCTCAAGGAACTGGTGAAAACCTTCCGCCCCAAAGATATCGCTGTGTCATCCTACGGCATACGCGAGGGTCTTTTGTACGAACAAATGCCCCAAGAGCTGCGTGACCGCGATCCGTTGATTGAAGCCAGTCGTTATGCGGAATCAAAAGACGCGCGTTTGCCCGGATTTGGCAAAGTTCTCTATGATTTCGTAACGCCGCTGTTCCCCAATGCAAATTGGCAGAAACTGCGCATCATCAAAGCCGCCTGCCTCTTGCATGACGTAACTTGGCGCGCGCACCCTGACTACCGTGACGAAGTTGCGTTCGACAATGCGACCCGCGCAAACTTGGGCGGGTTGAAACACGAAGAACGAGTGTTGCTCGGTCTCTCGCTGTTCCATCGCTATTCCAGCAAGCGTCAGGGTTCGCGTCTCGAACCTCTGTTTGCCCTGCTCGATGAACAGCAAATCCGTGAGGCAGAGATCCTAGGTCGGGCGATGCGTTTGGGTGCGATGCTGTGGCTCAAGGCCGAGGGGAATCCGGGGCAGTTTATTTGGAAGCCCAAGAAGCGCGAGCTGGAACTGGTTCTCAACGCAGAGACAGAGCCGCTATGGGGTGAAGTGTCTGAGGCGCGGTATAACTCGCTGGCCAAGGCGATGGACGCGGTGTCTGCAACCGTCCGCATCCTGCCCAAACAGTCATAAATTAAGGTCGATCGTCACGGGAAAGTGGTCCGACGCGGTCAATAAGGCCTCGCGCAGTTCGGGCGTGCCGTAGCAGACGGGGTTGTCGAACGGATGCCAAATCCGCCAACGCGGGTCATGGTCCAATAGTTCTGGCGACACCATGACATAATCGAGCAAAGCGCACAGGTAGTTGTCATCCCCACCCATCCTAAACCGCGATGTGGTCGGCACAGCGCCGAGTTTTTGGGTGAGCGCCGCCCGCGCGTGGGGATCAAAAAGACGCGGTTGGTCGCCCTCTCCCATAACGATCTCAATACTGGACCGACCAAAAAGCTTTTCATATTCGTCCAGCCCAGGGCCGTCGTTGAAATCGCCCAAAACGATCAGGTTATCGCCCTGCGCCAAATGGTGATCAATCCGACGGCGCAGCCAGAGACATTGCGCCAACTGCTTGCGCCTGTTCTCAATCGCGATCCGCATTTGTTCATGGATATTGCGGGCACCGTGCGGGGCCTTTGATTTCGCGTGAACGCCAATCAGCCGCAAATCGTGCCCTGCCTTAGTCCGCAATGCGACTTCGTTCGGGGGTTTGGACCATTGCACGAGATCGAGATCAGCATCGACATCCAGATCAATCTCGAACGCCGCATCGAACCGCGGGGCGTCGGGGTGAGACAGGGGATCATGTCGCGCCTCAAATACATCGGGATCATAGAGCAGCGTGATCTCTTGCTGCGTATCATTCGAAAACCCAATCAGCGCCTTTCGCGCCCGCAACCCATATTCGGCGGCAAAGTTCTGGAGGGCGATGACCCCGCTCCGCCGACGATTGTCGTCTGGGGCCTCAATCACCATCACGGCATCGGCGTCGAGTGCAGTGAACACAATCCCCAAGGCATCGAGCTGTTCGCCCCGTTTTACATTCAATCGTCCCGACCAGCGATGATCGTGCAGAAGCCGCCCATTATCGTCAAATAAGTTGGTAAACCATTCGACGTTATAGGTGGCTATCCTCATGCGGCTTTGCCGTTAATCTGATCCCACGCAGTATTTACGGCTATGAGACGCGCTTCGGCGAGTTTGATCGCCTCCTCGGGAAGGCCACGCGCCATCAGACGGTCAGGATGGCTTTCGCGCACGGCATCGCGCCAGACCTTGCGAATGTCATCAATCGGCATATCGGGCGAAACGCCCAGCACGTCATAGGGATCGCGCTCTGCATCGGGGACGAACTGCGCGCGGATGGTGCGGAACCGACGCTCATCAAACCCAAGTATCTCTGCCACACGCTGCAAAAACGCGTCCTCAGCCTCGTGATATTCACCGTCCGCCATCGCAATATGGAACAAACCTTCCATAAGGTCACAGAGCGGTGCGCGGTCATCACCGAACATCTTTGCGACGCGAGCCGCATAATCCTCAAACCCTGCAACGTCTTGTCGCGCAAGGTTAAATAGCTTTGCCGCCTGTGCCTCATCTTCGGGCGCGATGGTGAACACCTCGCGGAATGCGGCCACTTCGTCACGGGTCACAAGGCCGTCGGCCTTGGCCATTTTGGCACCCAAGGCAATCACCGCGATGGTAAAGGCTACCGATCGTTCGGGCGGCGTGCGGAATTGTTCAAACACAGCCGCCAACCCCTCGCCCTTGCGAAGAGCGGCCAGAGCATCAGCGATACGTGTCCAAATCGACATCGACGGGCTTCCCGTTGTGCTAGAATCGACAAGGTCACCTGCAATTATGCACAGACAAACCGTGTTCAACTGGTTGATGCAAGCGCCTGAGTGCTTACTTGACATTAAATTAACTATAATTGTCGGGAATTACCATGTCTCTTGCCTCTGCCCTCGATCGCTTTTTCCGCCATGAAGCGGCGGGAGGGATCGTTCTCATGCTGTCCGCAGCCTTGGCGCTCATCGTCGCTAACTCTGGACTGACGGATCTCTACCACGGTGTTCTCAACACATATTTCGCCATCACCTTTGACGGCGAAGGGCTGCAGAAACCGCTGATCCTCTGGATCAACGACGGTTTGATGGCGGTGTTCTTCTTCCTGATCGGGCTAGAGCTAAAGCGCGAGATGTTAGAGGGGAAGCTGAAAAACCCGCGCGACGTGATCCTACCAGGTATGGCAGCGGTCGGCGGCATGGTCGTGCCTGCGGTGATCTATGCGGCGATTAACTGGGGCAATCCCGAAACCATCCGTGGCTGGGCTATTCCTGCTGCCACCGACATCGCCTTTGCGGTCGGTGTTCTGGCGCTGCTCGGCACGCGGGTGCCGTCCGCGCTCAAGGTGTTCTTGCTGACGCTCGCGATCCTCGACGACCTCGGTGCGATCATCATTATCGCGTTGTTCTACACGGCGGATTTGAAAATCGATTACCTCTGGCTGGCGCTGATCCCTCTCGCGGGTCTGTGGTTCCGCAATTACATGGGCTTCCACCGCGTGGCACCCTCGGTCCTGCTGGGCATCATCCTGTGGTTCTTCGTTCTGAAATCGGGCGTGCACGCAACGCTGGCTGGTGTGATCACCGCGTTCTTTATTCCTCTCAAGGATAAATACGGAAAATCGCCGCTCCATTCGGTCGAACATGGCCTGACGGACTATGTGTTTTTCCTGATCGTACCGATCTTTGCCTTTGCAAACGCGGGTGTTGTCCTCAAAGGGATCACGATTGACCAGATGTTCGCGCCGCTCCCCATCGGTATCGCGCTCGGCCTGTATCTCGGTAAGAAAATCGGCGTGTTCGGCCTCACATGGCTCATGGTGAAAGCAGGTCTGGCTAAACTGCCCTACGGCGTCAACTGGCGGCACATCTACGGTGTCAGCTGTCTGGCGGGCATCGGCTTTACCATGTCGCTCTTTATCGGTGGCCTGAGCTTTGGCGAAGGTGGTGTGCTGATGAACGAGGTGCGAATTGGCGTTCTGCTCGGTTCTATCCTTTCGGCGATCACGGGGTATCTGGTGCTGCGCAATGCAGGCAATCCAGAGGTCGAAAAGGCCTAACGCAAAAGGGGGCCTCGCGGCCCCCTTTTTTCAGTCTGATCGCTGATCTTAACCGCGAACGTCGCGGATGATCTGCAAGATATCTTCGGCAGCTTTGGGGATGTTTGTCCCCGGACCAAAGATCGCCTTAACGCCAGCTTTGTAGAGGTAATCGTAGTCCTGCTGCGGGATAACACCGCCGCAGATTACGATGATGTCTTCGGCACCAGCGGCCTTGAGCTCTTCGATCAACTGCGGTGCAAGGGTCTTGTGACCTGCAGCCTGCGACGAAATACCGATCACGTGAACGTCGTTGTCGATCGCGTCCTGTGCAGCTTCAGCAGGGGTTTGGAACAGCGGGCCAACGTCCACGTCGAAACCAATGTCCGCAAAGGCGGTCGCGATGACCTTGGCGCCACGGTCGTGACCGTCCTGACCCATTTTTACCACGAGCATACGCGGGCGGCGGCCTTCTTCTTCGGCGAATTGCTCAACCGATTTCTGAATGGCGGCAAAGCCTTCGTCGCCTTCGTACGCTGCGCCATACACACCAGCGAGCGTTTTCACTTCGGCGCGGTGCCGACCGAACTCTTTTTCCATAGCCATGCTGATCTCCCCTACGGATGCACGGGCGCGTGCGGCTTCGACAGCAGCAGCGAGAAGGTTTCCACCCTCTTTTGCGCGGCGGGTCAGTTCGGTCAGAGCAGCCTGACAGGCGGCCTCGTCACGGGTGCCACGGATTTTTTCAAGACGGGCAACCTGCGATGCACGCACCGCGTTGTTGTCGATGTCCAGAATGTCGATCGGGTCTTCTTTGGCGAGGCGGTATTTGTTCACGCCTACGATCACTTCGTCGCCACGGTCAATCATCGCCTGACGTTTCGCAGCCGATTCTTCGATGCGGAGTTTGGGCATACCCGAGGCCACAGCCTTGGTCATGCCGCCCATTTCCTCGACCTCTTCGATAAGCTTCCATGCCTCTTCGGCGAGCTGAGCGGTGAGGCTTTCGACGTAGTAGGAACCAGCGAGCGGATCGACGACCTTGGTCACGCCAGTTTCCTCTTGGAGGATCAACTGGGTGTTCCGTGCGATACGGGCCGAGAATTCGGTCGGCAGCGCAATCGCTTCGTCCAGCGCGTTGGTGTGGAGCGACTGCGTGCCGCCCAGAGCAGCCGCCATCGCCTCGTAAGCGGTGCGGACAACGTTGTTGTAAGGGTCTTGCTCTTGGAGCGACACACCAGAGGTCTGGCAGTGCGTGCGGAGCATCAGCGACCCCGGTTTCTGCGGGTTGAACTCTTTCATGATGCGGGTCCAAAGCAGACGCGCAGCCCGCAGTTTCGCGGCCTCCATGAAGAAGTTCATGCCAATCGCAAAGAAGAACGACAGACGCGGTGCGAACTGGTCAACATCCATGCCCGCCGCAATCGCGGTGCGCACGTATTCACGACCATCGGCCAGCGTGTAAGCGAGTTCCTGAACGAGGTTCGCGCCCGCCTCTTGCATGTGGTAGCCAGAGATCGAGATCGAGTTGAATTTCGGCATCTCGGTCGAAGTGTATTCGATGATGTCCGAAATGATCCGCATCGATGGCTCTGGCGGGTAAATGTAGGTGTTTCGCACCATGAACTCTTTCAGAATGTCATTCTGAATGGTCCCCGACAGGACTGATTTATCGTGGCCCTGCTCTTCGCCCGTGACGATAAAGTTCGCCAGAACGGGGATAACCGCGCCGTTCATGGTCATTGAAACCGAGACTTTATCCAGCGGAATGCCGTCAAAGAGGATCTTCATGTCCTCAACGCTGTCAATCGCAACGCCTGCCTTGCCCACGTCACCGACAACGCGCGGGTGATCCGAGTCATAGCCGCGGTGCGTCGCGAGGTCGAAGGCCACCGACACACCCTGCTGACCCGCAGCGAGAGCCTTGCGGTAGAACGCGTTCGATTCCTCAGCCGTCGAAAAGCCCGCGTATTGGCGGATGGTCCAAGGACGGCCTGCATACATGGTTGCGCGCGGACCACGGGTGAAGGGTTCGATCCCGGGCAGTGAGCCGAGGTGCGGCAGGTCTGCGGTGTCCTCTTCGGTGTAAAGGGGTTTGACCGTGATGCCTTCGAGCGTGGTCCAGTTCAGGTCATCTAATGGGCGATCACGCAGTTCTTTCTGCGCGAGCTTAGACCAGGTATCTTTGTCTGCCATGATCGGGTCCTCCGATTGCCGAACGCCAATGGGCGTTGGTCACTTCTGTCTGTCTAATATGGGTCGTGTCCAACCCGTGCTGGGTTGGTATTTCGATAAGCCGCGCCTGAGCGATTGCGCCCTCGCGCAACTCTGTCAGGTCGTCAGCATATGTGCGTTGCATCGCCGCGCGTTGATCGGCGTCAAACGGCATCCAAGCGCCGCTGCCCTGCCCCAAACGGATCGCCCCGTCGAGGTCGCCACGGTTCACCAATTCCTCGCGCAATTTGCGCAGGCGGGGCGACGGGTTGCGCCAATCGTCCGCCTCTGACAGCGAAACGCGCTGGCCGATGAGGTGCGACAGTTCCGCGTCGGGATGGCTAACCATCGCCTCGAACGGGAAGACAACGATGTCGGTCTGCGGGAACACCCGGGCGACGTCGCGGATCACATCACCCCATCTGCGCGACTGCATTGCCAGACGGTCGATCAGGTCGGGCTGTGGCATGGTGTGGCCGTTCATCACCGCATAAGCGAGGACAGAGGCCCAGTAACTGTCATAGTTGCGGATGCTGATCGCGATACGGGCTACGGGCGCGGCCAGTGCCGCACGAAACCGCAACAGCCGTTCGAGAACATCGGAATAAAGCGCCCCATCGCGCAGGTTATTGCGGGCCGAGCCAAGAAGGTTCTCTTCGGTGATCATCAGGCGGTCATAGCCAGCCTCGGTCAAACGTCCGACCTCGCGGCGAATGGCAACGCGGGACCGTTCAGAGCGGTGTGCGATTTCAGCCGTTACGCGGTCGGGCCGATGAACCAAGCCATCAAACAGCCCTGCCCGCGTTTGTTTCGGCGTCCAAACGGCCGTGCCGCCATGGGACAGCGCCCCGCGATGACGTTGGACATGACATTGGAACGATGTTGTGCCCGTACGATGGGCCCCCAGATGAAGACAGATTTCCACGGCGCGATCACCTTTTCGGCGTTGGGCCGCGCGTTGGTGCGCGGGATGGACGATAGCGATCATGCTGCGTCCTCCAATCTCACCAGAGGCTTAATGCTAAAATTGTTCGCACCGAGGGTGTCTGCCCCCTTAGAAACCGTAAATTCCAACCCTATATTGATAGGCATGAAACCAATTCTTCGCGCCAGTTTTACGTTCTTATTCATGGCTTTGGCAGGCATTCCTGCCGCTGCACAATCCGTCACGCCTGACGACTGGATTGCCGCGCCTGACCAATTTGTCGACGCATCCGAGATAAATTTGAACGATTTTCTCTGGCGTGCGCGGGCCATTGTTGTGTTTGCTGACACGCCCTTTGATCCACGATACATCGAACAGATGGACAATCTCGGCGCCGACATCCCTGCGCTCGTCGAACGCGATGTCATCGTGATCACCGACACCGACCCCTCCGCAGAGACAGCGTTACGCGAACGGCTGCGGCCACATGGGTTCATGCTCGTGTTGATCGATAAGGACGGCACGGTTGCGTTCCGCAAACCTGCCCCTTGGGACATGCGCGAAATCGGGAGGTCGATTGATAAATCCCCTCTCCGCCAGCAAGAGATCAACGCGCGGCGCATCACGCAATAATCCCCTCAACTAAGGCATAGAGCCCAACTGCCAAAGCAGGTGCCGCGAGGGCGATCACAGGGGCGACATCGCCGCCCCCATGCAGCACAACTGCCCACCAGCCCGCATAGGCGACCACAAAGGCCGCCATCTGCGTAAGAACTGTGTGAGCGTCGCGCATCATTATTCGAACTCGATGATGACTTCGTCTACGGCCATGCTGTCGCCAGCCGCTGCTTTCACCGCCTTGACGATGCCCTTACGTTCAGCGCGGAGGATGTTTTCCATCTTCATCGCTTCAACGGTGCAGAGCGCCTGACCCTCTTGGACTTCGTCGCCTTCGGCCACGTTGACCTTAACGATCAGACCCGGCATCGGGCAGAGCAGCAGTTTCGAGGTATCTGGCGGCAGTTTCTCAGGCATCAGTTTCGCAAGTTCAGCCTGACGCGGGGTGCGCACGTGAACCTTGATGTCTGCGCCACGGAAACGAATGCGGAAGCCGTGGGTGATCTTATCGACCTTCAGAACCAGCGGTTCGCCACCAACGCTCAGACGTGCAAGGCTGTCGCCCGGAGTCCAATCGCTCTCGACCCGCAGAACTGCGCCGTCGATGGTGACGTTCGAGCCGTCGCGATCTGCCGCGATTGTGGTCGCAAAGTCCTCGCCCTGCAGCGAAACAACCCAATCGGTGCCAACGCGACGTTCGTGGTTACCCAGACGACCTGATACTTGGGTCCGACGGATTTCGGCCACGCGGTTCATCGCAGAGGCCGCCGCAGCGACCTTAACCAGCGCATCTTTCGGCAGGGTCACACCGTCGAACCCTTCGGGGTATTCTTCGGCGATGAACGCAGTGGTCATATTGCCCGAGGTGAAACGCTCGTGGTCCATAACAGCCGCGACGAACGGCAGGTTATGACCGATGCCTTCGACCTCGAACGTGTCGAGAGCAACGCGCATCTCTTCGATCGCAGCCGCACGGGTTTCGCCCCATGTGCAGAGCTTTGCGATCATCGGGTCGTAATACATGCTGATCTCGCCGCCTTCGTAGACGCCAGTATCGTTACGCACGATGCCACCCGTAGTGGTCTGGCCCTCAACAGGCGGACGGTAGCGGGTCAGGCGGCCAATCGACGGCAGGAAGTTGCGATATGGGTCTTCTGCATAAAGACGGTTTTCAATCGCCCAACCGTTGATTTTCAGGTCTTTCTGTTCGAACGGCAGCTTTTCACCAGCAGCGACGCGGATCATCTGTTCAACAAGGTCGATGCCCGTGATCAGCTCTGTCACTGGGTGTTCCACCTGCAGACGGGTGTTCATCTCGAGGAAGTAGAAGTTCCGTTCGCCATCGACGATGAATTCCACGGTTCCTGCGGATGCGTAGCCCACAGCCTTGGCCAGTGCGACCGACTGTTCGCCCATTGCCTTGCGGGTTTCCTCGTCGAGGAACGGCGACGGTGCCTCTTCGACCACTTTCTGGTTACGACGCTGGATCGAACACTCACGCTCGTGCAGGTAAACGGCGTTGCCGTGGCTGTCAGCGAGAACCTGAATTTCAATGTGGCGCGGCTGGGTGACGAATTTCTCGATAAAGATACGGTCGTCGCCGAAAGAGTTCGCTGCTTCGTTCTTGGAGGACTCGAACCCTTCGCGGGCTTCGGTGTCGTTCCATGCGATGCGCATACCCTTACCACCGCCACCAGCGGAGGCTTTGATCATGACCGGATAACCGATCTGGTTCGAAATTTTGACGGCTTCTTCGGCGTCCTCGATCAAACCCATGTAACCGGGAACGGTGTTCACCTGAGCGTCCTGAGCGATCTTTTTCGACGTGATCTTGTCGCCCATCGCTTCGATTGCGCCAACCGGCGGTCCAATAAACGCAACGCCAGCAGCCGACAGGGCCTCAGCAAATTTCGAGTTCTCAGAGAGGAAGCCATAGCCCGGGTGCACTGCTTCGGCGCCGGTTGCTTTGATCGCTTCCATGATCTTGTCGATCACGATGTAGGACTGGTTCGCGGGCGGCGGGCCGATGTGGTAGGCTTCGTCCGCCATCTGCACATGCAGGGCGTGACGGTCAGCGTCCGAATAGACAGCAACCGTTTTGATGCCCATTTTGCGGGCGGTCTTAATGACACGGCATGCGATCTCGCCACGGTTGGCGATCAGGATCTTCTTGAACATGTGCTGGGGTCCTTTGAATGCAAAACCGCCGTGGGGGCGCAATGCACCCCACGGCGGTTCAGGTGGTTTAGACGCCCCGAAGGGCAGAATGGGTTAGCGGCAGACGGTTGCGTAGTTGTCGCACGTTGCGCCAACGAGCGCGCCGCCAGTAGCGCCGATGATCGGATCGACACCGAGCGCATCTGCCGTGACTGCGCCAGCGGCAGCGCCGGCAAGCCCACGTTCGAGGTCGGTATCAAGGCAGGCCGAGAGACCTGCGAAAGCGACAAATGCGACGATCCAAATTTTGTTGACCATGAGTGACTGCCCTTTTCGTTTTTATTCTGCGCCAAAAGACCACGAGCAATTCGCGGCGCGGCCAAAGTAACAAATAGGTCGAGACGGTCCTCTCCCGAAGTCGATCCGGTCTGGGGAAAGCCGGACCGACAAGGGGAAGGGTAACAGTCTTGACTGCTTGTCTTGGACGACCTGCTGGTTACGTCCTCAACACAGGCAGCGTGGCACGAAGTTTCGCCAGAGCCAAAGGCGAAATCCGTCAGGGCAGCCGCATGGGCTGTTTCCTGCCAAATCGCTGCCTTCATGGGCAAAATCGTGCCGATCCGTGTCATCTAACCCAGCACCCTCACTCAAAGAAATCGCTGTCAGGGTCAAAGACCGCTGGGAAGCTGATCATCGCCTTATCGACGTCGATACGCAGAACGGCGTCATAGCTCTCTGGATCAAAGTCTTCAGGATATGCAGCGACAACCTCGCGGCCAAAGAGCCAGCTCAGACGGCCCGCATCCAGATTGCCGCGCTCAAACGGTTGGTCACCGAAGTGGTGCCAAAGGGCAGCCATAAACGCCTCGTCCACGCGTTTATCCATGGCCTTACGGTCACGGAAACGTTCACGGCGGGTCAGAGGGGTGACGCCACGCGGGTTTGCACGGCGAATAACAAATTGGAATTCAGAACCAGGGAAACGACCTGGGAAACCACGATGTTTCAGCATCACACGCGCCCTCCAACGACGGGCGCGAGGGTCAGGACAGCCCCGTGGGACTGTCCCATTTGCGCATTAGTTACCGTATTTGCCGGTGAAAACAGGCTCTGTTGAGAGCGGTGCTGGCTCAACATAGACGGTTTCAGTGGGGTGTTGGCGGGCAGAACAGGCTGCGACGACAACGAGTAATCCAAGCGCACAGAGCGCTTTGATGGAATGAGACATGATATGCTCCAGACACTGCCTACGGGGTTTGTCCGGTATTTGTTCCGGCTTTCCCCTAACTTGTTACGGGCTACCTTTTGGTAACCTGCTGTCAGGATAGCAGAAATGCCGTTTCCAGCATATCGGGAGCTATGCAGATTTGCGCCCTGTGTCGGGCCTGCATCAATTCGGGTCATGATGAGTTCGAGCCTCGCAATATATTGTGGAGTCATCAGAATGGCTCCCACATGCAGCGACCGTCTTCAATCACGAAAGGGTCAAAGAACTGGGTTATTTCGGGTGCGGTCTCTCCAAACGGGACAATTTCCGCCGAAAGTGAGATCACAACCTGCTCAACACCCTCATCGAGTGAGGGAATCGCCACCGTTTCGCAGAGCGTCGCAATGTCCGCAGAAACGTCAGCGTAATCGAGGTCGGCAATCGCAGGCGCGATAAAGCGGAACCGCGTCAGGCCCTCTTCGGCAATCACCTCATGCAGGGTCACGGACAGGCCAGACGGCATAGCGAAGTCTTCCGCTACCGCTGGAACTGCGAGGTTCCCTGCTAAAATGAGTGCACCAAAGATCACCTGTTTCCCTCCCATGGTCGGATCACACCTCCGACTGAGTGATTTGCGACCGCGCCACCCAGCGCGCTCTTTTCGTCGTATCGGCCAAGAGATCACCGATGACCGATTGAGTGGTAGTGGCGGGAAATGGTCCCGCCACCGATCCTCCGGCCCGCACAACAAGTCCTCCATCTTGTGTGCGGACCTCGACAACCGGGGAAAAGCCGCGAAGCCCTTTTAGCGCGCGCCACAAATCCTGACGGATTTGAGTGGCAAGCCGGCCTCGTCTCAGCAACGGGAACGTCGTCTCTGCCGATACATCGAAATGTGCAGGCAGGCGGCGGGTGTGAGTAACCACACCCTCGTTGCGGATCGTATGCCAGCGGCTTTGCGCCATATCCCCTACTTCCGCCCTGAAATCAGAGCGGAATGTTGTCGTGTTTCTTCCACGGGTTCGTCAGCTTCTTGTTGCGAAGCGAAGCGAACGCGCGGGTCACGCGGCGGCGGGTCGAACGCGGCTGAATAACCTCGTCGATAAAGCCCTTTTCTGCAGCAACGAATGGGTTCGCGAAACGGTCCTCATAGTCTTTGGTCCGCGCTGCGATTTTGTCGGGATCACCCAGTTCGTTGCGATACAGGATCTCAACCGCGCCCTTCGCCCCCATCACCGCGATTTCCGCAGTCGGCCAAGCGTAGTTGAAGTCGCCGCGCAGGTGTTTGGACGCCATAACGTCATATGCGCCGCCGTAAGCTTTACGCGTAATAACGGTCACTTTCGGGACGGTCGCTTCACCATAGGCAAACAGCAGTTTCGCGCCGTGTTTGATAACGCCGTTGTATTCTTGGCTGGTGCCCGGCAGGAAGCCCGGAACGTCGACCAGCGTCAGGATCGGAATTTCGAACGCATCACAGAAGCGCACGAAACGCGCTGCTTTGCGGGACGAGTCAATGTCGAGGCAGCCCGCCAGAACCATCGGCTGGTTCGCAACAACGCCCACGGTCTGACCTTCCATGCGGATAAAGCCCGTCAGGATGTTTTTCGCGTAGTCAGCCTGAATTTCAAAGAAATCGCCTTCGTCAGCGATTTTGCCGATCAGCTCTTTCATGTCGTAAGGCGTGTTCGGGTTATCGGGGATCAGGGTATCCAGCGATTCCTCTACGCGGTCCACTTCGTCAAAGAACGGACGAACGGGCGGCTTTTCGCGGTTGTTGAGCGGCAGGAAGTCCACCAGACGGCGCACTTCAGCCAGCGCCTCAACGTCGTTTTCAAACGCGCCATCCGCGACCGACGATTTCTTGGTGTGAGTCGACGCACCACCAAGCTCTTCTGCGGTCACAACTTCGTTCGTGACGGTCTTAACCACGTCAGGGCCAGTTACGAACATGTAAGAGCTGTCACGCACCATAAAGATGAAGTCGGTCATCGCAGGCGAATACACCGCACCACCCGCGCACGGCCCCATAATCACAGAGATCTGCGGAACAACGCCCGAGGCCATGATGTTACGCTGGAACACGTCCGCATAACCCGCGAGCGAGGCAACGCCCTCTTGGATACGAGCACCACCAGAATCGTTCAGACCGATGACAGGCGCGCCGTTCTGCATCGCCATATCCATGATTTTGCAGATTTTTTCAGCGTGGGTTTCAGAGAGCGAACCGCCGAATACGGTGAAGTCCTGAGAGAACACATAGACCATACGGCCATTGATCGTGCCCCAGCCCGTGACAACACCGTCACCCGGCATTTGCTGTTCCTGCATACCGAAGTCGGTGCAGCGGTGCGCTTTGAACATGTCAAATTCTTCAAAGCTACCTTCGTCTAGCAGCAACTCGATACGCTCGCGCGCGGTCAGCTTGCCTTTAGAATGTTGTGCATCAATCCGCTTTTGACCACCACCAAGCCGCGCAACTTCGCGACGGCCTTCGAGTTCTTGCAGGATATCTTTCATCTGGGGTCCCCTCCGACAGGTCGTTAGCGGGACCGTATGTGAAAGATTATTGCGCGACAAATGAAATCGGGCAAATTTGCAAATAGTTGGATTAGCAAGACTTTGCATTTGCAAATCAGCTAACTTTACTTAACCAATTTGCTCGTCCCTTTTGCACAGATCATCCGTCAACTTTGCAGATAGACAGGGGCGGGTTTTGGGCGTAGCCAAACCATCATGAGCATTGATCAATCGGTCAAGATTTTGGACCGCACCACCCCGCCCCATACGCTGACGCTGGTTTTATTGGCTGGCATGTCCGCGCTCACCATGTCGATCTTTCTGCCATCCCTGAACGGAATGACAGTGTATTTCGGCACAGATTACAGCGTGATGCAGTTTGCCGTTTCTGGCTACTTTATCATGACGGCGCTTTTGCAGCTGATTATCGGACCGATGTCGGATCGTTACGGGCGGCGGCCTGTTCTGCTCATCTCTCTCGGCCTGTTCGTCATCGCGACCTTCGGCGGCATTCTCGCGTCGAACGTCTGGGTGTTCTTGGGCTTCCGTATGCTCCAAGCCTCTGTCGCATCCTGCATGGCGCTTAGCCGCGCGGTCGTGCGTGACATTTACCCTGCGGATCAAGCGGCATCGAAACTCGGTTATGTGACGATGGGCATGGCGCTGGTGCCAATGCTCGGCCCTGTGATCGGTGGCGTCTTGGATCAAGCCTTTGGCTGGCAATCGGCCTTTGCCTTCCTTCTGGCCGCTGGCATCGGCGTTTTTGCCCTTACCTATTTCGACCTCGGCGAAACCGCCAAGGGCACAGGGATGAAGTTCAGCGACCAGATCAAAACCTACCCCGAACTGTTCCGCTCTGTGCGGTTTTGGGGCTATGTCGCTTGCACGGCGTTTTGCGCGGGTGCGTTTTATGCGCTCCTTGGTGGGGCGTCGTTTGTCGCGGGCACCGTGTTTGAACTGTCGCCCTCCATGACGGGTGTCGCCCTCGGCGCGCCGTCGATCGGGTATCTCTTTGGGAACTTCCTGTCGGGTCGCTACTCGGTCAAACTGGGGATCAACAAGCTCGCACTCTTTGGCTGCTCGATCACCGTTTCAGGCCTCATCGCGGCACTGATCGTCACAACGACAATCGCCTCGCATCCCTTCGTGTTCTTTGGCTTTACGACCGTGATGGGCCTCGGCAACGGGTTGACGATGCCGAACGCCACGTCGGGGTCGCTCTCGGTCCGGCCGCACCTCGCTGGCACGGCCTCGGGCCTTGGCGCTGCGATCATGATGGCGGGCGGCGCGGGACTCTCGGCACTGGCGGGATCACTCCTCGACCCCGCACAACGCGAAGTGCCCCTGCTGATTATCATGCTCATCAGCGCTTCGCTTTCGCTGCTGTCGATCATCCTCGTCATTTATCGCGACCGCCGCATCGGTTCGGACTTGCTGGAATGAGTTTGCAAACGTAACTTTGCAGCAACTCTATTCTGCAAAGGTGCCCTATGGCTGTCCAGAAACTCTATGCTGGTGTGAAACTGCGTGAACTGCGCGGACGACTGGGGCTGACGCAAAAGACCTTTGCCGAAAAGCTGGGCGTGTCCCTGCCCTATCTGAACCAGATGGAAAACAACAACCGCCCTGTGTCGACGGCGGTGGTTTTGTCACTGGCCCAAGAGTTCGGTTTTGACGTGACCGAACTGCAATCGGGCGATGAGGCGCGCCTGATCTCTGATATGCGCGAAGCCTTGGCCGACCCTGTGTTCACGGGTTCTGCCCCGTCGGTCGCCGACCTGCGACTGGTGGCCTCCAACGCGCCGACAATGGCGCGGGCACTGCTGGACCTGCACGCGGCCTACCGCCAGACCCACGAACGGCTTGCCTCATTGGACGAAGCCTTGGGCCGCGAAGATGCTCGCCTACAGCCGTCCCCGTGGGAGGAAGTGCGAGACTTTTTTCACTACTGCGACAACTACATCGACGCCGTGGACCGCGCGGCAGAGAACTTTGCGCTCAACGCGGGCGACATGCCCGTGCGTGACGCTGCGATAAAAACGCTTGATGGGCGCGGCGTCACTGTGCGGTTCGATGATACCGAGGTTATTCGTCACTACGATGCTGCCACCCGCACCCTGACCCTGTCCCGCCGCGCGGCCGAAGGCACGCAGACGTTCCAACTGCTCCTCCAACTCGCACTCCTGACCAAAGATCAACTGATCGAGGCCACGCTCGACCTCGCACGGTTCCAATCGCCAGAGGCACGCTCGATCGCCAAGGTTGGCCTTGCGAACTATTTCGCGGGTGCTGCGCTCATGCCCTACGGACGGTTCCTTGAGGCGGCCCAAGAAACGCGGCACGACCTCGAACGATTAGCGGATTGGTTTGGGGCCTCGCTGGAACAGGTGGCGCACCGTCTATCGACCCTGCAAAGACCAGGGGCCAAAGGCATCCCGTTTTTCTTTGTTCGTGTGGACCCCGCAGGCACGATCACCAAACGCCACTCTGCCACCACACTGCAATTCGCACGATACGGTGGGGCTTGCCCGTTATGGAACGTGCACCGCGCCTTTGAGAACCCGAACCGCTGGCTGCGCCAGTTGGCCGAAACGCCCGACGGTGTTCGGTATTTCTGCCTCGCCCGTGACACGACGAAATCTGGGGGATCGTTCCACGCGCCAACCCGCCGCTTTGCAATCGGCCTCGGCTGCGAGGTGAAACACGCGCGTGCGCTCGTCTATGCCGATCACATGGACATCGACACGGCCGCCGCGTTTGAGCCTATCGGGATTTCCTGCCGGATTTGTGACCGTCGCGATTGTCACCAGCGGTCCGTACCACCGCTTGAACGTCGCCTGACGGTCGATCCAGACCACCGCGCCGTTCTACCCTATCAGGTCGAATAAAAAGGGCGGCACCCTCGCGCCGCCCCATCAGATTAGGCCGTTGCTGCGGCTTTGAGAGCCGCTGCAATCTCGTCCTTGAGCTTCATCCGTTCTTTGCGCATCTCGATGATGAACATATCATCGGCAGGCTCAACGTTGGTCTCTGCGAGGTGGATTTTGTCATTCACCTCTTCATACCGATCAACGGTTTTCGCAAAATGCGCGTCAGACTGTTTCAGCGCGTGGAGCGCATCGATCTGGGCTGGAAATTCTTCGTTAAGGCGGTGCGGAGTGTTCGACATATTGGTCCCTTTCCTCAGGTTTCGATTAAACCTAGGCCCCGCGCAGCCCCCTCACTTTGACTAAAATCAATAAACGGGGGCGAGTTTACCTTTCCGCTGCATTTTGCAATCTCAGGCTGCTTTTTGAGAATTTTCTCAACCTTTTTGATTGAAATCATTACAAAATAACGAATTCTCGCGTAGAGTTGTCCCAAGGATGGAAATGACCCTCATAAGGTCCAACGAACGGAGAAGACCTGTGCAACACCTTGGAACGCTTATCAGCGCCACGATTTTCACGGCCGTGTCGACTGCAGCTTCGGCATGTCCTGACTACAACCAATACGGCGCCGAATATCGGTATTCCGGTTCGGATCTGTATTCCGCGCGTCAGTTCAGCGTCGTTGCAGGTGGTGACAACAATCTGCAATCCTGCGGTTTCAAGAACAACTCTGGCTACGTGATGACCGCGCCAGACTTTAGCTTCGACCTCTATAAGATGGGCGGCTTCGATGTTGAAATCAGCGTTCTAAGCAATTGTGATTCCATGCTTTTGGTCAACGATGCCAATGCGAATTGGTATTATGACGACGACAGCAACGGTCAGGCTGATCCCAAAATCCGGATCAGCGGCAGCGATGGCTACCTCGATGTTTGGGTCGGCACCTATAACGGGGAATATTGCGACGCGACGCTCTACCTCGAAACGTTCTAAGACAAAGGGCCGCGTGATGCGGCCCTTTCTTTTTAGCGCTGGGATGTTTCCCAATTCGGGTTGATCCACGGCTCTGCATTCTCAGCAGGCAGCGGTGTCCGACCAAGGATATGATCCGCCGCCTTTTCGCCCGTCATGATCGACGGTGAATTCAGGTTGCCGTTGGTGATCCGTGGGAAGATCGAGCTATCCGCCACGCGCAGGCCATCGACGCCGATGACACGGCATTCGTGATCTACAACCGCCATCGGATCGTTCCGGTCACCCATCTTACAGGTGCCGCACGGATGGTAGGCGGATTCAACGTGTTCGCGGGTAAACCCGTCCAGCTCGTCATCGGTCTGGCAATCCTTGCCTGGTTGGATTTCCTTACCCGCGTAGGGTTTGAACGCATCCTGAGCGAAAATCTCGCGCGTGAGGCGGATCGCGGTGCGGAAGTCAGCCCAATCCTTTTCGTGCGACATGTAGTTAAACAGGATCTTCGGCTTATCCTTGGGGTCCGCTGACCGCAGCGTGACCGACCCGCGTGACGGCGACCGCATGGGGCCAACGTGTGCTTGGAAACCGTGCCCTTCGGCAGCGGCCTTACCATCGTAGCGCACGGCGATGGGCAGGAAGTGATATTGGATATCTGGGTAATCCACGCCAGCCGCCGACCGCACAAAGGCCGCGCTTTCGAACTGGTTCGACGCGCCGAGGCCCTTTTTCGTCAGCAGCCACTGTGCGCCAATGATCCCCTTCCAGAACAGGTTCCAGTATTTGTAGAGGCTCACAGGCTGGGTCGCGGCCACCTGAATATACATCTCAAGGTGATCCTGAAGGTTCTGACCAACGCCCGCACGATCCGCGACCACATCAATGCCATGTTCCGCCAGATGCGCCGCAGGTCCAATGCCTGACAACATCAACAGCTTTGGCGAGTTGATCGAGGATGCCGCGATTATCACTTCGTTCGTGGCAGAGATCACTTCGGAGCCGTTGCCTTTGTTGATCTGAACGCCCGTCGCCCGACCGTTTTCGATCACGACCTTTTCGGCCAGACCTTTGACGACCGTCACGCGCCCCGTCGCCATCGCGGGTTTGAGGTAAGCGTTCGCAGCCGACCAACGGCGGCCTTGCCATATGGTGCTGTCGAACGGGCCAAAGCCCTCTTGCTGTTCGCCGTTATAATCGCCCGTCACAGGATAACCCGCCTGACGACCGGCCTCGACAAAGGCGCGGGTCAGTGGGTTCGTACGCGGACCACGGGTCACATGCAGCGGGCCAGAGTTCCCACGCCATGACGCATCACCTCCATGACCACCGTCATGCCAGTTCTCCATCCGCTTAAAATAGGGAAGCACATCGGCATAAGACCACCCATGCGCACCGCTTTCGGCCCAGTGATCGTAGTCTTTCGCGTGGCCGCGCACGTAGATCATGCCATTGATCGAGGACGATCCGCCAATGACCTTACCGCGCGGCGTCGCCATGACGCGACCGCCCAGATGCGGCTCTGGTTCTGTCTGAAAGCCCCAATCATAAAGCCCCATGTTCATCGGGTAGGACAGCGCCGCGGGCATCTGAATAAACGGACCAGCATCGGTGCCGCCGAATTCCACAACGATGACTGACTTGCCTGCCTCGGCCAAACGGTAGGCCATGGCGCAGCCAGCGCTGCCCGCGCCAACGATTACATAATCAGCCCGCATTAGAATGGAGCCTCGCATTTGTTCATGGACACGTAGACGGTCTTCACTTCGGAATAGTGATTGATCGCCACTTTCGAGTTCTCGCGCCCAACGCCAGACAGTTTAGAACCGCCGAACGGAGCCTCCACTGGTGCGAGATTGTAGGTATTGATGTAACAGGTGCCTGCTTCGAACCCTGCGACGACACGGTGCGCACGGGTCAGATCAGACGTAAAGACGCCAGCCGCCAGACCAAATTCGGTGTCGTTGGCACGGGCCATGACTTCTTCCTCGGTGTCGAAATCAAGAACCGACAGCACAGGGCCAAAGATTTCCTCGCGGGCGATGGTCATATCGTCAGTCACATCGGCAAAGAGTGCGGGTTCGATGTAATAGCCTTCGTTGCCAATGCGTTTGCCGCCTTTGACCAAACGGGCGCCCTCTTCGATGCCTTTCTGGATATAGCCCTCAACGATCCCCAACTGGCGTTCGTTGGACATCGGCCCAATTGTGGTTTCGATTTGCAGCGGATCGCCGATCACAGCGTCATCCATGCGTTCCGCCAGACGTTTCAGGAACGCCTCTTTGATGCCTTTTTGAACGAACACGCGGGTGCCGTTCGAACAGACCTGACCTGTCGAATAAAAGTTCGCATTGATCGCGCCAGAGATCGCGCTTTCCAAATCGGCATCGTCAAAGATGATCAGGGGAGATTTGCCGCCCAGTTCCATCGTGACGTGCTTCATGCCAGCGGCAGCGGCGGCATATACTTTTTGCCCCGTCGGCACAGAACCGGTCAGCGACACTTTCGCCACGCGTGGATCAGTGACAAGCTGCGCACCGACGGCACCCAGACCTTGGATCACGTTGTAGACGCCCGCGGGTGCGCCTGCCTCATGCAGAATCTCCGCAACTTTGAGTGCGCAGAGCGGTGTGGTTTCCGACGGTTTGAACACCATCGTATTGCCGCAGGCCAGCGCGGGTGCGCCTTTCCAACACGCAATCTGGGTCGGATAGTTCCATGCACCGATGCCGACACAAACGCCCAGAGCCTCGCGGCGGGTATAGACGAAATCACCGCCACCCAGCGGGATGTGTTCGCCCGTCAGTGCCCCAGCCAGACCACCGAAATATTCGAACGCATCCGCGCCAGAGGTCGCGTCCGCAATCGTCGTCTCGGACAGTGGTTTGCCCGTGTCATAGGTTTCCAGAACCGACAGATCGTAGTTCCGATCCCGCATGATATC
Source organism: Aestuarium sp. (assembly GCF_023253315.1). Taxonomy (NCBI): domain Bacteria; kingdom Pseudomonadati; phylum Pseudomonadota; class Alphaproteobacteria; order Rhodobacterales; family Paracoccaceae; genus Aestuarium; species Aestuarium sp. The sequence continues at coordinate 196,610 of NZ_JALRGW010000001.1, forward strand.
CGCCGCGCGACGCAGGATGCGGCCGCGCTCTGTGCCTGTCATTGCGGCCCATTCCGCCTGCGCCCGTTTTGCCGAGGCAATCGCACGTTCGACAATCGCGGGCGTGGCCGCATGGACGCGGGCAATTACCTTGCCAGTGGCGGGATAGATGACTTCGATCAGTTCGCCTGCGCTGTCTTCGACATATTGGCCATCGATGAAATGGCTTGCGGTGGGTTGGGTATCATAGGGCATTATTTGGCCTCCGTTGGGAGTATTTCGGTAGCAAAGAAAAAGCGGTTATTCCCCACGGGGGAAGCGCTTGTTCTCTTCAAGAACGTTCAGGTCCATGTGGTTGCGCATGTATTGTTCAGACGCGAGCCGCAGCGGTTGGTAATCCCACGGGAAGTAGGCCCCATTGCGCAGCGCCTCATAGACGACCCAACGGCGGGCTTGGCTTTCGCGCACAGCGGCGTCGAACCGATCAAGGTCCCAACGCGCCAGCGATTTCGCCTTTAGGTCCGCGAGGGCATCCGCATGGGCGGGATCATCGGCGAGGTTGGTCAGCTCGTTCGGATCGGTCGCGAGGTTGAACAGCTGATCGGGGTCCAGCGCGCAGCGGGTGTATTTGTAGTCGCCTTCACGGATGGACACGAGGGGCGCATAAGACCCTTCGGCGGCATATTCCATCAGGACAGGCTCAGTGCGCTGACCGCCCTGCCCCAAGGACACAAGGCTCTGCCCATCGGTCCACGGCATCACCTCGTCCATGCTGACGCCTGCGAGGTCACACATGGTCGGGCATACGTCGATGGTGGAAACGGGCGTTTCGACCAGACCCGGCTCCATCTGCGGGGCGGCGATCATCAGGGGCACGCGAGCGGAGCCTTCGAAGAAGGACATTTTGAACCACATACCGCGTTCGCCCAGCATATCGCCGTGATCCGAGACAAAGAACACGATGGTGTTGTCATCCATGCGGGTGCGTTTGAGCACGTCTAGGATTTCACCAATCTTATCGTCGAGATACGAGATGTTCGCGAAATAGGCGCGGCGCGACCGACGGATATTGTCGTCGGTGATATCAAAGTTGCGCCAATCGTTCGCGTCCATCAGACGTTTGTTGTGCGGGTCGAGGTCCTCGTAGGGGATCGTCGGAACTGTCGGCTCCAGATGCTCGCAATCCTCGTAGAGGTCCCAGTATTTCTTGCGAGCCACATAAGGGTCATGCGGGTGTGTGAACGACACGGTCATCATCCACGGACGATCATCGAGTCCCCGCGACAGGTCATAGAGTTTCTTGGTCGCGTTAAAGGCCACCTCGTCGTCGTATTCCATTTGGTTGGAAATCTCGGCAACGCCAGCGCCCGTGACGGAGCCCATGTTGTGATACCACCAGTCAATACGCTCACCCGGTTTGCGGTAGTCAGGGGTCCAGCCAAAATCGGCGGGATAAATGTCAGTGGTCAGACGTTCCTCAAACCCGTGCATCTGGTCAGGACCGACAAAGTGCATCTTGCCCGAGAGGGTCGTTTGATATCCCGCGCGACGCAGGTGGTGCGCGTAGGTCGGGATATCTGACGCATATTCGGCGGCGTTGTCATAGACGCGGGTGCGGCTCGGCAATTGACCCGCCATGAATGACGCCCGCGCGGGTGCGCAGAGCGGAGAACCTGTGTAGGTGTTTTTGAAACGCGTGGACCGTGCAGCGAGCGCTTTGAGGTTCGGCGCATGGAGCCACTCTGCGGGGCCGTCGGGGAACAAGGTACCGTTTAACTGGTCGACCATGATGATCAAAATATTCGGCTTGGTCATTTCGTTTTCCCTAGTTCGAGATCAAGTGCAGCAAGCACATGTTTGGTCGCGGCTTTGCTGCTGGTTTTCGTTATGGTGAGGGCTTCGCGCAGATAGATACCGTCGATCAATCCACCGATCCGATAGGCTGCGTCCTGTGCGTCATCGCCCAAAAGCGGGCGCAGGTTAAACATGAGATTCGCGTGCAAACGGCGCTGATAGATCGTCAGCAGCCTTTTCGCTTCGCCTGAAGTTTGGGCAAGAACGTAAAAATTAAGCCAAGCCGCAATCACCTCGCGGCGGAAGTTTGACGTTCCGAATCCAGCCCGAATGATCGCCTCCAGCCGTTCGCGCGGCGTGTCAGCCATAATCAGCGCACCGCGAACTTCCGCGGCGTAAACGGATAAAGTGTGTCGCATTGCAGCCAGAAATATCTGTTCTTTTCCACCGAAGTAGTGGTGTGCAAGTGCAGATGACATACCCGCACGTTTCGCGATCTGGCTAACCGTTACATCCAACGACCCGTTTGCCCCGATTTCATCAATCGTGGCTTTCACCAAAGCGGCGCGGCGTATAGGTTCCATCCCGAGCTTGGGCATCTTTTCATCCAAAATAGCTTGCCAAGTGAAACTAGGTGGTTGTTTATTGACTCGTCAATCAACAAAAAACCATCACCAACGGGAGACCATACATGAAACTCAAATCTGCTCTGTCCGTGCTTGCCATTTGTGCAGCTGCACCTGTGCTTGCTGATTGCGGCACCGTAAACATGTCCGATGTGGGCTGGACCGACATCACCACCACCACTTCTGCGTCCAAGCACGTGCTCGAAGCACTGGGCTATGACGTGGACGTAAAAATTCTCTCGGTTCCAGTGACCTACGCGTCGCTGTCGTCGGGTGATCTGGACATCTTCCTCGGCGCTTGGATCCCTGCTCAGTCGGGCGTTCTAGACCCATATCTGGCTGACAAAACCATCGACGTTCTCGCAACGAACCTCGAAGGCACCGTCTACACACTCGCAGTTCCGACCTACACCTTCGAAAAAGGTCTGCAGTCGTTTGCCGACATCAACAAATTCGCTGAGTCGCTCGACGGCAAGATCTACGGCATCGAGCCGGGTAACGAAGGTAACACCTACCTCGTCTCGCTGACCGAAAAAGCTGGTTCTGGCCTCGAAGGCATGGAAGTCGTCGAATCCTCCGAACAGGGCATGCTAGCTCAGGTTGCTCGCGCTTATGACAAGCAAGAAGACGTTGTCTTCCTCGGCTGGGCACCGCACCCGATGAACGCAAACTTTGAACTGTCCTACCTGCCGGGTGGTGAAGAGTTCTTTGGCGGTATCGGTACCGTTCAGACCCTCGCACGCGCTGGCTACGCCGAAGAATGCCCGAACACTGGCAAACTCTTCAGCCAGATCTCGTTCACCCTCGACATGGAAAACGGCATCATGGGCCAGATCCTCGACGAAGGCGCTGATCCTGATGAAGCAACCATGGCTTGGCTGCAGGCAAACAAAGATGCCGTTATGGCATGGGTTGACGGTGTGACCACCGCTGACGGCGGCGACGCTGCTGCAGCTGTTTCGGCTGCTTTCGGCTACTAATCCCGACCAAACGAAAGGCCCCGTTGATCGGGGCCTTTCTGTTTCCCTCAAACAGGCAAAGACCTGTCGCTGCATTTTAAAGGAGGTTTGGGTGATTAGTTTAGGTGAGTTTTGGCAATCGATGGCGGACGGAGAGCTGGGCAGCAAAATCCCTGTAGGGAAAGCTGCGAAGACCGTTTTCGATTGGATGCAAGACAATTTCGAATTCGTATTTGACTGGATTTCTGCGGTGATGGAATGGCTGATCGACGCTATCCTTGCCGTTCTCGAATACCCACACCCCATCGTGATCATCGGGGCCTTTATGGCGCTGACCTGGGTGCTTCAACGCAATTGGAAGACCTGCGTGCTGATCGCAGTCGGGTTCCTCTTTATTCTGAACCAAGAATATTGGGACGAAACCCTTGAGAGCCTCACACTGGTCTTGTCGTCTTGCCTCGTCTGTATGGCGATTGGTGTGCCGTTGGGTATTTTTGCCGCTCACAATCCCAAAGCCTACCGTTTCATGACGCCAGTGCTCGACCTGATGCAGACGCTCCCTGCGTTCGTCTATCTGATCCCCGCGATCGTGTTCTTTGGCATCGGCACCGTTCCGGGCCTGTTGGCAACGGTGATCTTTGTTCTGCCTGCACCGATCCGTCTGACCCACCTTGGTATTTCGTCGACGCCGAAAGCGCTCCTCGAAGCGGCGCGTGCCTTTGGCGCGACCAACCGTCAGGTTCTGTGGAAGGTTGAACTCCCCTCTGCCCTACCGCAGATCATGGCAGGTCTGAACCAAACCATCATGCTGTCGCTGTCGATGGTTGTTGTTGCCGCGCTCGTGGGCGCAAATGGTCTGGGCGTTCCAGTGCTGCGTGCGCTGGGTCAGGTGCGCACCGACCTCGGCTTTGAATCTGGGTTCGTGATCGTGGTCGTGGCCATCATCCTAGACCGCATGCTGCGGATGGAGCGTAAATAATGGCTAAAACCGCAGTAGAATTCGACAACGTATCCATCGTTTTCGGCGATCAACCAGACCGTGCCCTACCCCTCATGGACGAAGGTCAGACCCGTGGTGACATTCAGGCCAGCACAGGTCAGGTCCTCGGCGTGCATAACTGCTCGCTCACGGTGGCTGAGGGGGAAATCCTCGTTCTAATGGGCCTCTCTGGCTCAGGTAAATCCACGCTTCTGCGCGCTGTGAACGGGTTGAACCCCGTGGTGCGGGGCTGCGTTCGGGTATCGGACGGCAATGGGCTCGTTGATGTGACCCACGCCAAACCCGCAGACCTGCGCCATATCCGCCAGACTCGCGTTGCGATGGTGTTCCAGCAATTCGGCCTTCTGCCGTGGCGGACCGTTCGTGAAAACGTCGGCCTAGGGCTAGAGCTTGCGGGGCAAACACCCGCACAGCGCAAGGCTGCCGTCGATGCGCAGCTAGAGCTTGTCGGTCTGGCTGACTGGGCTGAACGCAAGGTGGGTGAATTATCGGGCGGTATGCAGCAGCGCGTCGGCCTCGCCCGCGCCTTTGCGACCGAAGCCCCGATCCTGTTGATGGACGAACCCTTCTCGGCGCTCGATCCGCTGATCCGTGCGAAGTTGCAGGACGAACTCCTCGACCTGCAAGCCAAGCTGAAACGGACGATCATCTTTGTGTCGCACGACCTTGATGAAGCGTTCAAAATAGGCAACCGCATCGCCCTGATGGAAGGCGGCCGCATCGTTCAGATCGGCACCGCCCGCGAGATCATCGCGAACCCTGTCGACGACTACGTGCAGGACTTTGTCGCGCATATGAACCCGCTCGGCGTTCTGACCGCGCGTGATGTGATGACCACTGGGTCGGGCGACGGCGTTAAGATCGACGCGGAACTACCGATCCGCCAGATCATCGCGCAGCTACAGACAGACAAAGTGCTAACGGTCGTTGAGAATGGCACCCCCATTGGGCAAGTGACCGAAGCCTCGGTTCTGACGCGCCTGAGCCGCTAAGAGCCTCTGCAAAACAGCAAAACGCCGGTCCATTGGGCCGGCGTTTTTCGTTTAGACTTTGGTTTGGTTCACAACCGGTGTCACCTTGCGGCGCAACTGCGCCTCGCGCCATGTCATATAACTGATCGCCCCAATGATGAGCGCCCCACCTGCCAGAACAAAGGGATCAACCGCCTCACCAAAGAGCACCGCGCCAAAGATGCTTGCCCAGACAAGCTGGAGGAAAGTCACAGGTTGCGTGACCGTCATCGGGGCAGAGGCAAACGCCTTGGTCATGCAATAATGCGCGGCAGAGGCAAACACAGCCACACCACCGAGCCACATGACCTGATGTAGCTCTACGGGTTCCCAGACTACAAACGCAATCGGTGCAAGGCAGATCGTCACCACGCCCGACAGCATCGCCACAACGACACCCGCAGGGGCAATCCCGCTAAGCTGTTTGGCCACGAGGTAGGACAGGCCAAATGACAGCGCCGCGCCCAACTGGGACAGGTGACCGATTTGGATTTCACGCATACCAGGGCGGATTACGATCAACGCGCCGATCAGCGCCACGCCAATCGCCAGCATCCGACGCCGCGCGAACCCTTCGCCCAAGAGGAGCGCGGCACCCACCGTCACTACAATCGGGTTCAGATAGCCAATCGCCGTAACCTCGGCCATCGGGATGCGGGCCATCGCAAAGAACCACAGGATAATCGCGACCGTATGGAGCGCCCCGCGCAGACCAAAGAGCTGCCATGCCCGCACACCAATCCCACCCCTAAGGTAGGGTCCGAGCGTTGGGACGAGGAACACAAAGCTCCACGCGAAACGGATGAATGCGCTTTGTGCGGCGGGGAGGTCCTCGCCCAGATAGCGCACGATCACGTTCACCACGACAAAGCAAAAGCCAGTGGCGAGCATCCACAACACGCCCTGAACGGGCCGATCCTGAGAGGGTGATGAAACAGTCATTGCACCTTCATGAACCTGAGCGCTTGCCGCCGCAAGTGGATTTGATCACATTTCAGCGAAGACCAGAGTTGCAGCCACAGACCACATCAAAAGCCCCACGCAGGTATCGAGGATACGCCACGCAATGGGCCGTTCGAACACAGGTGCAAGTAGCCGCGCACCAAAGCCAAGCGTGGTGAAAAAAATCACAGACCCCGACATCGCGCCCGCACCAAAGACCCATTCGCGGCCCTCGAACTGCGCCGATAGGCTGCCGATTAGGACTACTGTGTCGAGGTAGACATGCGGGTTCAACCATGTGAACGCGAGGCAGGTCAGCATGACCCTTGCCAGCGGAACACGGTCGCCTTCGCCTGCTGTCATCACCGCCCCGCCACGCCACGCGGACAGAAACGACCGTGCGCCATACCATCCCAGAAACGCGACACCGCCCCAGCGCAGCAGCGGCATCAGCCACGGCAGGGCATCTACCGCCGCGCCGATCCCCGCAACACCCGCCGCGATCAACACAGCGTCCGACACGGCGCAAGTCGCAACCACCGCCAAGACATGTTCCCGCCGCAGTCCTTGCCGCAGCACAAAGGCATTCTGCGCCCCAATTACGAGGATGAGCGCGATACCTGTTCGAAGTCCGATCCAATATTCCATGGGGTTGACCTAGCGCGGCACAGCGGGATTAATCAAATTAAATAAACTGAGTTAGAATTAGAGTTTCTAATGTATGATCCCGCTCAACTCTCCGCGCTTTCTGCCGTGATCCGACTTGGAGCCTTTGACGCGGCAGCCCATGCGTTGGGCGTCACGCCATCCGCGATTTCGCAACGGATCAAGGCACTTGAGGACCGTATTGGAACCACGCTGATCCAACGCGGAACCCCCTGCACCGCGACGCCGACAGGCGCGCGATTGTCACGGCACTATGATGACCTCACGCTACTTGAGACGGCATTGGCGGCGGACATCGGGCAAACGGCGGCCCCTGCGCGGCTGCGGGTCGCGGTCAATGCGGATAGCCTCGCCACGTGGTTTTTGCCCGCTATTGCCGACCATCCCATGCTGTTCGACCTTTTGATCGACGATCAGGACCACTCTGCCGATTGGCTCCGCAAAGGCGAAGTTTCTGCTGCCATCACAGGCGAGGCTGGCCCCGTTCAGGGCTGCGATAACTTTGCCCTCGGTGCGTTGACCTACCGCGCGACCGCGAGCCCATCCTTTGTCCGTCAGCATTTCCCGAACGGCGTCATGGCAGTCGCGTTAGCTACCGCCCCTGCCCTGACGTTCAACGCCAAGGACGCGCTCCAAAACCGCTGGGTCGAGATGATGGTCGGGAAACGGGTGCCGCTGAACACTCACCTCGTCCCATCGTCGAGCGCCTTTGTTGAGGCGAGCCTCTTGGGCATGGGGTGGGGCATGAACCCCGCGGCTCTGGTTGATCGGCTGATCGCAGAGGGTAAACTGGTCGATCTATCGCCAGAACGACCCCTTCTTACCCCGCTGCATTGGCAGGTGAACCGTCTGGTTGCGAAACCTCTGGCGGGGCTGACGGCTTCGATCCGCGCTTCGGCGAAACAAACGCTCTAAATGAAAACGGCGCCCGAAGGCGCCGTAAATCGGAGTTGATCCTAAGGATTAGCCGAGCTGAGCCGCCACATCCTCTGGCACGTCAAAGTTCGCGGTGACGGTCTGAACGTCATCGTCGTCTTCGAGCGTGTCGATCAGCTTCATCAGCTTCTGAGCGGTTTCGAGATCCACATTGGTGCGGTTCTGCGGTTTCCAGATCAGTTTCGCTTCAGTCGCTTCGCCGAGTTCAGCTTCGAGAGCTTCGGACACCTCAGAGAGGTTTTCCATCGCGCAATAAACCCAGTGGCCGTCCTCATCGGATTCCACATCGTCAGCGCCTGCTTCGATCGCAGCCATCATCACGGTGTCCGCATCGCCAACCGATGCCGGATAGGTGATTTCGCCCACGCGGTCGAACATGAAGGAAACCGAACCCGTGGTGCCGAGGTTGCCGCCACCCTTGGTGAATGTCGAACGCACGTTCGATGCGGTGCGGTTCACGTTGTCGGTCAGTGCCTCAACGATAATCGCGATACCGTTCGGGCCGTAACCCTCGTAACGGATTTCGGTGTAATCATCGCCGTCACCCATCTGCGATTTCTTAATCGCGCGTTCGATCACGTCCTTAGGCATGGACTGCGATTTCGCTGCTTTGATCGCCAGACGTAGACGCGGGTTCTTATCGGGATCAGGGTCGCCCATCTTTGCGGCTACGGTGATCTCTTTGGAAAATTTGGAGAACATTTTGGACCGCGCAGCGTCTTGACGCCCTTTGCGGTGTTGGATGTTAGCCCATTTACTATGGCCGGCCATGGGGACCTCTTTTCAGTCTATCGGACAGTTCGCGTCTCTATATGTCAGTCGGGCGGCTGGCTGCAAGCCTCAGAGCGGCCAGATCAACGGGATGATGGCTGAACATAGGAACGCAAGCGATGCATTGAGCGGCACACCAACCTTTAGGAAGTCCGAAAACTTATACCCACCGGGACCGTAAACGAGCGTGTTGGTCTGGTATCCGATGGGTGTCGAAAAGCTCGCCGAGGCAGCGACCATGACCGCGACGACCAAGGGCCGAGGGTCCACACCAATCGCATTGGCAAGCCCGATCGCAATAGGCGTCATCACCACGCCGACCGCATTGTTCGACACCAATTCCGTCAGAACCATCGACAGTGTGTAGACCGCAAAGACCACCACATAAGGCGGCAAGTCGGTCATGAACGGCGCTAGGCCATTACCGATCAGCGCCACAGCCCCCGAATGATCCAAGGCCGCGCCGACGGCCAGCATGCCAAAGATCAGCGCCAAGAGGCTGCCATCGACATGCTCAAACGCCTCTTCAGCATCAATACAGCCCGTCAGCAAAACTACGGCCACGGCCACAATAGCCAACAATAAAATCGGCGCCACATTGAACGCCGCCAAAATCACCACGCCAAACATCGCGGCAATCGCGATCGGCGCATGGCTACGACGATAGGCACGAACCGAGGGTTTCGACACATCGCCAAGGCTCATATCAGCAGCGAGTTTCTGGATGTCCTCAGGCGCACCTTCCAACAGGAGCGTATCCCCCACCCGCACAATCAAATCTTCGATCTGGTTGCCGATGTTTTTGTCACGACGATGCACAGCAAGCGGGTAGACGCCATAGCGACGACGCAGGCGCATTTGGCCCAGTTTGCGGCCGACCATCCGCGATTCAGGGGTAATCAGCACTTCGACCGTGGTGGTTTCAACTGCTGACAGCTGATCCATCCGACGCAGTTCTTTGTTCCGCTGCAAGCCCAACAGCTCTGCCATTGGGGTCCGCAGCACAACGCGGTCCCCGACCTGCAGCGTCACACCTGTCAGATCACGCCGCAGCGACTGGTCGCCACGCACCACATCGATCAATCGCACGCCTTCGCGTTTGAACAACTGAACGTCGAGCACTTCACGACCAATAAGGTTCGATTCAGGTGGAATGACCGCTTCGGTAAAGAACCGCATCCGGGACCGATCCGACAAAAGCGAGGCCATGCTCGTACGATCAGGCAGCAGCTTGCGCCCGAAAATCAAAAGATAAGCCATCGTCCAGAGCGAGATCACTATGCCAATAGGCGTGATTTCAAAGATCGAAAACGGCTCCATCCCCGACTGACGAGCCACACCATCCACTAATAGGTTGGTCGATGTGCCGATCAGCGTCATCGTGCCACCCACAATCGCGCCATAGGACAAGGGGATCAGCAGTTTCGAGGCAGAGACACCCAAGGTCCGCGACAACTGCACAAAGACGGGCAACATCACAACGACCACAGGGGTGTTATTCACAAAGGCCGAGGAAACGATGACAAAGCCCATCAACCCCGCCAGCGCCAATTTTGGGCGCTCCTCAGCATGAGCTTGGGCGAATTCCGTCATCCGCGCGAGGGCACCCGTCCGCACCAACGCTCCCATCACGATAAACATCGCCGCAATCGTCCAAGGTGCAGGGTTCGACAACGACGACACCGCCACGTCATAGGGCAAAATGCCCAAGGCCAGCATGATCGCAACGCCTGTGATCGCCACAACTTCGGTCGGGTAGGTTTCCCGCAGGAACATGACGAACATGCCGACAACGATCATCAACGCTACGATGGCCTGACCTGTCTGCGACAGGTGTATTAGGTCGACCATGAAATTCCCCAAGCTATTGGCACTCTATAGTTGCCGCGCCGCATGTTCGGACGCAAGCCCCCTCAACACAGAGGCGACGGACCACTTTGTGACAATCGGCCTCCATGGCGGACCATTTCCACGCGGGTTGCTTTGCCTGTGCGGTCATCGGTTTCCACATAAAGGCCCGATACCGTCACATCGCCCATCGCGGGTTCAAAACGGTTCTTCGCCATGCCCGTGATAAACCGACGCAGTGGTTCCGCCTTGGTCATGCCGATCACGCTGTCATAATCGCCGCACATCCCCGCATCCGACTGAAACGCCGTGCCCGCTGGCAAAATCTGCGCGTCGCCGGTCGGCACGTGAGTATGCGTCCCCACAACAACCGAAGCCTTCCCATCGCAAAAGTGACCCATCGCCATTTTCTCTGATGTCGCCTCGCAGTGCACATCCACCAACGTCGCCTGCACCAACCCACCCAAGGGGAACTGACGCAACACCTGATCCACGGCAGAGAACGGGTCATCAAACGGGCGCTTCATGAACACCTGACCTAACACTTGCGTGACAAGAACCTTCTGCCCCCGCCGCGCCGTAAACACCCGCGCCCCTTTGCCTGGTGCCACCTTGGAGAAATTCAACGGACGAATGATCCGCGGCTCTTGCTCGCAAAAGGCCATCATGTCCTTTTGGTCAAAGGCATGATCGCCCAAGGTGATCACATCCGCGCCCGCGTCCAACATCATCTTGGCGTGTTCGCCCGACAATCCCATGCCGCGCGTCGCGTTTTCGCCGTTCACCACAACGAAATCGAGCCCCCACGCGTCCCGCATTTTCGGGATCGCATCCACCACAGCCGCGCGTCCGCCACGACCCATCACATCGCCAAGAAAGAGTATTTTCATGAAATACCTCTAGGCCCGTGCCAATAAATGCGCAACCTCCGCCGCTCTCTGCGCTGCCTTTGTGCGTCAAATATCCCGGGGGGTGAATGGGCCAAAGGCCCAGAGGGGGCAGCGCCCCCTGCCCTTTACCCGACCTCGATCACACCGTTTTCGGTGACAATCAGGTTCAACGGCTGATCCACAGGTTCGAGCGGGATATTGGCATCCTCTTGGGCGCTATAGGCAAACCCGATCGCCAGCGTCGCGCGTTTGGCGCGCAGTTTCTCTAGCGTGCGATCATAGAAACCACCGCCATAGCCCAGACGACCGCCTGTCCGCGAAAACGCGACAAGGGGTACGATGAGGATCTCTGGCTCTATCCACTCCCCGCTTTCGGGGATCATTGCGCCGAACTCTCCCGCGATGAGGGTGCAGTCTGGTTCCCACTGGCGGAACTTGAGCGGTGTTGCAGCCCCCATGATCACAGGCACACCGACAGGGCCGTGCGCTGCGGCCTCGGCCATTGCGGGCAGCGGATCAATCTCGGTCCGCATCGGCATGTAACCCGCGAGCGGCACGCCACGATACCCCGCGAGGACCTCTGAAAGATGCGCGGATGTGCCGACGCCCGCTTGATGGGCCTCTTTGCGGCGGGCAAAGGCGGCGACCCGCGCCGCAGCCTTCTGTTCATCAAGCGTCATAGGAGCATCCATCCAGCCAAGCCAAGGAAAGCAAAGAACCCGACGACATCTGTCACCGTGGTCACAAAGGCACCAGAGGCCAATGCGGGGTCAACGCCAGCACGTTCGAGCGCGACAGGCACCATCGTGCCAGCAAGCCCAGCGACCACAAGGTTGATCACCATCGCTAGCGCGAGGACCACACCCAGCATAGGCGTGCCGAACCAGACGTAACCGACCAAGCCCATGAGCACCGCAAAGACCAATCCGTTCAATAGACCGACCATCATCTCTTTGCGGATCACGCGCCAAACGTTCGACCCTGTCAGGTCGCGTGTCGCCATCGCACGCACGGCAACTGTCAACGATTGTGTGCCCGCATTGCCGCCCATCGACGCCACAATCGGCATCAACACGGCCAAAGCCACGAGCCCCGAAATCGTCGTCTCAAACAGGCTGATCACCATCGACGCGAGGATCGCCGTCACGAGGTTCACGCCGAGCCACGGAAGGCGCTGGCGCGTGGTCTCGAGCACGCTGTCCGACAGGCTACCTTCACCCACACCTGCAAGACGCAGGATGTCTTCTTCGTGTTCTTCGTCCAGAAGGGTCATCGCGTCGTCGATGGTGATCACACCAACCAGACGGTCATCTTCGTCCACGACAGGCGCCGAAATCAGGTGGTAGTGGTTGAACGCATGGGCCACATCCGCCGCCGTATCGTTCACGTCAAAGACGCGGAAGCTGTCCTCGCAAATGTCGCGCAGTTTCGCGCTGCGAGGAGAAGACAGGATACGGCCAAGGGTCGCATAGGCCACGGGTTTGATCTTGGGATCGACCAACACCACATGGTAAAACTGATCCGGCAGATCGATACCCGACCGCATGAAATCAATCGTTTCGCCCACCGTCCAATGTTCGGGCGCGCGAACGATTTCGACCTGCATGTGGCGCCCAGCAGATTCTTCGGGATAAGCGAGTGCCTTCTCGACAACGACCCGCTCTGGTCCTTCAAGAACATCCAGAACCGCTTCTTGTTGGTCCTCGTCTAGGTATTCAACAAGGTCAACAACGTCATCGGATTCGAGTTCACGGAAAGCCTCAGCCAGTTCCGCAGGCGCGAGGCTTTCGATGATCTCTTCGCGGATACCTTCGTCGAGTTCGGACAGGATTTCCCCGTCCATCCCGCCCTTCCAGACATCCAGCAGGTCCCGCCGTTCGCGCGGCGAGATCTGTTCGATCACATGGGCGATGTCCGCAGGGTGCAAGGGATCGAGCAGGAAATCGACCTGCTCGGCATCGCCCGCATCAACAGCCTCGAGAACCCCGTCAACGAGACTTTCTGTGACACCAAATGCCTCTTCTTCGTGGTCTTCGATCAGCTCGGCCATGACGCCCCCGTTTGTTGCCCCCAAAATACGTATTTGCCGTGCGGTCACAACACATAGAGGCTGCTTTTCTGCGATTTACGCAAAGGTTTGATCAGATTAGCATGACAGTATGACAAAACATCTCCTCATCGGGCAAACGCTCTCCTATTCGGGCAATCCTTTTTCCTCAGCGTGGGAAGAAGTTAGCCATCATTCTTCTCGCGGAGCGGTGCTGATCGACGGCGATACAATCACTGCCGTGGGCGAAGCAGATGACCTGCGCCGCGCGCATCCCGATGTGCCAGTGACCGATTATGGCGATGCGTTGATCACCGCAGGTTTTGTTGATGCCCATATGCACTATCCCCAAACGGGCATTATCGCGTCTTGGGGCAAACAGCTGATCGATTGGCTGAACACATACACCTTCCCCGAAGAATCGCGGTTCCATGATTTGGCCTATGCAGAGGAGGTCGCGGGACGGACGCTCGACCTCGCCTTGGCGCATGGGACGACGACCCTGACGAGCTTTTGCACCATCCACCCAGAATCGGTGGATGCGTTTTTCGGGGCCGCGACGGCACGCGGGATGGCGGTTGTTGCGGGCAAGACCTGCATGGACCGTAACGCGCCAGACACGCTGCGCGATACGGCGCAGTCCGCCTATGACGACAGCAAGCTATTGCTAGAAAAATGGCACGGCGTCGGGCGCAACACCTACGCGATTACGCCACGGTTTTCGCCGACCTCGACCCCTGAACAGCTAGAGGCGCTGGGTGCCCTGTGGGCCGAACACCCAGATTGCCTGATGCAAACACACCTGAGCGAACAGCTCCCCGAGATTGAGTGGGTGAAAACGCTCTTTCCCGAATGCCGCGATTATCTGGACACCTACGAACGGTTCGGACTGCTGGGCAAAGGTGGCCTTTATGGTCACGCGATCCACCTGACTGAGCGCGAAATTACCCGCCTGTCCGAGGTCGGCGCCTCAGTAGTGCATTGTCCGACCTCGAACACCTTTATCGGGTCGGGGTTGTTCGACCTGATGGGCCTTGCGCAAACGACGATCCGTATTGGTCTTGCCACGGACACAGGCGGCGGGTCGAACTTTTCGATGCTGCGAACGATGGCTGCGGCCTATGAGATTGCCCAACTGCGTGGGGTCGCCGTGCATCCTAGCCAGTTGATGTGGCTTGCAACCGAAGGATCCGCATCAGCCCTGCATATGTCGGGGCAAATCGGTCATTTGGGCGTTGGTGCAAAGGCCGACATCACGGTGATTGATCTGGCCTCAACTCCTGTGATTACGCAACGCAGTACCCGCGCCAATGACATTTGGGACGCACTGTTCCCGACCATCATGATGGGCGATGATCGGGCCATTCGCGATGTTTGGGTCGCGGGTCGGGCCGTTTAACACGGCCCGCCAAGCACCAGAACCCATTCGTCCTGATAGCGACCCAGACCAAACCGCGCGATCCCGTCGAGCAGCATGTTGGCCCTGTGCCCTGGTGATGTGAGCCACGCGTTGAACACTTCGGCCTCGGACTTCTGGCCCCACGCGATGTTCTCTGCGACATAGCCCGAACAATACCCCTGCGCTTTGGCGCGATCCCACGGCATCGACCCGTCAGGCCCACGGTGTTCGTGCGACCCCGCTTCAACCAAGGTGCGCGCATAGGCATTGGCCGTCGCGGTCAGCACCGCGTTTTCCTCAACCGGACCCAGCCCGTTCTGCGCCCGAAAATCCACCAGCATTTTGCCAAAGCCCGTGGTCGCGGGAGTGATGGTGATACTGCTCATGTCTGGTGTTGCAGGGCCGAGCGGGATCGGCACCACAACGCAGCCAGACAATGCGGCAATCGATGCAACGGTGAGTAATGTGTAACGCATGGCAATGCCCCCAAAGCCGTTTCGTTTATTCAATGAGCGCCTTTGCCAAACGGTTTTGCCGTCCGATCATCTGTTCAAGGTCAATCGACACCAAATGGCCGCCTTGAACAATCTGACGCCCTTCTACAAAGAGTTCCTTAACACGAGTTGGCCCTGCAAGCAAAATCGCAGCCTTATCCCAGCTACCTGCGGCCTCAATCCCGTTCATGTCCCAGATCGCAATGTCGGCCCGTTTACCGACCGCGATTTGACCGCAGTCGTGACGCCCCAGAACCTCTGCCCCGCCGCGTGTCGCGATCCACAGCGCCTCGCGCGATGACATAGCGTCTGCCCCGCGTGCCACTCGTTGGAGGAGCATCGCCTGACGCGCCTCGGCAATCAGATTGCCCGCATCGTTGCTCGCCGATCCATCGACACCAAGACCGACAGGCACGCCCGCGTCCCGCATATCGCGAAGCGGTGCAATCCCCGACCCAAGGCGGCAGTTTGAACAGGGGCAATGGGCGACGCCCGTGCGCGAACGGGCGAACATGTCGATCTCTGACCCGTCGAGTTTGACGCAATGCGCGTGCCATACGTCAGATCCAGTCCAGCCAAGGTCTTCGGCATATTGCCCCGGACGACAGCCAAACATTTCGAGGCTATAGGCAATGTCCTCATCATTTTCGGCAAGGTGTGTGTGCAGCATCACGCCCTTATCCCGCGCAAGGATCGCCGCGTCCCGCATCAGATCACGCGTCACCGAGAAGGGCGAACAGGGCGCAATCCCCACACGAACCATCGCCCCGTCGCGGGCATCATGGAAAGTGTCCACAACGCGGATGCAGTCCTCTAGGATCGCGGGTTCTTGTTCCACAAGGCTATCGGGCGGCAGGCCGCCGTTGCTTTCGCCAATGCTCATCGCACCACGTGTCGGGTGGAACCGCATCCCGATATCTTGGGCCGCTGCGATGGTATCATCCAACCGCGACCCGTTCGGATAAAGGTAAAGGTGATCCGAGGTCAGCGTGCAGCCCGAGAGCGCCAGTTCAGCCAGACCAATAGAGGCGGAAACGTACATTTCCTCTGGGCCGAACCGCGACCAAATCGGATAGAGCGTTTTCAGCCACCCAAAGAGCAACGCATCCTGTCCACCAGGCACCGCGCGGGTCAGCGTTTGATATAGGTGGTGGTGCGTGTTCACCAAACCGGGCGTCAGAAGGCATCCCTCTGCATGGACGACCTTTGCGTCACCTTGCGGCAGATCGGGACCAACTGCGGTGATCACACCACCATCGATCAAAACATCGCCCGTAAATTCACGCGCATCATCATCCATCGACAGGATGGTTGCGCCTTTGATCAGTGTTTGTGTCATGTTTGGCCCGTCTGGAGTGTCCGCCCCAGTCTTACAGTGCTTTGGCAGACCCGTCAGTCTTAAAGAGCAACGGGCGCGTTCTGGCGTTCGTATTTGAACACCGAGATCGTCGAGTATTTTTCGACCTTGCAGGTAAAGCTGTGCCGCAGTTGTTCAATCAAAGCGTCGCCGTAGCGGGTGAACTTGTTCATGTCATTCACAGAGGCGCAACCAACTTGGAGAACAATGCTCCCCTCTGCGTCAAAGAGGATTTCTGCGGTCAGGATTGGTAGACGATCACCGTCTTTTTCCAAGGATTCTGTAAAGAACGCAGCCGCGAGTTTTGACGTCGGCTGGGACCCAAATTTGATGGCATAAATTCTGTAAAACATTGTGCCGCGCGAGTCCTTGACTGGTGATCTGTCACCATCAACGACACTTCAACCTGAATTTGCACCACGTTTAACCAAATGATCGTGGGACCTATCCAAACGAAAAGGCCGCCCTGAGGCGGCCTTTGAGTGTTTTGTGTTCAGGTGCGATTAATCGCGATTGCCGAAAAGTTGCAGCAAGAACATGAACATGTTGATGAAGTCGAGGTAGAGGTTCAGCGCGCCCATGATAGCGGCTTTGCCCAGCCATTCCTGATCCATCGCATACGCGTGCTGGATGTAATCGTTTTTGATCTTCTGGGTGTCATATGCAGTCAGACCAGCAAAGATCAGAACGCCGAGGATCGACACTGCGTATGCAATCGCAGGCGACTGCAGGAACATGTTGACGATCATCGCGACCAGAAGGCCGATCACACCCATCACAAGGAACGAGCCCATACCGCTCAGGTCTTTTTTGGTGGTGTAACCAACCAGCGACAGACCCGCAAAGGCGATCGACGTGATCAGAAACACCTGCGCGATCGATACGCCCGTGAAGGCCATAAAGATCCACGACATCGACAGACCCATGACGGATGCGTAGGCGTAGAAGTAAAGCTGCGCACCTGCAGCCGACAGGCGATTCAACGCAGCGCCAAAGAAGAACACCATGCCCAGCGGCGCGAACATAACGATCCAGCCCAGAATGTTGGGCTGCAGGGTCCGCGGGTCACGCAGGATCGAGAAGAGCGCATCGCTCGTCCCGAAGGCCCAAGCAACGATAAAGGTCAGCAGGGTGCCGACAGACATCGTCGCATAGACTTTGTTCATGTGGGTACGAAGACCCTCGTCAATGGCAGCGGTGCGGACACCGGCATTGGCGCGCATCGTGCGGAAATCAGCCATAAAATCCTCCAAGAGTAGCTGTGGTGGTGCCCCAATGGGGCTTTGGTTACCATATTGGCATGGAGGTGCGAGGATTCAAGACTTTATGCCCGATCAAAATGTCGAACGTGTCCAATGATCTTGCGCGTCCCAAACGGGGCGCTCTGCTTCGGCCATCGCGTCCTGACGCGTCACACCAATATCGGCCAGCATATGATCATCGAGAGCACTGAGCTGACGGCGGCTTCTGTGCAGACCAACGGCGCGGACGATGAGGCTCAAGACACCGCTGCGGGTCGGGCGGACAACATCGCAGGAGCAAACATAAGACAGGTCGGACATAACATTTCCTTTCGTGATGCAATCATGGGGTTTATCATTACTCTTGATATTGCACGCGGTGATTGCATAATGGAAATAAATGTATTTGAAGTGAACCATCACGGATTGTGATTATGGCCCGAAATCTCGACCTGACTGCCCTACGCGCCTTTGCCACCGTTGCGGAAACAGGGGGTGTGACCCGTGCGGCGACCCTGCTGAACCTGACGCAATCGGCCGTGTCTATGCAGCTCAAACGGCTTGAGGAAAATCTGGGGCTATCTCTCTTGGATCGGTCAGAGCGCACCATTCGCCCCACCTCTGAAGGCGAACAACTGCTCGGCTATGCGCGAAAGATGCTCGACCTGAATGACGAAGCCTTGGGCCGTTTGACGGCAGACAGCTACGAGGGAGAGATTACCTTGGGCGTGCCGCATGACATCGTCTACCCTGTGCTACCGCCTGTTCTGCGCCAGTTTTCGATGGATTTCCCACGGATGCAGGTGCGACTGATTTCGTCTTACACAAAACAGATGAAAGAGCAGTTCGAACGGCACGAGATCGACGTGCTGTTGACCACCGAATACGGAACGCCCGAAGATGCAACGCTGTTGCGGTCAGTGCCTCTGGTCTGGATCGGCGCGCCCGAGGGGACTGCCTATCGCAATCGACCGCTAAGGTTGGCACATGAGGCCCATTGCATTTTCCGCCAAATCGCCCAGCGCAGTTTGGACGAGGCAAACCTGCCATGGGAAATGGCACTTGATACGGATTCCACGCGGACATCCGAGGCCACTGTGGCCGCCGACCTCGCCATTCATACGATGCTCAAAGGGACAGAGCCGCCGCAACTGGCAGAGATTGACCACAATGGCGCCCTGCCCGATCTGCCTGTGACGAACATCAACCTCTACATTCAAAAGGGCCGCAATTCGCCAGTAATCCCCAGCCTCGCGGACCTTCTGAGGAAGGCTTACAGCGTCACGGCGTAATCACGACCTTGCCCGTAGATTTGCGAGAGGCGAGCAGGTCTATCCCCTCCGCCGCTTGATCGAGGGGGAGGACATGGCTCACGTGTGGCTTCAGCCGCCCCTGCGCATACCAGTCGAGCAATTCAGCGAGGCTTTCGGTCAGAGCCTCAGGCGCAAATTTCAGATAGCCGCCCCAGTAGACGCCAATCACATCGACGTTTTTGACCAAGAGGTGGTTGGCAGGCACTTGCGGCACGTCCCCACTGGCGAATCCGATCGCCAAAAGACGAGCCTCGCGCTTGGCCGCCTTGAGCGCGGCGGTAAAGCTTTCGCCCCCAACCGCGTCATAGGCCACATCAATACCGCCCAGCGCCTTTAGCTCTGCCGCCAGATCGGCATCTGCGTCGATCAGGTGATCCGCGCCCGCTGCCTTTGCTACGGCCAGCTTATCGGCGCCGCGGGCCACAGCAATCACCCGCGCGCCGAGTTGTTTGCCAATCTCGACCGCCGTCAGACCGACGCCCCCCGCAGCGCCTAAGACAACGAGCGTCTCACCCGCCTTTAGCCGACCCCGCCGCGTGAGCGCGAGGTGCGAGGTGCCATAGGCCACCATGAATCCTGCTGCTTGCGTCGAAGGCATCGCATCGGGCACAGCGATACAGCGGTCCGCAGGAAATACGCCGTATTCCGCCAGACCGCCCTGCCCGCCAAAAACGGCCACGCGTTGGCCGACCTCTGGCCAGGTGACACCCTCACCCAGCGCCGTCACCACACCGCAGACCTCAAGCCCCAGAGTGAACGGCGGTTTTGGCGTGTCCTGATATTTGCCCTTGGTCATGAGAATGTCGGCGAAATTCAACCCACAGGCTTCTATCCGAAGAGAAACCTCTCCAGCCGCTGGTTGCGGCACGTCGATCTCGACCAAATGGGCGGGGCTGTCAAAATCGACGACTTGAAAGGCTTTCATGCGGCGGGACTCCTTGAAGTTAACAGGTTTTTCCATAACCTAAAGGATCAAATCCTTCTCGCCAACATGTGCGTTGGTGTGGACTATCGCACAGTCACTGAGCGAAAGAGCGATACAACCTGTCCTAAAGGTCAGGTTCAAAACGCAACCGTTACGTGTTTAATATCAGGCATCAAAACAAAAAATCGTCGCGCACGAAAACGGCCTTCGACTGTTGATGGGGCAACAGTGCGAAGTGTGAGTGCTCGGCGAAAACCCGAGAGGAAACCCTATGAGCCATCCCGTTGATATCCATGTCGGTAAACGCGTCCGGCATCGTCGTTGGATGATCGGCACCACGCAGCAGCAGCTTGCCGAAAAAGTCGGCATCAAGTTTCAGCAGATCCAGAAGTATGAAACCGGTATGAACCGCGTTTCCGCATCCCGTCTTTGGGACATCGCCCATGCGCTGGGCGTCGATGTTTCGTTCTTCTTTGAAGGTCTGGAAAGCAATGCTCCGGTCTCTGAAGGCAATATGCCCAACGACATTCTGTCGGACAAAGAAGCACTGGAACTTCTGCGGTCGTACTACGCGATTCCCGAAGCCCAGCGCCGTCGTTTGTTCGATCTGGCCCGCGTCCTGAGCGACGCTGCCGCCTGAGCACTTGACCGATAGGCGCGCCCCGCGTTACCGCAGCAGCGGAACAAAGAGGACGCGTCATGTCGAATACTATTGATACAGCTACTATGGGCGATCTTATCAGGGTCGCCCATTTGCTTGCCGATGCTGCGCGTCCCGAAACCCTGCGCTATTTCCGCAGCGCAGGGCTGGATGCCGACAACAAACGTCCCGCCGATTTTGACCCCGTAACCGAAGGCGACCGCGCCGCAGAACGTGCGATGCGCGATGTTTTGGCGCGTGAGCGTCCCGATGATGCGATCTTTGGCGAGGAATACGGCAAAAAGGACGGCACCACGGGGCTGACTTGGGTTCTGGATCCGATTGACGGCACGCGGGGCTATTTGTCTGGCACGCCGACGTGGGGCGTTTTGATCGCCGTTGGACCAGAGAGCGGCCCTGTGGTTGGCGTGATCGATCAGCCCTATATCGGCGAGCGTTTCATCGGTGCACCGACCTTGGCCGAGGTTACAGGCCCTATGGGCACCTCTGCGCTGTCAACCCGCCCCGCCCGTCCGCTGGCAGAGGCCATCGTCTTTACCACCTTCCCAGAGGTTGGCAGCACTGACGAGCGCGACGGATTCACCGCTGTCGCTACTAAGGCGCGATTGGTCCGCTATGGCTGCGATTGCTATGCCTACGCGCTGCTCGCCGCAGGTCAGATTGATCTGGTGATTGAGGCGGGCCTACAGCCCTATGACATCCAAGCGCCTATCGCCGTGATCCAAGCCGCCGGTGGCGTTGTTACCGATTGGCAGGGCAACCCTGCGCATAACGGCGGTCGTGTGATCGCTGCGGCAAATGCAGCGGTCCATGCAGAGGCGCTGGCGATCCTCAAAAACATCGCGGGCTAAAAATCAAGCTTCAGCCAAATCACGGGAAACAGAATCGATCCATCCCCACTGAGGTCGAGCATATCGTCACCTGAAAGAACGAAACCTTTGTTCCGGAAAAACCCGACAGAGTTGCGCGTAGCAGGCCCATAGAGCCCCTTGAGGCCCGCAAGCCTGCTCGCCGCTATAATCTGGTTGAACACTTCAGAGGCACAGCCGTGCCGCACGTGGTCTGGATCAGCGACAAGCATCCTGACGGTGCCATAGCCTTTGGGCATCTTTGACGTATTAGGCCCTTCACCCGACCACCCGCCAGCGGCGTAGATCGCACCATCCTGTTCGTAAACGTAATACTGACCACGGATGATCAGATCGACGGGCGGCCTTGCCATATAGGGTACAGCCTGTTCGATAAGGGACGGCGCATAATCGTCCGTCAGAAGGAGATTAAAGCTACGATTACAAAGCTGCGTGATCGCGGCGAGGTCCGATAGGACCGATTCACGGACAATACCCATATTAGAACGGTACAACGAAAAAGACCGCGCTGGTGTCGCGCGGCCTACAATCGTTGTCGATTAGACAAAGGGCAAGATTACTTAATCTTACCTTCTTTGTATTCAACGTGCTTGCGAACAACCGGGTCGTACTTACGGACAACCATTTTCTCGGTCATTGTGCGTGCGTTTTTCTTAGTAACGTAGAAGTGGCCAGTACCCGCGGTGGAGTTCAGGCGGATTTTGATAGTGGTCGGCTTCGCCATGTCTCATCTCTCCTGATCGCGGGCCGTTATTAGAACGGCACATCGCGTGAATTCGTATGAAGCCCGCCTTTTACAGCCGCCCGCCCCCGAGTCAACCGCAATTGTAATGGGAAACGTAAAGATTATGCGCGGACGGCCTATAAGCCGGATTTTGTCCAAGGGTTTCCCCTCTGGATGACCATTCATCTAGACGATCTGTTACCAAACCGCCTCTAGCTGCCAACCCGGACCTCTCGGGGTTAGGCGTCCCTGCCCCATACGAGGCGCGAGGTCCCTATTTGGCATTGCACCCGGTGGGGCTTGCCGTGCCGGTCCTGTTGCCAGTCCCGCGGTGGGCTCTTACCCCACCGTTTCACCTTTTCCCTGCATGCAGGGTAGTCTGTTCTCTGTGGCGCTTTCCCTGGGGTTACCCCCGCCGGGCGTTACCCGGCACCGTGCCTTCTGGTGTCCGGACTTTCCTCGGACCCAAGGGCCCGCGGTCATCCAGCCATCCGCGCGGCGTCGTCGCTATGCGGTTCTGCGCCATAGGTCAACGGGAAAGGTTGTTTAGCGCGCGCCAAAGACTAGCTCTGCGCTCTCAGCAACAGAAGTGTAGCGATGAAAACAGCAGTTCATGTCGTTTGGTTCAAACGCGACTTGCGGGTCGAAGATCACGCCCCGCTGTATGCGGCATCGCAGCTTAGCCTGCCCGTCGTTCCGCTGTACATCGTCGAGCCTTACCTATGGCGCCAACCCGACGCATCTCGCCGACACTGGCACTTTGTCAACGACTGCCTGAGCGAACTGAACGAACATCTCACCGAGCTTGGCCAGCCGCTGATCATTCGGATCGGATCAGCGGTCGACGTCTTAGCCCAATTGCACGCCGAACATGGGATCGCGAGGATTTCATGTCATGAGGAGAGTGGGAACGACTGGACCTATCAGCGTGACCGAGCCGTGATCCGCTTTTGCCGTTCTCAGGGGATTACCCTGCAAGAGATGCCATCGAATGGCGTAGTTCGCCGACTCGCCTCACGCGACGATTGGGCTGCGATCCGCAACCGCCGCATGGCCGATAAAATCATCCCAAAGCCGAAGCACCTTGCGCCTGCACCATATGTGCACTCATCACCTCTGCCGAAAAAAGACGACCCAATGTTCGGTCCGCCCCTGAGCGGCAGCACACAAATTGGCGGTCGTCGTGCCGCCGTCGCGGACCTGAGATCATTTCTGACAAACAGGTCACGCGGTTATCTGCGCAATATCTCTTCTCCCCTTGTGTCGGACTATCATTGCTCTCGCATGTCGGCGCATCTCGCGTGGGGCACGATGTCGGTTCGCGAGGTCGTCCAATCCATTAGCAAACGGCGCAACCAACTCACCACGGCTGATACGGCGTCTTTTGGTCGAAATCTCTCCGCCTTTGGATCGCGCCTCGCGTGGCGGTGTCATTTCGTCCAGAAAATCGAGGACCAGCCCTCGATAGAGACACACTGTATGCATCCTGCGTTCGAAGCGCTTGACCGACACGACGCCAGCCATCCCCATTTCGCAGCTTGGGCCGAAGGGCGCACAGGTTTCCCCTTTGTCGATGCCTGCATGCGGAATTTGACGGCAACAGGCTGGATCACCTTTCGCATGAGGGCGATGTTGGTCAG
Source organism: Aestuarium sp. (assembly GCF_023253315.1). Lineage (NCBI taxonomy): Bacteria > Pseudomonadati > Pseudomonadota > Alphaproteobacteria > Rhodobacterales > Paracoccaceae > Aestuarium > Aestuarium sp. The sequence goes on from NZ_JALRGW010000001.1 coordinate 220,701, forward strand.
TTTTGCCAGCTACCAACTCTGGCTCGACTGGAGGGTTACGGGACAACATCTCGCGAGGCTGTTTACCGACTATGAGCCGGGCATTCACTATAGCCAACTGCAGATGCAATCGGGGGTTACGGGGATCAATACGATGCGGGTCTATAACCCCATCAAACAGTCCCAAGAGCACGACCCAGACGGTCGTTTTATTCGAAAATGGGTTCCTGAACTGGCTCACCTTCCACGCGAAGCAATTCATACCCCATGGACGTGGGAAAAAACGTTTCTAGATCGGTCGGATTTTGTACTGGGCCGCGATTATCCTATGCCGATTGTCGATCTTGCGTCGGCAACCAAATCCGCCAAAGACAAAATTACGTCGATCAAACGCGGCATCGGGTTTAGCGATGTGGCGCGGGGGGTGCACCAAAAGCTAGGCAGTCGGAAGCGCCCAACGGCCCGACGAAAAACGGCAAAACGCGCAAACCCTGACCAACTTAGCCTGTTCTAAGCCCCGAGAGCCTTGCGGGTTCTGGCCTGCGGCGTTAAACGCGACAACGACCCAAATATTCGGAGAGGCCCATGTCGATTGACACGGATACCGCCCGCCGCGTGGCCAAACTGGCCCGCATCAAGGTGGAAGAAGACGCACTGCCCGCACTGGCGCAAGAATTCAGCGCCATCCTCGGCTTTATCGAGCAACTGGAAGAAGTGGATGTAGATGGCATCGAACCGATGACCTCTGTCACGCCACAACGCCTGAAACGCCGCGACGATGTCGTGACTGATGGCAACCAGCAGCAAGCCGTGCTGAAAAACGCGCCCGATGCGCGTGAAGGGTTCTTTGCTGTGCCGAAGGTGGTGGAATAATGACCGATCTGAACAAACTCACCATCGCCGAGGCGCGTGATGCGCTGAAAAAAGGCGAAACAACCTCTGTCGCCCTGACCGAAGCCTGTCTGGCCGCCATCGACGCCCAAGGCGTTCTGAATGCTGTGGTTCACAAGACCCCAGAACTGGCGATGGAACAGGCCAAAGCAGCGGATGCGCGCGGTTACGCGGACGCCCCTGCCCTGTCGGGTATCCCTCTCGGGATCAAAGACCTGTTCTGCGTCAAAGGTGTCGACACCCAAGCAGCGTCGGGAATCCTCAAGGGTTTCAAACCTGAATACGATAGCACCGTCACGACCAAGCTGTTTGAAAACGGCGCGGTTATGCTGGGTAAGACGAACATGGACGAATTCGCCATGGGGTCGTCGAACGAACATTCGGCTTACGGCCCGTCCGTGAACCCGTGGAAGGTCGATGACCGTCAACTGACACCGGGTGGGTCCTCGGGTGGTTCGGCGTCGGCTGTTGCCGCTGACCTTTGCATCGGTGCGATCGGCACTGACACAGGCGGTTCTATCCGTCAGCCTGCGGCCTTTACTGGCACCGTTGGCATCCGCCCAACCTACGGCCGTGTGTCGCGCTATGGCATTGTCGCCTATGCGTCCTCGCTGGACCAAGCTGGCCCGATGACCAAAACCGTCCGCGATACCGCGATCATGCTCACCGCAATGTCGGGCCACGACATGCGCGACAGCACCAGCGCCGACATTGCCGTTCCTGATTTCGAAGCCGCCCTCACAGGCGACATCAAAGGCAAAACCATCGGTATTCCGCGCGAATACCGTCTGGACGGCCTGAACGCTGAGATTGCAGGTCTTTGGGACAAAGGGGCAGACATGCTCCGTGATGCGGGCGCTAAGGTCGTTGACGTGAGCCTGCCGCACACCAAATACGCGTTGCCTGCCTACTACGTGATTGCGCCTGCTGAGGCCTCGTCGAACCTCGCGCGCTATGACGGCGTGCGGTTTGGTCACCGCGCCACGCTCGGCGCTGGCGACGGCATCAACGAGATGTACGAAAAAACCCGCGCCGAAGGATTTGGCGCCGAAGTGCAGCGCCGCATCATGGTCGGCACCTATGTGCTCTCAGCTGGTTTCTACGACGCCTACTACAACCGCGCCCGCAAGGTCCGCACCCTGATCAAGCGCGACTTTGAAAACGTGTTTGCAAGCGGCGTTGACGCGATCCTCGCCCCGACCACCCCGTCGCCTGCCTTTGGCATCGGCGAAGTGTCGGATGCTGATCCAGTGCAGATGTATCTCAACGACGTGTTCACCGTGACGCTGAACCTCGCGGGTCTTCCGGGTGTGTCCGTGCCTGCGGGTCTGGATGCGAACGGCCTGCCGCTTGGCCTGCAGCTGATCGGCAAACCGTGGGAAGAGGCTGATCTGCTGAACATCGCCTATTCTCTCGAAGGGTCCACCGGATTTGTAGCCAAGCCACAGAAGTGGTGGTAAACGGCGATAAGTCTGGGATTAGAGGGTCACGGTATGGGTGTGAATAAACTGTGGTTGGTTGGATCGGCGCTTTCGGTTCTGGTCGCTTGTGGAGAGACCGTTCCGGCCAGCAATGGTCCCGGCTTTGGTGATCCATTGGATTGGCAGCGCGAAAACGCGCTGACAGGTGCGCCTGTGCAATCGACATCACTGTCGTCGACCACCAACACATCCCAAGCGATCCCAACGGGTCAGCTGATCTCTGCTGGTATTCTGCCTGAAACCTCTGGTGACGGCACCGCCACCTACGTGCGCAGCACAGGTGTTGAAGCCTCGCCGAGCAACGCAGCCCCGACCCTGATCGGCGCAAACCTATCGGACGAACAGGACTTCCAAGCCGTCTCGGCTCGTGAAACCATCCAGTCTGACGCAGAACGCCGTGCGGCTCTGGCCTCGCAATACGAAGTGGTGCAGCCGACCGCGCTGCCGACCCGCGTCGCCTCTGGCCCGAACATCGTGGAATACGCGCTCACTGCGCCGAACACCAAAGGTCAAGAATGGTATAGCCGTTTCATGCTCTCTGGCGAAGGTCGGTTCCTGCGCAACTGCGCCAAATACGCCAGCGCGGATGAGGCGCAGCGTGACTTCCTCGCCCGTGGTGGGCCTGACCGCGATCCGCGCGGGCTCGATCCTGATGGCGACGGCTTTGCCTGTGGCTGGGATCCGGCCCCCTACATCGCCGCAGCTCGTTCGAGCGGCAACTGATCCGCAAGGTGACATCCCCCAATTTCGGGCCGCGACGTGACAACGCGCGGCCCGACCTCGTTGTGATCCACTACACCGCGATGGCCGATTGCGATGCGGCAGAACGGGTGTTGTGCTCCCCGGAACACGAAGTCTCTGCTCATTACCTCATCACCACCCAAGGCGAGGTCATCCAACTCGTCGATGAGGCCGACCGTGCATGGCACGCGGGCGCTGGCGCATGGGGCAGCGTCACGGATGTGAATTCTCGGTCCATCGGGATTGAGCTCTCCAATATCGGCACGGCCCCCTTTGCCGCCGCCCAAATGGATGCACTCGAAACCTTGCTGAGCGGCATCATGGAGCGCTGGTCAATCCCGCCCGAACGGGTGATCGGCCACTCTGACCTCGCCCCTGGCCGCAAAATCGATCCGGGTGCGCGGTTCGATTGGGCCCGTCTTGCCCGTCAGGGTCTCGCTATTCGCGCCAAGGCCACGCCAACAGCCCCCGTCAACCCCGCCACCTTCGACGCGCTCCTGACAACGATCGGCTATCCACAAGTGCCTGCTGATACGCGCCTATCGGCTTTCCGCCTGCGCCACAGGCAACATCACACTGGACCGCTCGACGGAACGGACATGGCACTAGCGCTCGATCTGGCGAAACGGTTCCCCGCCGTTTAACGCTTTGCTGCGAAAAACGATTTGAGCATCTCTTCGGCCTCACGCGCTGCGATGCCATCGTAGACCTCAGGCGCATGATGACACTGGGAATGCGAAAACACCCGCGGCCCTTGTGCCACGCCACCTGATTTCGGATCCGCCGCCCCATAATAAAGCCGCCCGATCCGCGCAAAAGAAATGACCGCAGCACACATCGGGCACGGCTCTAACGTCACATAGAGGTCATGCCCCACCAAACGCTCGCTCCCCAACTGCGCACAGGCCTCGCGGATCGCCAGCGTTTCCGCATGGGCCGTGGGGTCCGACAACTCGCGCGTCCTATTCCCCGCCCGCGCCACGACCGATCCATCAGGCGCAACAATCACCGCACCCACGGGAACTTCGCCGCGCGCGGCGGCCAATCGCGCCTCGTCTAGCGCCTGATCCATGTAGCTCGTGAATGTCATTCCTTCTTTTGTGCCGCCACAGCCCAATGTGCAAGCCCCTGCCTTTGTGCCGCAAATATCCCGGGGGGTCTAAGGGGGGCAGCGCCCCCCTTGCCAGCTCAGTATTTTCGCACCTGCCCTTCAGGGATGATTGCGCCGCAACCCGCTTAGGCGCTATGGGACGGGTATGAGCACGCAAACACCGGACGGCGACCGCATCGCCAAAGTTCTTTCTCGCGCAGGCGTCGCATCCCGACGTGAAGCCGAACGTATGATCGCGGAAGGCCGCGTAAAGGTGAACGGGGTCGTCATCGACAGCCCTGCCCTAAACGTGAGCAGCGGTGACCGCATCATCGTCGACGGCAAACCCGTGTCGGAACCCGAACCCGCGCGTCTATGGCTCTATCACAAACCCGCTGGTCTTGTGACGACAGAACGTGATGAGAAAGGCCGTGATACGGTCTTTGGTGCGCTCCCCGAAGACATGCCGCGCGTGATGAGCGTGGGACGCCTCGACTTGAACTCCGAAGGCTTGTTGCTGCTGACCAACGACGGGGAACTGAAACGCAAGCTGGAATTGCCCGCCACGGGCTGGCTGCGTCGTTACCGCGTCCGCGTCAAAGGCGATGGGTCGAAAATCGACATCGACGCGCTGCGCCGTGGTATCACCGTAGACGGCGTGAAATACGCACCGATGGAAGTTGGCTTTGACCGTCAGCAAGGCGCGAACGCGTGGTACACCATCGCGCTACGCGAAGGCAAAAACCGCGAAATCCGTAAGGCGATGATGGCCGTGAACGCCACAGTGAACCGCCTGCTTCGCGTCTCCTACGGTCCGTTCCAATTGGGCAACCTCAAACCGGGCGAAGTCGAAGAAGTCAAACGCCGCGTTCTTCGGGATCAGATGGGGTGGGACAACGACCAAAACCCGACAGAGACGCCGAAACCAAAACCCGTGCGCAACCGCAAACCACGTCCGCCGCGCAAACCATAACATTCAAGGCCTTGCTACCGACAGTTGCAGGGTCCATGTTACGTATTGGGAACTTGGGGGCTACCACAGGCGCAACGTCATGCGGATGTTGCGTTAAGGGGCTAGTCCTCTTGATTACGTGTGGAAGGTCTTGATGCCCAAATCTGTTAAGAACATCGCATTCGCGCTTTTGATCATGCTGCTCTTCGGCACAACCTTTGGCTGGATCGGAGGTCTGTGATGGCGCAGAAATACGGCGGCAAATACAGCCCACAATCGCAACAGTCCCCGTCTACCCCCGCAGCCCCCGATCATCGGGTCAAAGACGCGGCGGGTGCGCGTGCGAATGTTCTCTTTATCCCTGCGGCCATGCTCGGTTTCGTGTCGATCCGCGAAGGGGCGACATTGATGATCGTCGGCCTCTCAGCTGCCGCGCTGATGTTGCTCTCCGCATGGCTCACCCGCGAAGGGCTCCGCGCTGAGGCCGCTTATAACGCCCGCGCCATTGCCCGCCGCCCTGCTCTACCGCGTAAAATCATCGGGTCGGTTCTGATCGGGGTCGCGGTGGCCTTGGCGTCGATCCGCAGTGGATCGCCTGTGCTGGCCGCACCTGCCTTTGGGATCGTGGCGACAGCGCTCTACCTCGTCGCATTTGGCCTCGACCCGCTTAAAAACAAACGCATGGAAGGCATAGATGACTTCCAGCAGGACCGCGTAGCCCGTGTCGTAGATGACGCCGAAGATTACCTCGCCGCGATGGCTGCCCATATTTCCACGCTTAAGGATCGTGCCTTGGACGGTCGGATTGCGACATTCCAATCCATTGCTCGCCGCATGATCCGCACCGTCGAAGAAGACCCCCGCGACCTCACAGGCGCCCGCAAATATCTGGGCGTCTATCTGATGGGGGCACGCGATGCTTCGGCCAAGTTTGCAGACCTTTATAAGAGAACGGGCGATCAGAGCGCCCGCGCAGATTACGAACAGCTGCTCATCGACCTCGAACAGAATTTTGCGGCACGCACCGACAAGATGCTGACCGACGATCGCAGCGATATGGATATTGAAATCAAAGTGTTGCGCGACAGACTGCAACGCGAAGGCGTAAAGCCGCTTTAACAAAGTCAATGTGACGGAGAACCATTATGTCCCAAGATATTCGCACCAAAGCCGAGGCCAGCTTGGCCAATGTTGAAAAAGTGACCGCCGTTGTTTTGGCAGAACCGGGAACAGAGATTGTGGCCTTGGATCAGGCCGACGAGACCACCAGCGCGGAGATCACAAAACGCATTTCCGAACTGGATATGAGCGATACCAACTCCATCGTGCGCTTTGGTTCGTCCGCTCAGGCAGAGCTGCAGGAAATCTCGCAATCGATGCTGCAAGGCGTCCGCAACAAGGACGTTGGCCCCGCAGGTGACAGCCTGCGCAACATCGTAACCACGATCCGTGGGTTCTCGGTCTCTGAACTGGATGTGCGCCGCGAACGCACCTTCTGGGAAAAACTGCTGGGCCGCGCCGCACCGATGGCGAAATTCGCGGCTCGTTTTGAAACCGTTCAGGGCCAGATCGACAAGATCACCGATGATCTGTTGATGCACGAACATACCCTACTCAAAGACATCGAAAGCCTTGATGTGCTCTATGAACGCACGCTGACCTTCTACGATGAACTCGCGCTCTATATCTCTGCGGGCGAGGCAAAACTGAAAGAACTGGACGAGGATACCATTCCCGCCAAAGAAGCCGAAGTTGCTGCAGCCCCCGAAGGTGACGGTGTGATGGTTGCCCAAGAACTCCGCGACCTGCGCTCTGCCCGCGACGATCTGGAGCGCCGTGTGCACGACCTGAAGCTCACCCGTCAGGTCACAATGCAGTCGCTGCCGTCGATCCGTCTGGTTCAGGAAAACGACAAATCGCTGGTGACAAAGATCAACTCGACCCTCGTGAACACCGTGCCGCTCTGGGAAACCCAACTGGCACAGGCTGTCACCATCCAACGCTCTGCCGAAGCGGCCAAAGCCGTTCGCGAGGCAAACGACCTGACCAACGAACTGTTGACTGCCAACGCTGACAACCTGCGTCAAGCGAACAAGGTCGTTCGCGAAGAAATGGAACGCGGCGTGTTCGATATCGAAGCGGTCAAAAAGGCCAACGCGACCCTTATCGCGACGATCAACGAAAGCCTCGAGATTGCCGACGAAGGCAAGCGTAAACGTGCCGAAGCAGAGGTTGAACTGCAGCGTATGGAGTCCGAACTCAAAGAGACTCTTGCCAGCGCCAAGGCACGCGGCAATGCTACTGGGTACAACATCGGCACTTCGACAGGCGCATAAATGAACGGACGGGGACGGCGATTTTCTATGGCAGCGGCTGGGCTTATGCTCGCTGCATGTGTGGACATGCCGTCCCCACCTCCGACAACTGCACCGCCTGAACCCGTAGCCCCTTCGCCAGAGGCGGAGTTGGAGGGCCCATCGCAGCAGAGCCAACTTCTGTCGCTCTACTATCAGCGCCTCGAACGAAATGCGCTGGCCCAAGGGTTGATGCGAACGGATGACGGGCACGTTGACGCGCCCTTTACCGACACACAACTGACCGCGAATTTCATCCGCATTGCGCTGTTTGACGAATACACGACCAGTGGCGGCTCGCTTCGGGCACGTGCCACGTCGTCGGCGCTGCGGCGCTGGGATCAACCGATCCAGATGAACGTGCAGTTTGGCGCGAACGTGCCGTCTGACATCATCGCGTCCGACCGTCGTTATATCACGTCCTTTGCATCGCGGCTGGCCTCCATCACGGGTCTGCGCATTAATCAAGTCAGCAACGGCGGCAATTTCCACGTCCTGATCCTGAACGAGGACGACCGACTCGCGGCGGGTCCCTTGATCCGCAGCTTGATCCCGTCGATCGACGACAGTTCGCTGCGCTATGCGGTGAACCTGCCGCGCGATCAGTTATGCGTCGTGATTGGCACCTTCAAAGCCGACGGCCACACCTACCAAAGCGCGGTTGCGATCATTCGCGCCGAGCATCCAGAATTGATGCGGCAGTCATGCTATCACGAGGAACTGTCGCAGGGGCTTGGCCTTGCCAACGACAGCCCGCGTGCGCGTCCGTCGATTTTCAATGATGACGACGAATTCGCGCTGCTCACCCGACACGACGAACTTTTGTTGAAGATACTTTACGATCCGCGCCTCAGCACTGGCATGACCGAAGCCGAGGCCACACCCATCGTCCGCCAGATCGCAGCAGAGCTGGTCGGCGGACCTGTGTAATTGAAAGGAGCCTCGTATGGGCATTTTGGATTTTCTGTCCGGTCAATTCATCGACGTTATTCATTGGACCGACGACACCCGCGACACGATGGTTTGGCGGTTTGAACGCGAAGGCCACGAAATCAAATACGGTGCAAAGCTGACCGTCCGCGAAGGTCAGGCCGCGGTGTTCATTCATGAGGGGCAACTGGCGGATGTGTTCCAGCCTGGTCTCTACATGCTTGAAACGAACAACATGCCGATCATGACCTCGCTCCAGCATTGGGACCACGGGTTCCAATCGCCGTTCAAGAGCGAGATTTACTACATCAACACCACCCGTTTTTCGGACCTCAAATGGGGCACGAAAAACCCGATCATGCTGCGCGACCCTGAGTTTGGCCCGACCCGTATTCGCGCCTTTGGCACCTACACAATCAAGGTGTCTGATCCTGCGAAATTCATGACCGAAATCGTCGGCACCGACGGCGAATTCACAATGGACGAGATCAGCTTCCAAATCCGCAACATCATCGTCCAAGAATTCAGCCGTGCGATCGCATCGTCAGGTATTCCAGTTCTGGATATGGCCGCCAACACAGCCGATGTGGCGGCCTTGGTAAACAAGGCCATCGCGCCAACCATCGCGGCCTATGGCCTTGAAATCCCTGAGTTCTACATTGAAAACATCAGCCTGCCAGAGGCGGTTGAGGCAGCGCTCGATGCCCGCACGAGCCGTGGGATCGCTGGTAATCTGGATGACCACATGAAATGGCGCGCAGCAGAGGCGATGGGCAATCCGGCCTCTGGTGCGGGTTCGGCTATGGCAACAGGCATGGGCGCTGGTATGGGCATGGCCATGGGTCAGGCAATGTCGGGTCCGTGGGGCGCTGTTCCACAAACCGCTCCGCAGGTCGCCCCTATTGCGCCTCCGCCGCCGCCCGTCGAAAAGGTCTGGCACATCGCGGACAAAGGCGAAACCAAAGGCCCGTTTTCTAAGGCATCACTGGGCCGCATGGCTGGTGACGGCGCATTGACTCGCGAAACACTGGTCTGGACCGCTGGTCAGGACGGCTGGAAACCTGCGGGCGATACAGAGCTCGCACTTTTGTTCACCGTCGCACCGCCCCCGCCGCCGCTGCCGTAATTAGGCGGACCGCCGCCCCTGTGCGTCGTCCATGGATTTCCACGCGGATAGAGCGGTGGCTAGATCATCGCTCATCCGACGAAAATTGGCCGAATGGATTTTATCCAATGCGACCTGAAAGTCACCGACAGCGATATCCAGTGCAATATTCCCAGCCATCATATGGAACGCCGCATGAAGCCTGCGGACATGGTGAGGACAGGGTTGGAGTTGATCGACTTTTGGCCGAGCATAGAACCATTCCCCAAAGGCGCAGCGGTCGTCTCGACAGATCGTCCCGACAGGCAAATCGCGGTTTTTATCCGTCGCGGCCTTTGACAGGCGGTTTTTCCACTCAGCATGTGCAGCCAATGCAGCATCAATCTGCGCCGCATCAATTTTCGCCCCGGTTTTTATCGTCATACACGGACACCTTTGTTACTCGTGACTGTAGAACGGGTCAGCAGACCACTATATTAGTGGCACAGCCCAAGGATTTCGAATGACTGTTCAAGAACACCGTTTTCCCTGCGAACAATGCGGCGCTGACCTGCGGTTTGACCCAGTTCAGAACAAATTGGTCTGCGATTTTTGTGGGCATAGCGAGGCTGTGGAAAAGGGCGACTATGCGGGCACGGCGATAAAAGAGTTGGATTTTGAACAGGCCATCCGCCATCAACTCCCCCAAGCCGAGATCGAAGAAACCCGTGTCAGCACCTGCCCCAACTGTGGGGCGCAGGTGGAAATTCACGAAAAAGATCACGCTGTTGAATGCCCGTTCTGTGCGACGCCTGTGGTGACGGACACGGGCACCCATCGTCACATCAAACCCAAGGCGTTGTTGCCGTTCGGGCTCGATGAAAAGCAAGCGCGCGATGCGATGACGAAATGGCTGGGCCAGTTGTGGTTTGCGCCGAACGGATTGCAGGAATATGCCCGTAAGGGTCGCAAGCTCAACGGTATCTACGTCCCCTACTGGACCTATGACGCGGATACAAAGTCGAGCTACACAGGCGAACGGGGTGACGATTATTACACAACCCATCGCGTTGTTCGGAACGGGAAATCTCAGACTGTGCGCCAGCGTCACACCAAATGGCGGCGTGCCTCTGGGCGCGTGGCGCGGTTCTTTGACGATGTGCTGGTGCTTGCGTCCAAATCGCTGCCGAAACGCTATACGGACGGGCTTCAGCCGTGGAACCTGTCCGAGCTTCAGCCCTATTCGCCCGATTTCCTCGCAGGGTTCCGTGCCGAGGGCTATCAGATCAGCCTTGAGGAAGGCTACACCGAAGCCCGCGCCTATATGGATGCGATGATCCTTCGGGATGTGAAATTCGATATCGGTGGTGACCGTCAGAAGGTGCATAGCATCAACACCTCGATCAGCGATGTCACCTTCAAACACATCCTTCTGCCCGTTTGGTTGGCAGCCTATAAATATCGCGGGAAAACCTATCGGTTTGTGGTCAACGGTCAGACGGGCAAGGTGCAAGGCGAACGCCCCTACTCTGCTTGGAAAATCGCCTTTGCTTCGATCATAGGTCTGATTGTCGCGGCAGGCGTGGGATACGTTGTAGCGCAGAACAAGTAAGTTTAATCAGATGACTTGACTAATTGGTGTTTTAGAGGCACCCAGAGGTCCACTGTTAACGCTACCAGATGAGGCCCGAAATGATCCTGTGCTGCGGTGAAGCCCTGATTGATATGTTGCCCCGCACCTCGACCGAGGGTGAGGCATGCTATGCTCCCTACGCGGGTGGTGCTGTGTTTAACACCGCGATTGCGCTGGGTCGTTTGGGTGCAGAGACGGGTTTCTACTCTGGCATCGCGCAGGACATGATGGGCGATCTGCTCACCGAAACGCTCGTCAATTCAAAGGTCGACACCTCGGCTGTCGTCTATTCGGACCGCCCCTCGACCGTGGCCTTTATCAAACTGGTAGACGGTCAAGCGACCTATGCGTTCTACGATGAGAACACCGCAGGCCGCATGTTGTCCAAGGACGATCTGCCGACCGAGGTCACAGCGGATACCCTGTTCTTTGGCGGCATCTCGCTGCCCGTCGATCCCTGCGGCGCAACCTACGAGGCGCTCTGCCATCGCGAGGCCGCAAACAAGGTCATCATGATCGACCCGAACATCCGTCCAGGCTTTATCCGTGATGAGGCCACCTACCGCGCACGGATTGAAGGTATGCTGTCCGTGGCCGACATCATCAAAGTGTCCGACGAAGATCTGACGTGGCTCTTTGGCGAAGGCGACATGATGGATCACGCAAAGAAGCTGATCAGCAACGGGGCAAAACTCGTTTGCATCACCGAAGGGGCCAAAGGTTCTTACGGTATCACCGCCGAGAACGTCGTTTTTGTCGAAGCGCAAAAAGCGACCGTTGTGGATACTGTGGGTGCTGGTGACACGTTCAACGCGGGCGTTCTGGCGTCCCTTCAGTCGGCCGGCAAACTGACCAAAGCTGCCGTCGCTGAACTGGACGAGGACACAATCCGCACCGCCCTATCGCTGGGCAACCGTGCCGCCGCCGTGACCGTCAGCCGCGCTGGCGCTAACCCACCGTGGAGCAATGAACTGTGAGAGCCCTCGTTCAACGCGTATCCGAAGCATCAGTCAAAATCGACGGCGAAACCGTCGGCGAAATTGGCCATGGGATGCTCGTACTCGTTTGCGCGATGGACGGTGACACAGACGAAAAGCCGGCCAAACTGGCGGCAAAACTGTCCAAGATGCGCATCTTCAAAGATGACGAAGGCAAGATGAACAAATCGCTGGTTGATGTGGGCGGCAGCGCCCTTATCGTCAGCCAGTTCACCCTCTCTGCCGATACCTCGCGCGGAAACCGCCCCGGATTTTCGACCGCCGCCCGCCCCGACGAAGGCGAACGTCTCTATGAGATGTTCAAGGACGAGGTCGCGAAACTCGGCATTCCGACGGCCTGCGGTCGCTTTGGCGCGGACATGAAAGTGTCGCTGATCAATGACGGCCCAGTAACGATCTGGACCGAGGTTTAACAAAACCATTGCGCGAACTGGGGAATCGCTGCTAACCAGCGTCCCATGTCGATCCTGATGAAGAAAACCATGACCAAGATGACCACCGCTCTGGCGGGGGACGTTTTTGCATGGTCTGATCGGATCTAAGCAAAACAAACCCCGCCGGAGACGGATGGGGTTTCAGCGACACAGCCAAAGCGTTCCCAATCCGCCTCCTCTGAAAAAAGAGTGAGACTATGAACGTGCATGTTGAACCGCCCTACGCCGCCCCAGTCGTTGCCATTGTTGGCGCAACGGGTGCTGTCGGCATCGAATTGATCCGCAGCCTAGAGAGCCTTGGATTTCCCGTATCCTCTCTTCGTCTGTTGGCCTCTGCCCGTTCGGCAGGTCAGCGCATCGCCTTTCGCGGCAACGACCTGATCGTCGAAGAACTGACCGAGCAGAGCTTTGCTGGCTGCGATATTGTGTTCTTTTCTGCGGGCGCAACGATCTCGCGCCGCTTTGCGCCGATTGCGGTGCGGGCGGGCGCTGTGGTGATCGACAACTCGTCCGCATTCCGCATGGACCCAACCGTTCCGCTGATCGTGCCAGAGGCCAACGGTCGCGCGCTCACTCCACATGCGGGCATCATCGCGAACCCCAACTGCGTTGCCGCAATTGCCACGGTTGCCCTCGCCCCGCTTCAACGCTGCTGGTCAATCTCGCGCCTCAACATCGTGACCTATCAATCCGCTTCAGGCGCTGGTGCCGCCGCGATGGAGGAACTGCGTGACGCGACCGCCGCTGCCCTAAACGGCGAGGCCCATTCCCCGACCGTCCTGCCGCATCCCTACGCCTTTAACCTCTTTAGCCACAACGCCGAGATTGATCCCGAAACGGGTTACAATGGCGAAGAACTGAAGGTCGTTGAGGAAACCCGCCGCATCCTCGCCCATCCGCGTCTGCCCATTGGGATCACCTGCGTGCGCGTTCCTGTACTTCGCGCCCATTCGCTCGCGATTTCGGTGCGGTTTGATCAGTATGTGTCGCCGGAGTCCGTGCGTGCACAGTTGGAAAACGCTGCGGGTGTTCGGCTTGTCGATAACCGTGACGCGAACCATTTCCCGATGCCGTCCGAAGCCTCAGGGATTGAAGACGTTCTGGTCGGCCGCATTCGCACGGACCTCGGTGATCCGACGGGCCAAACCATCGCGATGTTCGTATCGGGCGATCAGTTGCTCAAAGGGGCTGCGCTGAACGCGGTGCAGATTGCGGAAACGCTGCTCACTCAGACCGCTAAAGCGGCCTGAGATGAATAAGGTCACGCACGGCGGCGCAACAGGCTCAGCACAAACAGAGCCGCCGCCGTGCAGACAATCGACGGGCCTGCTTGGGTGTTGAGGGTAAAGGACAACCCCACTCCGCCAAGCGCGGCAATGATCCCACAGATGACCGCAATGACCGCCATCGCTTCGGGTGTGCGGGACAGGTTACGGGCTGCGGCGGCCGGAATGATGAGGAGTGCGGTGATCAAAAGCGCGCCGACGACCTTGATCGACACGGCCACAACGCCTGCAAGTAGGAGCGTGAGGATAAGCTGTTCACGACGCGGATCAATACCCGCCGCATAGGCCAGATCGGGCGACACCGTTGCGGTTAGCATCCGCGACCAGCGCCACGCGAGGACGCCCACGACCACAGCCGCGCCACCCCAGATCACCGCCAGATCTGTCTTGCTCACCGTCAGGACATCGCCGAACAAATAGGTATCCAGATCAACCCGCGCCGAGGGCACCAGTGCGACCGCCAAAAGGCCCAGCGCCAAGGCTCCGTGAGACAAGACGCCCAGCACCGTATCGGCAGCAAAGCCGCGCCCTGTCAGCGCCCAGAGGCCGACCGCCATCAGCACCGCCACAACACCCACGCTGCCCAAGATCGACACTTGAAATCCCAGCGCAATCGCCACACCCAAAACCGCCGCGTGGGCGGTCGCATCGCCGAAATAGGCCATCCGCCGCCAGACAACGAACGACCCGAGGAACCCCGCCGCAACCGCCGTTCCAACGCCCGCGAGTGCCGCACGCATAATGAAATCGCTGAGCATCAGTGTGCGTCCTCGTGATGGCAATGGGGATGATCGTGGTCATGCCCGTGGTCGTGATCATGGCGATAAAGCGCGAGCGCCCCTTTGGTCCCTGTGCCGAACAACTGACGATATTCAGGCGCAGCGGAAACGACCTCTGGCGTGCCTTCGCAACAGACGTGACCGTTAAGGCAAATCACACGGTCCGAGGCGCTCATCACAACGTGAAGTTCGTGGCTCACCATCAGAACCGCACAGCCGAGGCTATCGCGCAAGTCTTCGATCAATTGATAAAACGCCGCCGACCCCGGTTGATCAAGGCCCTGCGTCGCCTCATCCAGCATCAGAATATCAGGTGACGACAGGATCGCTCGTGCCAAAAGAACCCGCTGGAACTGTCCGCCTGACAACCCGTCCAATGGGCGTGTGCCGATCCCCGCAACGCCCGTTCGCGTCAACGCGGCTTCGGCCTCGGCATCCGTGACCCGCGTCGGCAGGTCCAAGAACCGCCGCACCGTCATCGGCATCGTCGCGTCCACATGCAGTTTCTGCGGGACGTATCCGATCTTTAGCCCAGCCTTGCGCACCACCTGTCCAGAGGTCGGCTGCAGCGCCCCAATGAGCGTGCGGAGGAGCGTCGATTTTCCCGATCCGTTAGGACCGACAATGGTGACAATCTCGCCCTTGTGGATGGCAAAGCTGACGTTGTGCAAAACCGTCGCCGCACCATGGCGGACGTGGATGTTCTGTGCGGTCAAAAGGCTCATGAGTGGTCCTCTTGGCATGCGGGGCACAGGCCCTCGGCCTCGATCACGGTCTGTTCGATGCTAAAACCGCTATCCCCGATTGCGTCCGATAGAACGGACGGCGCGGTTTCGGCTTCGGCGACCTTGTGACAGGCGCGGCAAATCATGAACGCGGGATCATGGGTCGCACCGGGATGTGTGCAGGCGACAAAAGCATTGAGCCGTTCGATCCGATGCGCAAACCCCTGTTCAACCAGAAACCCAAGCGCGCGGTAAGCCACGGGGGGCTTAGACCCCAACCCTTCGGTCGTGAGCCGTGCGAGGACATCATAGGCCCCCAACGCGCGATGGGATTCGAGCAATATTTCAAGAACCCGACGACGCACAGGCGTGAACTGCGCCCCGCGTTCTGCACAGGCGTTTTCAGCCGCCTGAAGCGCCGAATGAATACAACTGGTATGATCGTGCGGCGCAAAACCGCTGATTTTATGGGGCATGGCATCTTGTTATGTTATAACATCACCAGTATATCGACGCCGACCTGCAACCACAAGAGGCCCCGATGTCGATTCGTCTAGCTACCGCACTTTCCCTCGCCGCCACATCCCTACAGGCAGAGCCGCTCCGCATTGTGACGGATACAGCGCCGATACAGTCGATGGTTCAGGCCGTCGTGGGGGATCTGGCAGAGGTGGAGGTTCTGCTCCCTGCAGGGGCAAGCCCGCATGACTACGCGATGCGCCCATCGGATGCGATTGCGTTGGAAAATGCGGATGTTGTGGTCTGGGTTGGGCATGGCCTCACCCCTTTCCTTGAGGACCCGATTGAGACACTCGCCAAGGACGCCACGGTCGTTGAATTGTTGGACACCGAAGGTTGGCTTCCGATTGAACTCGACCACCATGACGATCACGACGAACATGACCACGGCGCCGTTGATCCCCACGCGTGGCTCGCCCCTGATGTGCAGAGCGCTTGGGTCATGACGCTGGCTAATACGCTCGGCCAATTGGACCCTACCAACGCAGCCACCTACCAGTTTAACGCGGCCACACAGACCACGGCGATTATCGAAACCCAATCCGCTGTTGAGGACCTGCTCGCCGATGTGCGCGGCGGACAGTATGTCGTGTCACATGATGCTCTGGGATATTTCGAACGGGCCTTCGACATGCCTGCCGCGGGCGCAATCACGATCAGCGATGCCTCGGCACCGGGGGCTGCGCGTATCATTGAACTCCGCCAGATCATGCAGGATTTGGACGTGACGTGTATCCTCGTTGACCCGCAAACCTCCCCGAAATGGGCGCAGGTCGTGGCCGAGGGAACAGGAGCCAAGGTCGCGATGGTCGACCCCCAAGGTGCGGCCCTCCCCGATGGTCCGATCCGCTCCACTGGGATCATGCTGGATATTGCGACGGTGCTTGCGGACTGCCTCAAAGAATAGGCGCCAGAGCATTCGTATGCTCATAAGCAAGTTGGTCACCTTTTTGCCGTATTGCTCGATACACCCGAGCATGAGGCAAAGAGGCACCAATGGACGAACCCAAACAGAACGACCGCCGTATTCAGATTGAAACGGCAGCCTATGGTTTGTTGTCGCTCAAGGGCTACAAGGCGACCTCTATGCTCGAAGTTGCCAAACGCGCAAAGGCGTCGAACGAAACGCTCTATAAGTGGTATGGCAACAAACAGGGTCTCTTCCTGTCGATGGTCGAACGCAGTGTGGCTGCGTCCCGCGAACTGCTCGTTTCCAGCCTCGAAGGGGATCAGGACCTCGCTGCGATCCTCGATACCTTTGGGCCTCAGCTGCTCCAGATGTTGACGAGCCAGCGCACGATTGTGCTCAACCGTGCTGCGGCGGGCGATGTGCATGACACGGGTATGCTGGGCCGCACGATTACCGAAGGTGGACGCGATGCGATCCTTCCGATCCTCGCGCAGGTATTCGACCTTTCAGAGCCTAAGGGCATGACGGGCTATGAAGCCGCAGAACTCTACCTCGACATCTTGATCAGTGACCTGCAAATCCGCCGCGTGATCGGCGTTCTGCCAATGCTGTCAGAGACAGACGTCAAAGCGCGCTCTGACCGCGCCCGCGATATCGTCCTGAAACTGATCGCTTAACCCTGCGCTGCGATCCACGCGGGCAGTTCAGCAATCGACGGTAAGACCACGTCGGCATGGGGTGCCAGTTCTGGCGCCTCTGCAAGTCCCGTGAGCACTGCCACTGTGCGCATTCCTGCCGCCCGTCCCGCATGAAGGTCATGGGTGCTGTCCCCCACCATCACGCAAGCCTCAGGCGCAAGCCCCGTCGCCTCGCAAAAGGCGATCAACTGACCCGCTGCGGGTTTCCCACCAAAGCCACTATCGTAGCCTGCGATAAAGTCGAACCGATCCACCACATTCGACGCAGCGAGGTGCGCCCGTGCAGGTGCCTCGGAATCGTTCGTCGCTACGCCGAGCTTTAGGCCCATACCGCGCAACCCATCCAGATAATCGGCTAAAGGTGCCGCTTCTACCTGTGGTGCTGTGGCGGCGCGGGCATTCATGCGGGCGATCAGCTCAGCTTTGGGCTGGGGCGGCAGATACGGCATGATCGCATCGGCAACCTCTGAGGCGGTGCTGGCAATCACAATGCTGTCTTTGCGGAACCTACGGTTCGCCATGTCGTAGCCCATCACATCCGCCAATTTCGCCAAACGCACAGGATCGTCGCCCACTTCTTCGGTCAAAAGACCAAGCGTCCACGCCCCCCACGTCGCATTGAAATCATAGAGCGTGCCGTCTTTGTCAAAGACGACGCCTTGGATGGCAGTCATGGCTGTTCCTCAGGTCCAGTGGACGTTTTCAGCGCCAGGCAGTGCGTATCGCGCCTGAAGCGGGGTTTCGTAGGGCAGTTCCAGCGCATCACACATCTGCACGACCCACTCATCATCCATGGTCAGAAAATCGAGAACCGAGGCGAGAAATGCTGGTTCCGTGGCCTGCGTGCGGATGTCATCAATCGACGCCCCCGTTGCGCCCAAAAACACAGGACACAGGTCATCATTTGCGGCCAACCAGCCAAGGGCCCGAAGGGCGATTGTCTCTGCCTGTTCACGGTTCATTTGGAATTCCAACGTCTGTGCAAGAGTTTCTTAACCATTTTCGCCGCATCCTTAACCCACAGCCGTGGAGAACCAGAATGGCGGGACGAATCCTCATCATCGATACAGTTGCCACGAACCGCATCGTGCTCAAGGTCAAACTGGCCTCGGCGCAATATCAGGTGACACCCTGTGCCAATGTTGCAGAAGCCCATGAGGCGATGAACGAGGGTGGCTTTGACCTCTGCCTGATCGAGATGACCCAATTGCCCCCTGCCCTGCGCGAATTTTGTCAGGATCTACGGGACACGGCGGACACCCGTCATATCCCGATCATCGCCACGGGATATTTCGACAACCCTGCACAGCGGCTCGACGCGTTGATCTGCGGGGCGGATGACGTGCTGGAAAAACCGATGTCAGATCAGATGCTCTTGGCCCGTATCCGCAGCCTATTGCGCGCCCGTGCAGCGGACGACGAATTGCGGCTGCGTGATGATACCAGCCGCGCATTGGGCTTTGCCGAAACGACGGAGGTTTACGTGGCGGCGGGCGCTGTGACCCTGATCGCGTCCCAGCCAGAGCAGTCAGCGACGCTCTGCCGTGAACTCGGCGCGGCGCTCGCAGCCTCGGTTCATCAAAAAACACCCGAAGATGTGCTCATGGCCCAAGGCAAGGTGCCTGATCTCTTTATCATCGACGCACGCGGGTTCGACCCTGACACCGATGATCGCCAGTTGTTCCGCCTCATTGCTGATTTGCGGAGCCGCACAGACACGCGCCATGCCGCCCAACTCCTGATCACCCCCAACGCGGGAAGCGACCTGTCCCCTATGGCGCTCGACATTGGCGCGAATGATGTGGTGCCGTCCCATGCGAGTGCCGCCGAAATCGGCCTGCGTGCCCGTAAACTCATTCGGCGCAAGCAACGGATGGCGCAATTGCGGGACACGGTTCAAACGGGGTTAAAGGCCGCGGTGACCGATCCACTAACGGGGCTCTACAACCGCCGCTACGCGATCCCGCACCTTCGCGCCATGGCTGAGCGTTCAAAATCCACAGGGCGCAGTTTCGCGGTTATGGCGCTCGACATTGATCATTTTAAACTGGTGAACGACAGCTTTGGCCATAGCGCTGGGGATCGGGTCATTGCGGGGGTTGCTGACATTCTACGGGATAACTTGCGTAGCGTGGATCTGGTCGCACGGATCGGCGGCGAAGAGTTCCTGATCGCCCTCCCCGACACGCCCGTTGAACAAGCCCGCAAAATGGCAGAGCGTATCCGCGACATCGTGCAGAACACGCCCCTATCGATTGGTTCTGGAAAAATGCCCGTGGGGGTTACGCTGTCGATCGGCGTTGCCTTGGGCATGGGTGACGACGGTGATGTCACCGACGTCATCGAACGCGCAGATGCGGCCCTCTATGACAGCAAATCATCGGGCCGCAATGCGGTGACACTGGCGCGAACAGCGGCCTAGCGGCGGTCACCGCCATGTCTCAATTCGCGCTCTAAACGATCCGCAAACCGTGCCCGTTCGTCGCTGTCCATCGCTGTGATCCGATTGAGCAGTGCCTGCTGACCTGCCTCCATCGCGTTGCTGGCACGGGCGCGCTGTTCGGCAAACATCGTTTCAATCGCGGCAGGGTCAAAGTCGTCGGCGCGAACAACCGCCAAGAACCCCTCCATCGCGGCGATGCGGTCCTCGTAGCGGGGCGGACGAATGTCGTGGCGTCCGCGTAGTTCGGACCGAATGGCACGACGGTCGTCATCACCCAAAGCATTCGCGAACGGCCCGATGGTCATATCGAATCCGCCGAACGGCCCCGGTGCGCGGCCTTTCATAATGCCGCCAGCCACGACGCCGATGATCATCACGTTGAGCGCAAGCGAGGCGATCAGCAGGATACGCAGACCCGGACGCATCCGGCTCTTTGGTTTATCGGTGGTCATAGTTAACCCTCCAATCCGAGAATATCTTCGGAGGCGAATAGCGATACATCAACGCTATCGGCCCAAATTACATCTGTCACAGAGCTAAGGCTCGCAGGCGGGGAAATCCCGATCCACACGCCCGCCGCAGCCGCCGCCGCCAGACCAGAGGCTCCAGCCCATCCGCCCAGCGCGGCCCACAGCGAAGCCACGAGCGAACGGCGTTCCTCTGTCGGCAAAGTGACCTGTTCAAACCCATCGGCCACGTCGTCAATGTCGGCAAAGAGACGCGCCATGAAATCATTGTGCGGATCGGGGTCAGTCGTCCGCGCAGAGGCGAACAGATCATCGAGTTCAAGATCGGTCAGGTCAGTCCGTTTATCGGTCATCATCAAACCCCAATTCCGCTTTGCGCCCAGCGAGTATCGCTGCAAGGGCGCGTTTTCCACGAGACGTCAGGCTCTCTACGGCCTCAACGCTTATTTCCATAATCTCGGCAATCTCAGGATTACCAAGCCCTTCAAGGTGACGCAAAGCCACCGCTTGCGCCTGTCGGTCAGGCAAGGACGCCAAGGCATCCGTCAGCGCCTTTTGGCGCGCATCATCTTGCATTCGGTCCGTCACACTTGGCGTCGGGTCCTCGGGTTCTGCGATCTGATCAATCCCGACATTGCGGTTGCGCCGCCGCAGTCTGTCAGTGCAAAGGTTCGCCACAACACGGTAGAGCCAAGTGGACACCTGCGCCTCACCCTGTCGCCACTCTGGTGCGATTTTCCACAACCGCATCAGCGCGTCTTGGACCACGTCCTCGGCCTCGGCACGGTCGGTCAACATGCGGTAGGCCTGCCCCAAGGCGCGGGGCGTCAATCGGATCGCCAACAGGCGTGCCGCCGCGCGGTCACCATTGGCGAAAGCCACCAAGAGCGCTCCGTCTGGCGCGCCATCATATTGATCAAAGGCCATATCCATTAACCGTCAGGGGTATCTGGTCTTTTCGAATGCTGCAATCAGTGGCCCACCTGTTTGGCAGGCCACCGACGCTATTCTAGCGATTAGTGGCTTTGGCGACCAAAGAACCCACCGCGCTCGTGATCACCGTGGCCTTCGCCACCACGCTGCATCCGCTGACCCATCTGGGCCTGCGCGGTTTGGAATTCTTCGGCCGTCACTGTGCCATCCGCATCCGCGTCGAGACGTGCGAACATCATCGCCAGACCCTGACCGCTGTTCGGCTGAAGCTCTTCAGCAGACAAAACGCCGTCACCATCTGTGTCACGCTCTGCGATCATCATCTGGGCGCGGTTCGCAGCCATCTGCTCCATCTGGGCGGTGACCATTGCGGCAACTTCGTCTTGGCTCAGGGTGCCCGAACCATCGGTATCCGCTTCTGCAAACTTCGCGGCTGGCATCGCTTGCAGTTCTTCCAAGGTCAGAACGCCGTCACCGTCGGTATCAAGCGATGCAAAATCCATCGGCGCCTGCATCATACGGCCACCCATTCGACCGGCATCGTCGCCGCGACCAAAGCCAGCAGCCGAAACAGAGGTAGCAGCAAGACCAGCAACAACTGCCGCAATGATAAGTTTGGTTTTCATTTTTGTATTCCTTTTCGAGGTTTCTCCCCAAGGCCCTCAACTGCCTGGGTTGACCTTAATACGGGGCAGCTTTGACTTTCCGTCGCAGATTTTTTCGGCACGCCTCAGAGGCCTTTGCGACATCGGGCCGCAAGGACCGATTGCCCTCTTTATTTTTTACGACGAAAGGATCAGGAAGGGGTCTACGCCAAGGAGAGCTGCATGACTCAACACGTCGAAGCCATCATCGAAGAACGCGACACCAAGACAGCGGTGCTGCGTGGTTTGCGTCGCAAGTGTCCCTCTTGTGGCGAAGGACATATGTTTGTGGGCTACCTCAAGGTTGCCGACCAATGCCCTGTCTGCCGTGAAGAGCTTTCGCATCACCGCGCTGACGATGGCCCCGCCTATCTGACCATCCTGATCGTTGGTCACCTGATGGGTATCTTGATGCATGTGATCTTTATTCAATTCCGCCCCGAACCTCTGGTCATGGCAACTGGATTTACGGTTGGCTGTGTTGCGCTGTCGCTCTATCTTCTTCCGAGGTTCAAGGGCTTCATTGTTGCGATGCAATGGGCGAAACGCATGCATGGGTTCGGCAACGCCTGATCCCGAAAGGGAACACGATGGACAAATCCGCACTCCGCAACGCTGCAACAATCATCGTAATCCGTGATCGTTTGACCAATCCTGCGGTCCTCATGGGGCAGCGCGGATCCTCTGCGGCGTTCATGCCAGACAAGTTCGTTTTTCCAGGTGGCGCGATTGATCCGAACGATGGGCTGGTGCCGATGGCCGCGGACTTGTCAGAGCCAACACAGTCCCGCCTGAACGAAGACAGCGACCTCACCGCCACCACGATCATCGCCGCAGCCATCCGCGAATTGTGGGAGGAAACAGGACAGATCATCGGGACAAAGGGCGACTGGCCTGACGCGCCGCAAGGCTGGCGTGGCTTTGCCGCTGCGGGCTATCTACCTGACCCGTCTGGTCTAGAGTTCGTCTTCCGCGCCGTCACGCCCGAAGGTCGCCCTCGTCGCTTTGACGCGCGGTTCTTGCTCGTCGATGCAGAACGGCTCGCCACGGACCCCGACGATTTTTCTGGGGCTGAGGACGAATTACGCCACCTGCAATGGGTGCCGCTGGATCAAGCGCGCAGCTTTGACCTGCCCTTTATCACAGAGGTCGTTTTGGCCGAGATTGCAAAGAACCTGCACAACGCTGGCGCGCCCGACCTCGTTCCTTTTTTCCGCAACGATGATGAGGCCCATCTGGTCACGCGACTGGGCGGGAAATCCCCGTTCGATCAGTAACGCAGCAGATAGTCCGTCTTATATCCGTTGAAGTCGAGCATCGTGACCGCAGCGCGATAACGATCCGCGCTGATCGTGTCCCGCGCAAGGATCGCGCCCATTGATCCGTCAGGTGTGCCGATAACGGCGGCTTGACCATCTTCGGCCAGCCAGAGCACCCACATCGGATCGGCATCCACTGTGTATCGCCCCTGCCCCAGATACCGCGCTGGGCCGCCCGCATAGGCATTCCCACCCGAACAGCCCGTCAGGATCATCGTGCGATCAACGGAAAGAACGGGGTCACAATCGGGGGTATCGGCATTGGGAAACCCAGCAACGACACGCCAGTTCCCTTCAAACGAAGCGGGATCAAACACCGCCCGCGAGGCAATCGGAACATTGCGGTCCCGATAGCTGGTTATGGTTTCTGGCCCTGCCTTTGCACAGGCAATCAGGCTCGTACAGAGGACGGACAGGGCCAGAAGGGATTTCATCAGTAGGGCATCGGGTGCTGGCGGTGAACCGCGTCGATCTCTTTCATCACCTCATCCGAGAGCGATACCTGATCGCCCGCGAGAAGATGCGCCAACTGCTCTGCCGTCGTCGCACCAAAGATGGCCGAGATCGGGAACGGACGGCGGCGCTGCCACGCCATCGCCATATGCACGGGATCGATACCATGTTTGGCCGCCAGATCGAGGTAGGCTTGGGTCGCGGCAAAGGCACGGTCGGTCTTGCGTCCGCCCAGATCACCGTTGAGCGACAGACGCGACCCTTCGGGCACTGCGCCGTTCTGGTATTTGCCTGTCAGAAGCCCAGCAGCCAAAGGCGAATAGGACAACAGCGTGATGTCTTCGTGCACGGAAAGTTCCGCCATATCGGTGTCATAGAGGCGGCACAAAAGCGAATATTCGTTCTGCATCGTCGCCATCCGCGGTAGGCCATGTTTTTCAGCCAAGGCCAGCCACTTCATCGTGCCCCAAGCGGATTCATTCGACAGACCAATCGCCCGCATTTTGCCAGCTTTCATCGCACGATCCGCCGCTTCGAGCGTTTCGATCATATTGGCCTCAACCTTTGCGGTGTCCTGTTTGGACGGATCAAAGCCCCAGTTCTGACGGAAGTGGTAACTACCACGGTTCGGCCAATGCAATTGATAGAGGTCGATGTAATCCGTCTGCAGGCGCGACAGCGTTACATCGAGCGCCTCTTCGAACGATTTTCCATTATACCCACCGGGGCGGAACCCACTGTCACCGCAAATCTTAGAGGCAACGACAACTTCGCTACGACGGCCCGTCGCGGCGAACCAATTGCCGAGAACCTTTTCGGAATCGCCCATCGTCTCTTTCAAGACAGGGTTCACTGGATACATCTCTGCAACGTCAAAGAAATTGATACCCGCCTCAAGCGCCATATCCATCTGTCGAAACGCGTCGTCTTGGTCTGTTTGGCGGCTATAGGTCATCGTGCCGAGGCACCAATCAGAAACTTCGATACCCGTCCGGCCGAGTTGCAGCATGTTCATGTGGTAAATCCCGCGTAGAAAATTGTTAGCGCAACCCTAACCGTCCCGCCCGTCGGCGCAACCCCTCAGGCGAGGTGATGACTCTGCGTTAGTGCACAGAAAAAGGGCGCCCTGTTCGGCGCCCTTTGGATCGGTTTGTATTAAAATGCGTAGGTCGTGCCGACGCGGATGTTGGTCACATCAGACTGACCGCTATCCATCATGTCGCGGATGACTTCGACACGCAGATCGGTCTTTGCGCCAATCTCGTAGTCGAGGCCTAGGCCAAAGTTTAGGCCATCCGCGCTGCCGCCACTGTCGAGGTCATAGTTGGTGTAGCCCAGACCACCCATCAGAGCGATCACGCCCGTGTCATGACGCGCCATCGCACGCAGACGCAGCGCACCGTAGTCGCCATCATTGGTCAGGCTGTAGTCGACTTCGGGGCCGAACGTGACAGCGCCAGCGCCGAAACGCATACCGCCCAAAACGGTGATACCTAGGCTCGCGTCGCCCGAATGGGGGTTCGCATAATCAAAGGCGCCGCCAGCATAAATGTCTTGTGCCGAGGCAAATGCACCTGCGCAGCAGAGGGCTGCAGAGAGGAGAAGGGTTTTCATTGGGTTGTTCCCGATTTTAATGAACTGCTCTGACGCGAATAATACGCCAACCTGAGATCATAAGGAAGAGTCCTTAGGCGCTGGCGTCCCGCACGATGCCCCGCTAAAAGGCGGATAACCGCGCATAGGATAGAACAATGGCAAGACACCTGATCACCTCGGCAATTCCCTATATTAACGGGATCAAACACCTTGGAAACCTTGTGGGTTCGCAGCTCCCCGCTGACCTCTTTGCCCGTTACCAGCGTGGTCGCGGTAACGAAGTGTTGTTCCTGTGCTCGACCGATGAACACGGCACCCCTGCGGAACTCGCAGCAGCCAAGGCTGGCAAGCCCGTGGCCGAGTATTGCGCAGAGATGCACGAGGTTCAGGCCCGCATCGCCGAAGGGTTCCGCCTGTCATTCGATCACTTTGGTCGGTCGTCGAGCGAACAGAACCACGCGCTGACCCAGCATTTCGCGGCGAAACTGGCCGAAAACGATCTGATCCGCGAAGTGTCCGAGACCCAGATGTATAGCCACGCCGATGGCCGCTACCTGCCTGACCGTTATATCGAAGGCACCTGCCCGAACTGCGGTTTCGACAGCGCGCGCGGCGACCAGTGCGACAACTGCACAAAACAGCTCGACCCTGTGGATCTGATCAACCCGCATTCGACCATCTCTGGCTCAACCGATCTGGAAATGCGCGAAACCAAACACCTCTATCTGCGCCAGACCGCGATGAAGGATCAGTTGGACGCGTGGATCGACAGCAAAAAAGACTGGCCCGTTCTGACGACCTCGATTGCGAAAAAATGGCTGCACGACGGTGACGGCCTACAGGACCGCGGCATCACTCGCGACCTCGACTGGGGTGTTCCCGTGAAAAAGGGCGGCGAAGATTGGCCGGGCATGGAAGGCAAAGTCTTCTACGTTTGGTTCGACGCGCCCATCGAATACATCGCCTGTTCACAGGAATGGGTCGACGCGGGCAAAGGCGCGGATTGGGAACGCTGGTGGCGCACCGACAAAGGCGCAGAGGACGTGACCTACACCCAGTTCATGGGCAAAGATAACGTGCCCTTCCACACCCTATCGTTCCCGTCGACGATCCTTGGTTCGGGCGAACCATGGAAGCTCGTCGATTACATCAAATCGTTTAACTACCTGAACTATGATGGCGGCCAGTTCTCGACCTCGCGCGGTCGTGGCGTGTTCATGGATCAGGCGCTGGAAATCCTGCCTGCGGACTACTGGCGCTGGTGGCTTTTGTCGCACGCCCCTGAATCGTCGGACTCTGAATTCACGTGGGAGAACTTCCAACAATCGGTGAACAAAGACCTCGCTGACGTTCTAGGCAACTTTGTCAGCCGTATCACCAAATTCTGCCGTTCCAAATTCGGCGAAGAAGTCCCTGCTGGCGGCGAATTTGGCGAAAAAGAAGCGGCAGTTATTGCGGCCCTGACCGAACGCCTCAAAGCCTATGAGGGCTTTATGGATGCAATCGAAGTCCGCAAAGCTGCGAGTGAATTGCGGGCGATCTGGGTAATCGGCAACGAATACCTGCAAGACGCAGCCCCTTGGTCGACCTTTAAGGAAGACCCAGAAACCGCTGCCGCGCAGGTTCGGTTCGGTCTGAACCTGATCCGTTTCTACGCGATCCTATCCGCGCCGTTCATCCCTGATGCCTCTGATGCGATGCTCGCTGCGATGAAATCCGACGACAGCGCATGGCCTGACGATGTGGCCGCAGCGCTAAACGCCCTGCCCGCTGGTCACGGATTTGCCGTTCCCGAAAACCTCTTCCGCAAAATCACGGATGAGGAACGCGAAGAGTGGCAAGAACGCTTTGCTGGCGTCCGCACCTAATAGAAAGCCCGCCAAACGGCGGGCTTTCTTAATCGAACATGTCCTGTTGGCTGCGTGGGGCTTCTAGCCCCAGATGCCGCCACGCGCTCTGTGTGAGCATCCGTCCGCGCGGGGTCCGTTGAATGAGACCCTGCTGCAAAAGATATGGCTCGATCACTTCCTCCAATGCATCACGGCTTTCGGACAGAGCGGCAGAGAGGGTTTCGATCCCAACAGGCCCGCCGCCATAGCTTTCGGCCATCAGGCGCATATACCGACGGTCCGCGCCATCAAGGCCGAGCGTATCCACCCCAAGACGGTTCAGCGCACGGTCCGCGATTTCGCGGGTGACACGACCATTCCCTTCGACCACGGCAAAATCGACGACACGGCGCAACAGACGGCCCGCGATACGCGGCGTTCCACGAGCGCGTTTCGCGATCTCATGTGCCCCGTCATCATCCGCAGGCGCACCCAGCAGCCGCGCCCCACGGGTGACGATCTGGTGCAACTCTTCAACGTTATAGAACTGCAACCGCGTCGGGATGCCGAAACGGTCGCGCAGCGGGGTGGTAAGCAGCCCCAAACGGGTCGTCGCCCCAACGAGCGTAAAGGGCTGGAGTTCGATCCGAACAGTCCGCGCCGCTGGCCCCTCGCCGATGACGAGGTCCAACTCATAGTCCTCCATCGCGGGATAGAGCACTTCTTCAACCGCTGGGTTCATGCGGTGGATTTCGTCGATAAACAGAACGTCCCGCGCCTCAAGGTTGGTGAGGATCGCCGCCAGATCCCCCGCCTTGGCCAAGACAGGACCAGAGGTCATACGGAAATTCACGCCCAACTCACGCGCCATAATCTGCGCGAGCGTGGTTTTACCCAGCCCCGGAGGACCGTGGAACAACGTGTGGTCCATCGCCTCGCCCCGCATTTTCGCGGATTCAATGAACACACGCAGGTTCGCCCGCGCATCGGCCTGACCGATAAATTCATCTAGCCCCTGCGGACGCAGCGCGCGATCGTTGTCAGAGGGTTTGCGGTCCGGCGTCAGTTCTTCGGTGCGGTCCATCGGTTAGCCTTTCGGGGCTAGGAGTTTCAGCGCCGCACGGATGAGCTGGCTGGTATCTAGGTCGGGCATGTCATTCAGCGCCTGCGCCACAGCGCCCGCCGCGTCAGAGGGCGAATACCCGAGGTTCTGCAAGGCCGATAGCGCCTCTGGCTGGGCGCTCGACGCTTTGGGCGGGGCGGCGCGGGGTTTTGGTGCGGGTTCAGCCTCGATCACGTCATCAGAAACAGTGGCCTCCGTGCCCGTCATCGCCATGACACTCGGCGCTTTGCCTTTGAGTTCCAGAATGGCTTTTTGTGCGGTTTTCGGACCGACACCCTTGGCGCGGGCAATTGCGGACCAATCCTCTAGCGCAATCGCGCGGCTCACTCCTTCGGGGCCAAGGGTGCCAAGGATCGCAAGCGACGCTTTCGGTCCGATGCCTTGAACGCCCGTCAGTAGACGATGCCATTCCTTTTCCACCAAGGTCGAAAAGCCGAACAACTGCATCAAATCCTCGCGGACGAGAAGATCAGTGTAAAGCGCAACCGCCTGACCAATCGGAGGGATCGTCGCCATCACGCGGTCGGAACAATAGACGATATAGCCAACACCGCGCACGTCGATCAGAACATGATCCAGACCTTTGTAGTCTACGATCCCCGAAATCTTTCCAATCATACGCCAGCCTTTGCGATAGCGCGGGACAGATGGCCCGCTGATTGACAATGATGCGCATGACAAATGGCAATCGCCAAGGCATCCGCCGCATCCGCGCCCGCGATTTTCACACCAGGCAATTGCAGCCGCACCATATGGTCGATCTGTTTCTTATCCGCGTGACCTACCCCGACCACCGCCTTTTTCACGGCGTTGGGCAGATATTCCCCGACGCGTAACCCAGCCTGCGCAGGAACCAACAGCGCGATCCCCCGCGCCTGCCCCAGTTTCAACGTGGCGACCGCGTCTTTGTTCACAAAGGTCTGTTCGACCGCCGCCGCATCGGGCTGATAACTCGCGAACACCTCAGTCAGTTGGGAATAGAGCGACAACAGGCGGTCCGACAAATCCGCAGCGCCATCCGATTTACAGACCCCATTGGCGACATGCGAAAGACGCGAGCCAGAGACATCAATGATTCCCCACCCCATGTTTCGCAGCCCCGGATCGATGCCGATGACGCGCATGCCTGTTCCTTTTTGTATGCTCTTTCGGTCACAAGTAGCACAAAAAGAGAACAAACGCCAAGTCGCAATATTAAGCAGATTTTCATGCCGCACCTGCGAAGGGCGCAAAAACGACCCTAAAAACGACACTTCAAATTTCAGTCGCGACGAAATTGGGAGCTTAAAAACAAGGCCGTTTGTCTAAAAATAAGGCATTCCAAAAACGCATAAGAACTATGCAAAACCGACTATCGCTTTTGAATTTTTCCGCAACTACATGGCGATCATCAAGACAACATCGCTGCACTGCGGCGACCCGACCCATGAAGGACAAAGCTATGGCTATGGTTGACACCACCACCGCGTACACACCGCGTCTGGCCTATCAGGCCGTTTCGTTCGTCTACAACGTGATCACCAGCATTCAGCTCTGGAACGAATCTCGCAAGACCGTGAGCGTTCTGGAGAAACTGACCGATCGTGAATTGAATGACATCGGTCTGAACCGCGGCGACATCTACAACTTCGCTCGCACTGGATCGTTCTAATCCGCCCCAACCAGACGCGTCATTGACGATACGACAAAGGCCACCCGAGAGGTGGCCTTTTGCGTTGCACAGGGCACCGATTAATGCGGCAGGCCCCACGCGTTATTGACTGTGCGCTTAATTTCATACGCCACGGTGCGGCTCACGACATCTGATTGCATGATCCACGCGCCTGCGCGGTCAATCGCATTGCCGTCACGCATCGCGTTGATCCGTTGGTTATACCCCGTTTCACCCAGATAGATCAGCACGATCACTTTGAATGCGACAAGCGCGACAAGCATCGTGAAAATCCCCGCGTAAGGGATGCGTGGCGCACGACGGCGGGCGCGGGCAACAATCAGCCCGTCATTTTGGACCACATGGTCGACACCATTGGCCAAGCGGACCTGATAGGTCCGCTCTAATTGTTTCAGACGTGCATCAAACGTCGCCTTATTATCAGACATAGGATTTACCTCGCACGCGGCCCCCACCGCACAAAAACACCTAATATTCTGATAAAATTAGTTGCTAACTTCGTCCAATTTAGGACCATTCCGACCCTAATTTGGAAACATTATTCAAAAATCAGCGTCAATGTTGTCCAGTCGCCGATAGATTCACGATTTTTCAACCCAAACCCCTGCGATTGATACGCCGCCAGCACAGAATCAGCCTGTTCGTTCAGAATGCCAGACAGGATCGAGACGGTGCCCGATTTCGAATGGCGCGCCATATCGGGGGCAATCGCAATGAGCGGACCTTTCAGGATGTTCGCAAAGATCAGATCATAGGGCGCAGCGGCGCCAATCTCTGGCGCGTCAAAGCCTGCGGCCTCAATGCACAGAACACTGCCCGACATGCCATTGGCGGATAGGTTGGCTTCGGCGACCTCAACGGCGACGGCATCAATGTCGGATGCCAGAACAACGGTGTCAGGCCAGAGACGCGCAGCGCCCATCGCCAAAACAGCCGTGCCACAGCCCACGTCGATGGTGCGTGCAGGTGCGTAGCCTTCGTCGGCCAAACGATCCAAGGCGCGCAGGCATCCCAACGTAGTGCCGTGGTGACCCGTGCCAAAGGCCATCGCTGCTTCGATCAGCAGCGCAATACGATCCTCTGGGACCTTATCCGCATCATGGCTGCCGTAGACAAAGAAACGACCTGCCTCAACGGGAGCCAATTCGCGTTTCACATGGGCGACCCAGTCGATCTGCGGCACTTCGGAAATCACAAAATCCTTTGCGCCATGCATCGTCGACAACAGCGCCAGCCCCGCCCGATCTGGTTCTTCGACGAAATAGACCGCGACTTCGAAGAGGCCCGAACCATCCTCGATCTCAAAGCTGCCAACGCCAGTTGGTTCTGGCCACAGGTTTTCGCAATCGGCGGCCAGCGCCTCTGCCTGTTCGAGAGAGGGGACAACAGCGATGGCGGAATAGGTCAGGTCAGTCATGTTCGTATCGTCTTATTCAGCAGGAGCGGCGACGGGCCGCGTGAAAACAGTCTCATGCCCAGCCATAGGATGACGCGGGATAAGAAGCGATAGGCAAAGCGAAACAAACGCCATGCAGGCCGCAAGGATGAAAACGGCGAAAGGAGAATAGAGCCACAAAAGCCCCAACAGCACAGGCAGGAACACAGCCGCGATATGGTTGATCGTAAAGGCCACAGCGGCGGTCGGTGCAATATCGGCAGGATCGGCGATCTTTTGGAAATAGGTTTTCAGCGCGAGCGCGAGGCCAAAGAAGATATGATCCACGACATAAAGCGCAGCCGCGACCGCAACGCCCCAACCGAACCAATAGACGCCGCCATAGGCCAAGAACACACAGATCAGGCCCGTGTATTCAAACACCAAGGCACGGCGTTCGCCCCAGAGATGGACGACCTTACCCAGCACGGGCGCGATCAGCATGTTGGCGATCAGGGTAACGAGGTAGAGGCTTGTGACCTCATGCACCTCAAACCCGAACCGTTCGACCATCATGAAGCCCGCAAAGACGACAAAGATTTGCCGACGGGCACCCGCCATGAATTGCAGCGCATAATAAAGGCCATACCGACGGCGCAGGATGAATTTCTTGATCTGGGGGTTCGGGGCTTCGAACTGTGGGAAGGCGACGATGCAGTAGATCGCGACCAGCGCGGTAAAGCCGCCCGACATGAGGTAGACCGTGTTGAACGACAGATCAAAGCTCTTCCAAGTCATGACGACCAGCACATAGGCAACCAAGGTTGCCGCTGATCCCGCAGACATCAACCAGCCCAACGTTTGCGGGGCCTTGGCCTTGTCGATCCACTGGAGCTGGAGCGATTGGTTCACGGTCTCGAAATAGTGGAACCCGATGGAGCTGAACGTGGTGATCATCAGGATGCCACCCAAGGTCGGGAACCATGCCGTCATCGCCGTCGACACCCCCAAAAGCAACAGCGCAGAAAGGCCCAGCACCTGTTCGCGCATCACCATCAGGATCAAAATCACGCCGATAGCCAGAAACCCTGGGATTTCGCGGACGGTGTGCAATAGGCCGATGTCGTCGCCTTGGAAGTTGGCGACCTCTACGACGAAGTTGTTCAACAGCGCCGACCAGATCGAAAACGCAACGGGCATCCCCATCGCCATCAGGAACAATAACGCAATCGGGCGTCGCCAAAGGGGCAACTGGTCTGCGTCATTCAAAGGGAAAATGCGTTTCATACCCGCCCGATACGCCTTTTTATGGGGTATGGCGAGTGATTTTACCGCCCCGTCCTGTCTGATCTGGGTCAAAGATTTCGTATTTCAGAGTCCAGTATTCAGACATTCATATGTATAAAGAGGCGTCGCAGCGGGGAGGCTGATATGGATTTTCTGTCCATCGTCGAAACTTTGGGTGAAGGCCGCACGGCTCTGTTGATGGGGATCATCACGGGCATCACCTTTGGCGTGGCCGCACAACGGTCGCGGTTTTGCCTCCGCGCTGCGACGGTAGAATTTGCCCGCCGCCAGATGGGGGACAAGGTCGCGGTCTGGCTGCTGACCTTCTCAACGGCTGTCGTCTGGGTGCAAGCGGCAGGCCTCTTGGGCTACATCGATATTCCCGAGGCACGCATCATGGCCATCCCCGGAAGCTGGTCAGGCGCAATTGTCGGCGGTCTGATGTTCGGCGTCGGTATGATCATGGCGCGGGGATGTTCGGGACGTTTGCTGGTTTTGGCCGCAACGGGGAACCTGCGCAGTTTGGTATCGGGCATGGTCTTTGCCGTGGTGGCGCAGATGACGATGGGCGGCTGGCTCAAGGCGCCGCGCGACTGGATCGCCTCGCAATGGATCACCTCAGGCGGACGCAACGTGGACCTTTTATCCGCGCTGCACCTGCCAGAATGGGGCGGTTTGTCCTTTGGCTTGATGCTAGCCGTCCTCGCGCTGATCATCGCCCGCAAGAACCGCATCGGGGCAAGCCGCCTGATCTTTGGCGCGGGTGTTGGCTTTGCCGTGGCGCTGGGCTGGGCGCTGACAACTGCGCTGAGCCGCGTGGCCTTTGATCCCTACCCGATCGAAAGCGCCACATTCACAGGCCCATCAGCCAATACGCTGATGTTCCTTCTCGATAGTGGAAACGCCGTTCTGGAATTCCCAGTAGGCCTCGTTCCGGGCGTATTCATCGGGGCGTTCTTCGCCTCTGTCCTCACCAAAGAGTTCAAATTCCAAGGTTTTGAGTCCGAGGCCAATATGCGGCGGTCCCTCACGGGGGCGGCGCTCATGGGATTTGGCGGGATGCTCGCAGGCGGCTGTGCTATTGGCGCAGGCGTGACGGGCGGGTCTATCTTTGCAGGCACCGCATGGCTCGCGCTGACCGCATTTTGGATCGGCGGTATGATCACCGACTTCCTACTTGATCAGCGCATCGCGCGCGTATCAGAACTTTAACCAACGAGCCGCGGCGCACACTCTGTATTACGGTGACGTTCCTCAACGCCTATCCGCAATCCGCGCCCGATGCGATGGGCAAGTTCTGACCACGCCGCAGCCTGAAGCGCATTCAGGTGACGCCGCAGAACCGAGTCGAACAGACCGAGCCACACGTCGAAATGTTGCGGACGCACGTCGCCCGCATGCATGTGCGCACGCATCGGATTGCCGTCGTAGACCTTGTCGAAAAAGATCACGTTGCGCCAAAAATTGACGATCTTGGCCTCATGGGCCGTCCAATCCGTCACGTGCTTGTTAAAGATGGGTCCCAATCCGGGATGGGTCCGCACGACGGCGTAGAATTCGTGAACAACCAACTCGACCTCCTGCTCAGAGATCGGGAAACGGGGCGACAGTAACGACATGGCCCGTCCTTTCGACGTCGGAAACCCCCAATCGGTGATCAGCCCCAACGCACAACCGACCACATGGTTAAGTCTAGCAAAGCCACTCTGAGCCTTCATTGACAAAGAACAAGATGCGGCAATTTTAGTCAGGTGGCCACATAGACTTTACGCCAATTCCCGCCCGTCCTATAAGCCGCCCATGAAGGCACGTAACCCGATCATTATTCGAATTACGAACCCGGCTCTCTGAAACCAGAGCGGCCGGGCTAAGGTGTCTGAGACTTCGCACCGATCCTACCCATCCTGACCGAATTTTCGTGAAAAGGACGCCACCATGTGCGCCGACACACCTGACTACAAAGACACCCTGAACCTGCCAGAAACTGAATTCCCGATGCGTGCTGGCCTGCCGCAGCGCGAGCCTGAATGGCTTGCCCGTTGGGCCGAGATCGGCATCTACGATCGCCTTCGTGAAAAATCTGACCGCACGCCGTTCATCCTGCACGATGGCCCTCCCTATGCGAACGGCCACCTGCACATCGGTCACGCACTGAACAAGATCCTCAAGGACTTTATCGTGCGTTCGCAGCAGATGCTGGGCAAAGACGCACGTTACGTTCCGGGTTGGGATTGTCACGGCCTGCCGATCGAATGGAAGATCGAAGAAAAATATCGCGCTGAGGGCAAGAACAAAGACGAAGTGAACGTTGTCGACTTCCGTCAGGAATGCCGCAAGTTCGCCGAAGGTTGGATCGACATCCAGCGTGAAGAGTTCAAACGTCTGGGCATCACAGGCAACTGGGCTGATCCCTATTTGACGATGAACTTCCACGCGGAACGTGTGATCGCCGAAGAGTTCATGAAGCTCCTGATGAACGGCACGCTCTATCAGGGCTCTAAACCTGTGATGTGGTCGCCTGTTGAGAAAACCGCGCTGGCCGAGGCTGAGGTCGAATACCACGACCACACCAGCCATCAGGTCTGGGTGCGGTTTAAGCCTGTCGTGGGTGGCGAAAAGGTATCGAGCGACGACTTTACCGTCGTGATCTGGACCACCACCCCGTGGACCATCCCGCAGAACCGCGCTGTCGCTTATGGCCCGACCATCAAATACGGCCTCTATAAAGTGACCGAAGTTCACGAACACTCTGCCGCGACCGTTGGCGAGGTTGTTCTCCTTGCCAATTCGCTGGCCGAGTCCGTGATGCAGGGCGTTCGCGTCACTGCGTTCGAAAAGGTTGGTGATGTCGCTGCTGATGCCCTTGAAGGCATGATCCTCGCGCACCCGTATCGTGGCGTTGAGGACGGCAACGGCGAATGGGACTATGACGTTCCGATGCTGCCGGGCGATCACGTGACCGAAGAGGCTGGTACAGGTTTCGTTCACACCGCGCCGTCGCACGGTGACGACGACTATCAGCTCGGCCTGAAATTCGGCCTGCCGATGACCTACAACGTGACCGAGGATTCCTCTTACCGCGCTGACCTGCCGATCTTTGCCGGCATGCATGTGATCCTGCCCGATGGCAAAGAGGGTCCCGCAAACGTCGCGAACATCAAACAGATGGCCTACACGGGCGCGCTGTTTGGTAAGGCCAAGATGAAACACTCCTACCCGCATTCGTGGCGGTCCAAGGCTCCTGTTATCTACCGCAACACGCCGCAGTGGTTTGCAGCCATTGATAAGGACGTGAACGATGGTCAGGACACCTATGGCAAAACCATCCGCGAACGCGCGCTGACCTCGATCGACCAGCTGGTGAAATGGACCCCGCAAACGGGCCGCAACCGCCTCTATTCGATGATCGAAGCGCGCCCTGACTGGGTTCTCTCGCGTCAACGCGCGTGGGGCGTTCCGCTGACCTGCTTTGTGAAGAAAGACACCCTGCCGACCGCAGATGATTTCCTCCTGCGCAACGCGGCGATCAACGCCCGTATCGCTGAGGAGTTCGAAGTGGGTGGCGCCGACGTTTGGTATGCCGACGGCTTCAAAGAGCGCGTGTTCGGCAACGATGCGAACCCTGACGACTACGAACAGGTCTTTGACGTGCTCGACGTTTGGTTCGACTCTGGTTCGACCCACGCATTCGTTCTGCGTGACCGTGAAGACGGCACCGCAGACGGCATTGCGGACCTATACCTCGAAGGCACCGACCAACACCGCGGTTGGTTCCATTCGTCCATGCTTCAGGCCTGCGGCACCAAAGGACGCGCACCTTATAAGGGCGTTCTGACCCACGGCTTTACGTTGGATGAAAAGGGCATGAAGATGTCCAAATCCATCGGCAACACCGTCGCCCCCGAAGACGTTTGCAACGAATACGGCGCAGACATCCTGCGTCTGTGGGTGGCACAATCCGATTACACCGCTGACCTTCGCATCGGCGATAAAATCATCAAGGGCGTGGCCGACAGCTACCGTCGTCTGCGCAACACCATGCGCTTTATGCTGGGGTCGCTCAACGACTTCACAGAGGCCGACCGTGTTGATCCGAAAGACATGCCCGAACTGGAACGCTGGGTGCTGCATCGTCTGGCTGAGTTGGATGAGGTCGTTCGTAAGGGCTATGCTGAATACGATTTCCAAGGCGTATTCCAAGCGCTCTTTAACTTTGCGACCGTGGACCTGTCGGCCTACTACTTCGACATCCGCAAGGATGCGCTCTACTGTGATGGCGATACCCTGAACCGCCGCGCCTCGCGCACGGTTCTCGACATCCTGTTCAACCGTCTGACCACCTGGCTTGCCCCGATCCTCGTCTTCACGATGGAAGAGGTCTGGCTCGAGCGTCACAAAGAGGACGGCGCGTCTGTGCATCTGGTCGATATCCCAGAAACACCCGCAGAGTGGAAAGACGAAGCCTTGGCTGCGAAATGGGCTGGCATCCGCAAGGTGCGCCGCGTCGTGACCGCTGCTCTGGAAATCCAGCGTCGCGATAAGGTCATCGGTGCAAGCCTTGAGGCCGCGCCTGTCGTCCACGTTGACGACAAGGACGTGCTCGAGGCGCTGAAAACCGTTGCGTTTGACGACCTCTGCATCACCTCTGGCGTTATGCTCACAAACGACCCTGCCCCTGCTGAAGCCTTCCGCATGGGCGAAGTTGAGGGCGTGGCCGTCGTCTTTGAAAAGGCGGATGGTGAGAAATGCGAACGCTGCTGGAAAATCCTTCCAGACGTTGGCACCCACAGCAACGCGGGCGTCTGCGGACGCTGTGACGCGGCACTGGGCTAATAGATCGGGGCGCCTTCGGGCGCCCTTTTCACAACGGGGAACCATATGATCACGATCGTCACCACAGCCGCAGACCGTCAGGCCTGCTATGACATTCGCACCACCGTTTTTGTGGGCGAACAGAACGTGCCGCCAGAGCTGGAACTGGATGATCTAGAGGACCAATGCACCCACTTCCTCGCGCGTCTGGATGGGGTCCCGATGGGGACCGCACGCCTGCTTGATCGTGGCTATGCCAAGGTGCAACGCGTAGCAGTGATGAAAGAGGCGCGAGGAACGGGCTTGGGCAAACGGCTGATGGAGGCGCTACTCGATCACGCCCGCGACAAAGGCTTCACCGAAGCCCGCCTTGATGCACAGGTTAGCGCCATTCCGTTTTATGAAAAGCTGGGCTTTACCGCTGAGGGGCCAGAGTTTGACGATGCAGGTATCCCGCACCGCCTTATGACAAAACCGCTTTAACCGTCTTTGCCGTAAACGACCTGCTGCATAGCGCCTGCCGCGATCAGGTAAATCGAGGTGATCACCAACCCGTAATGGGCCCAGCTTTCGGGATGGAAATCGACCCAGGCGGCCCATCCTGCAAACCCTGTCCATGCCAGTGCCATCGGCAGCGTGACCAGCCGCCAGCGCGCCGTGCGCGTCGGGTGAACGAATTTGATCGGCAAGAACATCGCGATCGCCAGCACGACCACGAGGCCTAGGATCACCCAATAATCAGGGCGGATCGCAAAGACGACCAGCACCAGCATGTTCCAGCACCCCGGGAAACCAGAGAACGAATAGTCCTTTGTTTTCATGCGGGTATCCGCGAAATACAGCGCCGAGGTAAAGGTGATCACCATGATCGCCACCCAGCCTGTCCACCCCGGCAACATCTCTGGATGTTTAAACAGCGCGTAGGCGGGCACAAAGACGTAGGTCAGGTAATCGATGATCAGGTCCAACAGCACGCCGTCATAGATCGGGCTATTGGTTTTGACATCGTATTTCCGCGCCAACGGCCCATCGATCCCATCCACAAAGAACGCGACGACCAGCCATAGGAACATCAAGCTCCAATTGCCATCGACGGCAGCGAGCATCGCGAGCATCGCAAAAACTGCGCCAGTTGCGGTGAGAAGGTGAACGCCGAGGGCTTTGTGTGAAAGTGTCATTCGGGCTAAATGACCGAAAGCAACCCTAGGGGCAAGGGTTCAGTCGCGCGATCCCGCACCTGCGCGGGGGTGCGCTGATCGGTAGACCTCCATCAGGCGGGCGGTATCGACAGCCGTATACATCTGCGTGGTATTGAGCGAGGCATGACCTAATAATTCCTGAATGGCCCGCAAGTCCCCGCCCGCGTTCAACAAATGCGTGGCAAAGGAATGGCGCAGCGCGTGCGGGGTCGCTGTTGCAGGCAGGCCCAACTGCATACGTGCCTGCGCCATCACCTTTTGGATCATCACGGGCGACAGTTGCCCGCCGCGAACACCCCGAAACAGCGGCGTGTCAGGGTCGATCTGATGCGGGCAGTCCCGCACATAGGCAGCCACGGCATCACGGGCGGCGTCGATCACGGGAACGATACGCTCTTTGCCGCCCTTGCCGACGATCCGCAGAACGTTGGGCAATGGATAGTCGCGCCCCTTAAGGCCCAAGGCTTCGGATATCCGCAGACCACAGCCATAGAGCAACGTCACCACGGCCGTGTCCCTAGCAGCGACCCAAGGTTCGCGGGCTTGCAGTTCCACCGTGTCGATCATCGCTTTGGCAGCGTCTTCGGCCAGTGGGCGGGGTAGCTTTTTCTGGAATTTCGGGGCGCGGGTCATGAGGACCGCTGATGGGTCGAACCCGTCCCGCTCTGCCATCCATTTTACGAATGATTTGACCGCTGACAGCATCCGCGCGAGCGACCGCGCCGCGACACCACGACCGCGTTCATGCGCCATCCATGACCGCATGTCCGAAATGGTTAGCCGTGACAGCGCTGCCGTGCCCTGCTGATCACCGTGGTGATTTTGCAAGAACCCAAGAAACGCGAGAACGTCTGTTTGATAGGCCTTTATCGTGTTTTCGGCCACACCATCCACCGCCCGCGCATGGTCAAGCCAACGAGCAAGCGCATCGGTGAGTGAAGGAGAGATCACTCAAGCCAGCGCCGCATGGCGCGTTCAAAGACAGAGCCAAAGAACCCAAGAAGATCCGTACCCTGCTGCGGTGAAAACTGATGCGGGTCCTCTGCCCCCATCGCCAACATCCCCGGCAAACGCCCCGGACCAAAGTCGAGGCGCAGACACGCCTCGGACCGAATGTAGTCCGCTTTGTCACCGTAGAGGCTGTTTTCCTCTGGCTGCACCTGACGCAAAAGCACCTGACGCAGCGGGGCATTACGGCCCTTGGTCATGTAGTCCGCGATAAATCCGGGCTTCACCACTGAGAGAACATCGCCAAGGCTACGCACGGCGTCATCCGCCTGCTCTGCCCCACTTTCGAGAACCAGACGCATGGAATCGACGCGCAGAATTTCCGCAACTTCGGTGCCGAGGTCTTGAAGGAAGGCATCGAACTTTACGGGTTCCATCATGCGCAACACGGCGCGATGAATTTGATTGGTGCCCGCGAGGTTTTCATAAGCGGCGGCGATCACGCTGCGGTGGGTGTCCTCTAGACGGTCCAGACGCGCCTCAAGCCGAGCCATCGCAATGCCGCGCAAATCGACGATATTGCCGCCCATCGCCTGTTCGTTCGCAGACACGAGCGCGCGCATCAGATCAGTATCTTCGAGAACGACCTCAGGATCGGAGAGAATAAAATCCCGCACTTTCGGATCGATTTCCGGATTACCGCTCATCACTGACCTCATACTGCTTTGCGCGAACCCTAACAGGTTTTTGCGAGAGGTTGTGTAAAAAATCGCCCCACCGCGCAAGTCAGCAGAAAACTGTGACCGCGGATTGTGCAGGTTTTGCCACAGGTTAGCGGCATCACTTAACGCAAATAGGGGCAGCCGATAAGGCCGCCCCTAGATGTAGATTGGATAAGGTGAAGATTAGAGAATCTTCTGGCCTGTCTTTGCCCAGTCAGCTTCGAACTGTGCGAGACCTTTGTCGGTCAGAACGTGGTTCGCCATCGCTTTGATCACAGCCGGCGGAGCGGTCATGACGTCAGCGCCGATTTTCGCACATTCAGACACGTGGTTCGCAGTGCGCACAGACGCCGCGAGGATCTGGGTTTCATAGCCGTAGTTGTCGTAAACGGTGCGGATGTCTTCGATCAGCTGCAGGCCGTCGAGGTTGATATCGTCGAGACGACCGATGAACGGCGAGATAAAGGTCGCGCCAGCTTTTGCAGCCAGAATCGCTTGGTTCACCGAGAAGCAGAGCGTCACGTTAACCATGATCCCACGCGAGGACAGTTCTTTACAAACGCGCAGACCAGCCCAAGTCAGCGGAACCTTAACCGCGATGTTGTCTGCGATTTTCGCCAGTTTCTCGCCTTCGGCCAGCATGGTCTCAAAGTCCATGGATACAGCTTCAGCCGATACAGGACCGTCAACCAGTTCAGCGATTTCCTTCGTCACTTCGAGGATATCACGGCCCGATTTCAGGATCAGGGACGGGTTGGTGGTCACGCCATCAACCATACCGAGGTCGTTAAGTTCGCGGATTGCATCCACGTCAGCGGTATCTACAAAAAATTTCATGGGATTTGCCTCACAGGGTGGGTTGGCCTTTGTCGGGTCAGCGTTTACCTCAGGTAGGGTAAAACCGAAACCCTGAAATGAGTGCGCTTACGTGAGAGAATTCTACGCAGAAGGAGAGCTGGTATCTGTGCTGACCGCGCAGCCCCTCGACCGTCTGCTGGACTACAAAGCACCCGAGGGGGGATGTTGGCGCGGTGCATTCGTCGAAGTACCTCTTGGCCCACGCAAAGTTTTAGGCGTGATCTGGGGTGATGGCATCGGCGGGTTCGACCTGTCCAAAGCGCGTTCCGTCAATCGGGTGCTCGATGTGGCGCCCATGCGCGAAGAGATGCGTCAGTTCCTGACCAAGGTCGGCGCCTATACCCTGACCCCCATGTCCGCGATGCTGCGGCTCGCCACTCGGGCACCGGGATTGGGCGACGCGCCATCCATGCGCAAGGTTTACCGTCTGGGAAGCGTTGCCCCCGACCGCATCACCGACGCCCGTACCCGCGTGTTAGAGGTGCTGCGCGACTATGGCGGCTTGGCCTTTACCCTGTCCGAACTGGCAGAGATGGCAGGCACCTCGTCATCCGTCATCAAGGGCCTCGTCAAACAAGGCGCGGTCAGCGAAGAGGACAGCCCCCGTGACCTGCCCTACCCTCGGCTCGACCCAGATTACGGGGCCAAAGACCTGAGCGACGATCAGGCTGCCGCCGCCGAAACCCTGCGGGCGAAAATGCGCTCAGGTGCCTATGGCACGACGCTGCTAAAGGGCGTGACAGGATCGGGCAAAACTGAGGTCTACCTTGAAGCCGTAGCCGAAGCGCTCCGCATTGGGCGACAGGCGCTGGTGCTATTGCCAGAGATTGCACTGACCTCTGAATTCATCACGCGCGTTGAGGCTCGGTTCGGGATGAAGCCTGCGGAATGGCATTCGGGCGTCACCATGACCGAACGCCGCCGCTGCTGGAAAATGGTCGGTAACGGCGACGCGCAACTGGTCGTCGGTGCACGGTCCGCGCTTTACCTGCCTTATCGTGACCTCGGCCTGATTGTCGTCGATGAAGAACACGACACGTCCTATAAACAAGACGACGGTGTCCTTTATAACGCCCGTGACATGGCCGTCCTGCGGGCGTCACTTAACAACGCACAAGTGGTTCTGGCCTCTGCGACACCGAGCCTTGAAAGCTGGGCGAATGTTGAGGCGGGGAAATACGATCGGATCACGCTAACCTCGCGGTTTGGCGATGCGGTGCTGCCCGACATGAAAGCCATCGATATGCGGGCAGAGGATGTCCCCTCTGGCCGTTGGATTTCACCGAGCCTGCGTTCTGCCATCATCGATCGTATGGAAAAGGGCGAACAGTCGCTCGTCTTTCTTAACCGCCGTGGATATGCGCCGCTCACCATCTGTCGCGCCTGCGGGCATCAGATCGCCTGTGATCATTGCGACGCGCGGATGGTAGAACATCGGTTCCTAAAACGGCTCATGTGCCACCAGTGCGGCGAAACCAAACCCATGCCAGAGGTCTGCCCGAACTGTCAGGCCGAAGGCAAACTGAACCCCGTTGGTCCGGGTGTGGAGCGTATGGCCGAAGAAGTAGCCGAGCTTTTCCCCGACGCGAAAATTGCCGTCCTGTCGTCTGACCTCTTTGGCTCGGCTCGCGCGCTCAAGGAAAAGATCGAAGAAATCGGGCGCGGCGAAACCGACATCATCATCGGCACGCAACTGGTAGCGAAGGGACATAACTTCCCGCGATTGACGCTTGTGGGCGTGATCGATGCCGATCTGGGCCTACAGGGATCCGACCTCCGCGCGGCCGAACGGACATTCCAACTGATGCGTCAGGTTGCGGGGCGTGCAGGCCGCGCAGAGACCCCTGGCATTGCCTTACTGCAAACCTATCAGCCCGAACACCATGTGATCCGCGCGATCCTGTCAGGCGACGAAGAGGAATTCTGGAAGGCCGAAGCCGCAGAGCGCAAGGCGGCGGGCGTGCCTCCTTATGGGCGCATGGCTGGCATCGTGATCTCTGGCCCCGACATGCAAGAGGTGTTTGACCTCGGGAATGCTTTGGCTCGGCGGGCGGACCCGCTGATCCGTATCGGGGCGCAAGTCTTTGGCCCTGCCCCTGCCCCGATTGCCCGCATCCGTGGCCGTCACCGTGTGCGTCTATTGGTCAAAGCCGACAAAACCGCACCGCTGCAAAACGCACTCCAGCAATGGGTGGCGCAGGTGCGGGTACCGAACAATGTGCGTCTGTCGATCGACATCGACCCGCAGAGTTTTTACTGATCCGCCTTCGGACGTCCAAAGAGCCCAGCCAAAGCGCGACTTACGATTTGCGAGACCGTCGGTTTTGACGCCACGCCCCACGGCAACGGGCGGCACACCTCTAGCGCGGCCACACCGACCCGAGCCGTCAATGCACCGTTGATCACGCCTTCACCGAAACGGCGCGACACCTTGGCCAAGGCCCCGCCGCCAGCGACGGTTCCGATCAAATCATCCCCCACCGCGACGGCCCCCGTGGCAACCAGATGCGTCAGCACCGTGCGGGTCAAACGCCAGCTTCCGAAGGTGCCAGAGCGGCCACCGTAAATCTCTGCAATGCGACGGATCATCCGAAGGTTTGCAGTCAAGGCCGTGATCAGATCAGCCAAGGCCAAGGGCACAATCGCGGTAACCGTCGCGACCTGACGCGCTGCGGCTTCGACCTCTGCGCGGGCCCTGTCATCAAGCGGCAACAGGAGCGTTTGCTCTGCCAATTGCAAGAGACCGTCAGCGTCCATCACCTCGGCTTCACGCTCAGCGA
Source organism: Aestuarium sp. (assembly GCF_023253315.1). NCBI lineage: Bacteria > Pseudomonadati > Pseudomonadota > Alphaproteobacteria > Rhodobacterales > Paracoccaceae > Aestuarium > Aestuarium sp. Next base: position 264,645 of record NZ_JALRGW010000001.1, read on the forward strand.
GTTGGGCCAAACCCCACTCCAAATCGGCGCGATTTTTGTATAGTTTCTTTATATCTGACAGAACATTACGCGCCAAACCTAAATCATTTCTCGCGATAGCCTCTTGGGCCTCTTTGTGGACCTTATCCAACCGTCTGAGCCGCCCAAACGCCGCCAGTTCCCGCAAAGAGATCAGCGCCATGACCGCGACAAAACCAGCGACCAAAACGGTGACGATTAACCCCAAAACGGGCGACCGAGCGAGGAGTGCGTTCACGTAATCCCACGCAGCCAAGGACACGATAAAGCCGATCAGCGAGACAAGCAGCGACCAGAACCACTTTGCCAGTCGCGAAGGTTTACGCACCGACAGCGCCGCCAGTTGTTGCATCGCGACGGGGCGCCCAGCGTCGAAGTCATCGACAGGCGGGGCCTCTGCGGGACTGGGCGACGGAGTGTCGAGGTCGATCAAAACAGGGCCATTGGTCGTCATAGTCGATCCCCCAACAAAAATTGCGCAACACGGTCCATACGGATGTGTGGCGGACCATCCCCCGGTCGGAGGGTGAGCGGTGCAGGCGCGAAATTCATCACAGAATAATCGGCATCCAACCATTTTTCATCGCCCGCACGAGCTGGCGCGAGGAGATGCGCAGGATCGTCAGGCAAAGCGCCAGGGTAAAACGCGGCCTGCCGCCCATCTGATAGCAAACGCCCCCTCACCACATCAATGGTCGCACCATCGTGTTGAACGGTCTCCTCTGTCGTCGTGCGCAGCGCCGCAATCGACATCGCATTGGTCTGCGCACCCGCGAAATCCGCCCGATCCTTTGCTTCGCGCAATAGGGCCTGCGTGATCGCTGTCAGCTTCGCATGTTGGCTGTGGTGGAGGTGGTCCGCCTTGGTCGCTGCAAAGAGGATTTTATCCACCCGCTTTCCACCCAAAAGCCGCGTCAGCCACGCATTCCGACCCGGTCGAAACGCCGCCAGAATATCGGCCATCGCAGTGCGTAAATCTTCGACCGCGCGGGGGCCATTATGGACTGCGCCCAGCACATCAACCAAAACAATTTGTCGATCTATTCTTGCAAAATGATCCTTAAAGAATGGCTTTACGATCTTATTCTTGTAACTTTCGAACCTTCTCTCAAATTCACGGTAAAGAGAGCCTCGCGGAGCACGGTCGATTTCAGGCAGCGGCGCAAAGGTCAAAACGGGCGATCCTTCCAGATCACCGGGCAACAAAAACCGCCCCGGTGACAGGTCCGAAAACCCGTCCTCGCGGGCGGCATTCAGATAGGCGGTAAAGCTCGCGGCCAAGGCCCCTGCGGTGGGCTCATCGTGCGGCTCTGCGCCCTTCGCCGAGTGGATCGCATCGCGCGCGGATTGGGCAACAGAGCGCCCCTCCATCCGTGCCAAAGTTTCACGCGACCATTCCGCATAGGATTTCTCAAGAAGCCCCAGATCGAGCAACCATTCACCGGGGTAATCCACAATATCAATATGAACCGTGCGTGGCCCCGTCACCCCCGCGAGGAACCCTGTCGGTTGAACACGCAAGGACAGACGCAATTCGGAAATGCGGCGCGTGCCCTCAGGCCAGCTCGGTTGAGGCGCGGTGAGCTTGGCGAGGTGATCCTCAAACGGGAACCGCGGGACTGTGTCGTCGGGCTGTGGCTGAAGATAGGCCGAGCGGATCGCACCGTTTGCCGCAGGCACCAGTTGCGGCATCCGCCCCCGATCCATCAGGTTCGCCACGAGAGAGGTGATAAAGACCGTCTTGCCCGCGCGGCTTAATCCTGTGACGCCTAAACGGACCACGGGATCGGAAAATGGTGCCGTTACAGTGTCAGTGACCGTCTCAAGACTACGGGCCAGACCATCGGCAAGTGTTGAAAGGACCAAATCAGTCTCCTGCTCTATTAGGTCATAGATAAGCATTTGGGACCGCTCTGTGTAGGGGCGCTGCCCCCGTCCGCCTGCGGCGGCCTCCCCCGGGATATTTTGAGCACAAAGGCAGAGCGGGCGCGGGATTGATTTTCGGGGCAGCGCGGCCTAATCGGGGGCCATGCCTCGTTACGCGTTTCAGATCGAATATCACGGTGCCCCTTTTGTCGGCTGGCAAAGGCAAGCAGAGCAATTGTCGGTGCAAGGTGCGATTGAAGCGGCCTTGGCCAAATTGGAACCGCGCGCCCATACCATCGCGGCGGCGGGGCGGACTGATGCGGGCGTTCATGCGACCCATCAGGTGGCGCATGTTGATCTAGAGCGGGATTGGACAACGTTTCGATTGATGGAAGCGTTGAACTATCACCTCAAGCCGTTGCCAGTTTCGATTGTCCGCACCGAAAAGGTTGCAGACGATTGGCACGCACGGTTTTCGGCAAATGAACGTCGTTATCTGTTCCGTATCATCACACGCCGCGCCCCATTGGTGCATGAGGCGGGATTGGTTTGGCAGGTTCGGCAGCACTTGGATGCGGCTGCGATGCAAGAGGCGGCGAATAGGCTCTTGGGGCGGCATGATTTTACGACATTCCGATCGTCGATTTGTCAGGCTGATAGCCCAATGCGGACATTGGATGAATTGCGGGTCGAAGAACTGGCGCGTCCAGATGGGCAAGAGATACGGTTTTACGTGCGGGCACGGTCGTTCCTCCACAATCAGGTGCGGTCTTTTGTTGGCACGCTCGAGCGTGTTGGCGCAGGGCAATGGACCCCTGACGACGTGGAGGCCGCGCTCCATGCACGTGACCGCGCAGCCTGTGGCCCCGTTTGCCCTCCTCATGGGCTATATCTTGCCGGTGTTGGTTATCCCGACGACCCATTTGCTTGACCTGAATGTGATGCGCCGTAGCTCTACCTGAGGTGCATTCCTGTTCTCAGTGCGATAGGTTAGGGTTAAGCAAACTCACCAAGCGGGTGGGTGATAAGGGGCAGAAAAACGCGTGTCAGGACCATTCAAAACACTCGTGTCGAGCATTTCCATTGCCATCATTGCGCAAGCGGCCGTGGCCCAAGATTTGACCATCGCGGTGGATGTCGCGGATCTGGAACCCGTGTTGCGGCAAGCCTCGCTGGTCGCAACGGTGCTTTCGACCGAGGACGCCCCTCTGGCCCAAGATTTGATTGCAGCCGCGCGGGCCGATTATCAGCGGATCATCGCAGGTTTGTATTCCGAAGGGTATTACGGCGGCACGGTATCTATTCGCGTCGATGGGAGAGAGGCCGCCTCGATTGCGCCGCTGGATGCACCTGAAACCGTCGGCGCAATCACGATAGAAGTGAACGCAGGCCAGCGGTTTACCTTTGGACAGGTGAGCGTTGCGCCTTTGGCGGATGGGACCGTTTTGCCTGATGGATTTACCACAGGGCAGACCGCGCGATCTGGCGAGGTAAAGGCGGCAGTTGCCGCAGCGGTCGCGGCATGGCGAGCGGAGGGGCACGCAAAGGCCACCCCGACATCGCAGCAGATCACCGCGCGCCATACCGAGGCCGAATTGAACGTGGCCGTCGGCATTGATGCGGGTCCGCAAGTGTCATTTGGTCCCCTGACCGTGTCTGGCAACAAAGATGTCCGCACCGACGCCATCACGCGGATCGTCGGCTACCAGCAAGGCACCGTGTTTTCCCCTGATGAGGCCGAAAAACTGGCGGATCGGTTGCGGCGGACGGGTGCGTTTTCCTCTGTCGCTGTGATCGAAGGGGAAACGCTGATCGGGACCGCTATGCCGATAGAGTTGCAGGTGTCGGAAAAGCTGCCGCGCCGTCTGGGTTACGGGGTGGAGATGTCGACCGTCGATGGTCTCACCTTGTCGGGCTACTGGATGCATCGCAATATGCTAGGCGGGGCGCAGCGGTTGCGGGTCGATGGGATCGTATCGGGGATCGCTGGCGAAACAGGCGGGGTCGATTATGGGACGACTGTGACCTACGCCTACCCGCGTCCCTTTTCGATTGATACCGAAGCTGTCGCGACCTTAACCCTCGAACACGAGGATGAGCCTGATTACAAACTCGATCAGCTGACGGGATCGGTGATTGTAACCCGACTGTTCAGGGATAATCGCGAGATCGAGGGCGGCATCGGCTTTGTCACCGCCCAAAGCGAAGATGCCAACGGTATCCGCGATTACACCCTTTTGACGCTTCCCATGGCGGGCACTGTGGATCGGCGGGATTCCACGTTGAACCCCAAGAACGGCCATTACGCGACCTTGGACCTCACGCCCTTTGTAGGCTTTGGTGATGCGGGAACTGGAGGACGGCTCTATTTCGATGGGAGAATTTATCGATCTGTGGGCACCGACGATAACGTCACCTTTGCCCTGCGCGGCCAATTGGGATCGGTCATGGGCGTGTCCATCGCCGAAGCGCCGACTGACTACCTATTTTACTCTGGTGGCGGCGATAGCGTGCGCGGTGAAGGATATAAATCGCTTGGCTATACAACAGGCGGCCAAACCACAGGCGGGCGCAGCTTTGCCGCGATTTCGGCGGAGACCCGCATTGACGTGACACCCTCCATCGGGATGGTCGGATTTGTCGACGCAGGCTTTATCGGTGGTGACTCCATTCCCTTTGAAGATGGCGAATGGCAGAGCGGCGCGGGCCTTGGCCTTAGGTATAACACAGGGATAGGGCCAATTCGTCTCGACCTCGCGACGCCGACTTCGGGCGATGGTGCGGGGCAATCCATCAACCTTTATGTCGGTATTGGGCAGGCGTTCTGATGCGGAAATTTCTCTTCCTCCTCGCACTGGCCCTGCCGATCCCTGCTGCGGCCCAAGACACCGTTGAGGCCGACCGTGGTTTGATCGTCGACTTCCTGACCGACAACCTGTCGGGCGCGGGTCGTGAGGTGCAAATCTATGGGTTCCAAGGGGCGCTGAGTTCGCAGGCCAAAATCGACCGACTGACCATTGCGGACGCAGATGGTGTCTGGCTCGACGCCCAAGGTCTGGTTCTAGACTGGAACCGCGCAGCGCTTTTGGCGGGGCGGGTCGAGGTGAGCGACCTTTCGGCGGACAGCATCGCGATGCTCCGCAAACCCCTGACCGAAGCGCAGGCCATTGACCCGAGCGCGAGCAGCGCACCCTTTGCCCTGCCCGACCTTCCCGTCTCGTTGACTGTCGATCACATGTCGGTTGGCGCGCTGAGCCTCGGCGCCGACCTGATCGGAGAGCCTGTATCGCTCTCCATCACAGGCAGCGCTGCATTGGCAGGCGGCGCGGGGTCCGCCGACCTACAGGCGGAACGGATTGACGGGCAAACGGGCGAATTGATCCTCACAGGGTCCTTTTCAAATGAAAGCCGCGTTCTGGGCCTGACACTCGCCCTGCGCGAAGGGGACGCGGGCATTGCCGCGCGGCTCCTCGATCTACCGGGGTTGCCCTCTGTCGCGCTGAGCATCGATGGTACCGCTCCGCTGGACGCCTATGAGGCCACAATTGCGCTGGATACTGACGGGCAGCCACGGTTGAGCGGCATGGTTGGGTTTGGCTCTGTCACCACTGCCCCTGACACGACAGAAAAGACGTTCCAATTTGACCTCGGCGGCGATGTGACCGCGCTGTTCCTGCCAGAGTATCGCGACTTCTTTGGCCCTGACGTGCGGCTCGCAGTGGCGGGTCGGTCAACCGATCAAGGAACCGCCCTCTCGGACCTGACCATTGAAACCCAGAGCCTGCGGCTGAACGGCTCGGCGAACTTAGACGAAACGGGCTGGCCGAATGATTTCGCTCTGACGGGCGACATGGGTCGTGCAGATGGCGCGCCCGTTCTGTTGCCCATCAGCGGGACACAAACCTACCTGCGGTCCGCGACTTTGGACATTGGGTTTGATGCCACAAATGGCGACCAATGGAACGCAAAGATCGACGCGCAAGACTTTGTTCGAACAGGAATTTCAGTTCCGCATCTTACACTAAACGGTGGTGGGACGATTGCACCTGATCGTAGCGGATTGACTGCTGATCTAACCTACGGCGCGACGGGTATTTCGCTTAATGATGAAGGGCTGACCGATGCGATGGGCGATGAGGTGAGCGGTGCATTGTCGCTCGACTACGTGGCAAATGATCGGACGACTTTGCGGGAATTTTCACTGTCAGGCGCAGGGATTGATGCGCAGCTATCGGCCATCATCGACCCAACGGGGCACGAGATCGTCATCACACCTGACCTGTCCGTCGTGGTCAAAGGCCTGTCTCGGTTCGCCACCCTCGCAGGTCTGCCCGACCTTGCGGGTGACGCTGAACTAACCGCCAAAGGCACGGTCCACCCCCTCCGCACCGCTGTCGATTTGGACGTTGTCGCACGCACCACCGACCTCTCTATTGGGCAACCGCAGGCGGATGCGCTCTTGGCGGGGGATGGTGTTCTGACCCTCCGCGCTGTGCGGGATGAGGCGGGAACGCGGATCGAAGGCCTCGATTTCCAATCAGGTGACACGGCCCTGAACGGCACCGTGGCGCTGACGGCGGAGGGCGTGTTGGGACTTGCGAAGCTCAACACCCCTGCGGCTGGTCTGATTGATGGGGCGTTGGGCGAATTGTCGGTGACAGTCAACGGCGCACGTGCGACCGACGGAACCCTGACCGCAGATGCCGTCATCACCCGCGATGGCGACAGGATCGACCTCAGCGCCGACCTGCCCGCCGAAGGCCAAGGACCGATTAACCTAAACGCCGATATCGCCGACCTTCGCCAATATGCGGCCCTTGCTGGCCTTGACCTTTCGGGCGGCGCGTCTGTGACCATCAACGGCACAGCCCAAGCGGACGGCCAAGCGTTTGACCTGACCGCCAACGCGACGACGCGCAACGTGGCGATTGGGAACGCGAGCCTTGACCCGATCTTGGCCGGCGCAGGGCAGTTGGCGACACGCCTGCGCCGCGATGACCAGCAGATCACCGTTGATCCACTCACGCTGACCTTCCCAAACCTCACAGGCCAAGCAACCCTCGCGACCGACGGCACCACAGGTGGGGCAGAGTTCAACCTCCGCCTTGCAGATCTTGCCCTGATCGCGCCTGACTTCTCGGGTCCGCTCACGACCAAAGGCACCGCAACCCTGACAGAGAATGGCGCGTGGCAGATCGACACCCAAGCAGACGGCGCGGCGGGTCTTTCGGCCAATGTCGCGGGACAGATCGCAGGGTCGAACCTCGACCTGCGGATAAATGGCACCGCCCCGCTAGCGCTTTTGAATGGCGTGTTGGAACCGCGCCGTTTGACAGGCACCGCAGGGTTTAACCTTGCTGTTTCTGGCCCTGCTGCTCTCGACGCAGTCGCGGGGCAAATTCAAATCACGCGGGCAGAGCTTTCGGCGCCGACCTTGGGCCAATCTCTACGCGACCTCGACGGGACGATCACGCTCGCCAATGGATCAGCGCAGGTGGATATGACAGGGGCGTCCTCGCTCGGTGGCGGGCTGGCGTTGCGTGGCCGCGTTGGGCTGAGTGGTGGACTAAATTCGGCCCTGACCGTTGAAGCCAACAACATCGTTGTGCGCGATCCGACGCTCTATGAAAGCACCCTGACGGGGGCGATTGCGATCAATGGGCCGCTTGCGGGTGGTGCGCAGATCAGTGGCACGATCGACGTGGCGCAATCTGAAATTCAGGTGCCATCGTCGACCGTTGGGTCCTTGGGCGATGTGCCTGACGTCACCCATATCGGCGCGCCTTCGGACGTTCGCCAAACGCTCCAGCGGGCTGGGCTAACAAGGGAATCCGCGACCACTGCTGGCGGTGGCGGGCCTGCCTATGGCCTCGACATCACGATCAACGCCCCTGCCCGCCTGTTTGTGCGTGGGCGTGGGTTGGATGCGGAGCTTGGCGGGAAACTTACGCTGCAAGGGACCACACAGCAGATCATTCCCGCAGGTCAGTTCAACTTGATCCGTGGGCGGCTCGATATCTTGCAACAACGCTTTGCCCTGACCGATGGCGCGATCACCATGCAGGGCGACTTCATCCCCAAAATCCGCTTTGTTGCAACAACCGAGTCCCTGAACGGCACGACCGTCAACGTCATCGTCGAAGGCCCCGCCAGCGCGCCAGAGGTGAGCTTTACCTCCGCGCCTGAACTGCCTCAGGACGAGGTTCTGTCCCAGCTTCTCTTTGGTCGTGACATGTCATCCATCAGCGCGTTCCAAGCCGTTCAACTCGCCGCTGCCGTTGGCACCCTTACGGGACGCAGCGGCGGCGGGTTGATCGACAAAATCCGTCAGGGGTCTGGCTTGGATGATCTGGACGTGACCACCGATGATGCGGGCAATGCGGCGCTGTCGGCGGGCAAATACCTTAGCGACAATATCTACACCGATGTCACCGTATCATCCCAAGGCGACACCGAAATTAACCTTAACCTTGACCTTGGCGGCGACTTTACTGCCAAAGGCGGGTTCGGAACCACTGGCGATACCTCGGTCGGTGTATTCTTTGAAAAGGACTACTGATGACGATCTCGCTCGACCTTGCGGACCGCAAAGGGCTCCCTGATCCGCTGCGCGTATTGGTCACCGAATACCCCCGCGACCTCTGGGCCAGCGATCCGAATTTCCACGGACTGGTGAGTTTTTGGCTCGACCGCCACATGACCTTCCGCCGTTTATTGTCCGCGATGACCTCGGCGACCGAGGATGTGATGGACAAGGGGGATCCGAAACGGTTTGCGACCGCGATTTCGCGTTATGGCTCTATGTTCGTCCAAGACCTGCATGGCCACCACCAGATCGAGGATCAGCACTACTTTCCGATCCTGTCGAAAAAAGACCCGCGCGTGACCCGTGGTTTTGACATTCTGGACAAAGACCACCACGCGATGGACGGCATCCTCTCCAGCTTTGTCGAGGTTGCGAACGGGGCATTGCAGACCCTTGATCGTGGCCCAAAATTGATCACGGGCGCAGGTGCGTTTCATGCGGAGCTTGAGAAATTGACCCGCTTGATGGACCGCCACCTCACCGACGAAGAGGAATTGGTGGTGCCTGTAATCCTCAAGTTCGGCGCAGACGGGCTTCACTAACACAATCTGATTTGATCATTTCTTTGATGTGGGGCAGAGTTGGCCCAAATTAGACGCAGGAGTGCCGCACGTGAACGTCGAAATGCCAAAGGAACCAGCACACCAAACGGTGTATCGACGCCTTCGCGATATGATCCTCTGCGGAGAGATGGAGCCTGGTCAGGCCGTCACAATCCAAGGCCTCGTGGCTGAACTGGACGCGGGCATGACCCCCGTGCGCGAGGCGATCCGCCGCCTGACCTCTGAACACGCGCTGGAATTCAAAGACAACCGTCGCGTTGGCCTTCCCGTTCTGAACCGCGCTGAGATTGACGAGATTTCCTTTGCCCGTCTGGCGCTAGAGCCCCAGCTCGCCATGTGGGCCGCGGCCAAGATCACGCCTGAACAGATCGACCAGCTTGCTGCCATTGACGAGGACCTGAACCGCGCGATTGATCGTGGCGATATTCAGACCTACCTGATTCAGAACTATCGTTTCCACAGCACGCTTTACTCGGCCTCTCAAGCCTCGACGGTGATCGCGCTGGTGGATGCACTCTGGCTCCGCCTTGGGCCGAGCTTGCGTGTGATGCGGGGTCGGTTCGGCACGGCGTCGCTCGACGACCGTCACGCCGTCGCGGTTGAGGCTCTGCGATCAGGTGATATTCCTGCCGTAGGCGACGCCATTCGTTTGGATATTGAACAGGGGTTCAACCAGATCCGCCTGTCGATGCGCGACTAGACCGCCATCTCCATAAAGACACGATCAAACCCGTCGACCGTTGCGCGATGCGTGATGGTGAACCCGTATTTCTCGTAGATCACGACGTTCCGCGCCATTTTCGCATTGGTGTAAAGCGTCAGCTTTGTCTGCCCCGTTGACCGCGCATGATCTACCGCGAAATCGAGGAGCTTCCGCCCGATCCCCTGCCCTTGGGCCTCTGGCGAAACCGCGATCATATCGATTTCGATCGCGTCCCTATCAGGGAACATGACCAAACAGCCGACAATGGGATTTCCGAGGACATACAAATGCCCCGCCTTAATCGCGGCTGCATAATCGGCGCCCATTGGCGCGGGACGGCGGCCGATCAGTGGGATGTAGTCCGCATAAGAGGTTTCGACGATCTGTTGCACCGCTGGCAAATCGGCAGGCGTTGCGAGGCGGATGTCCGTCAAAACCGATCTTTCAGACCGAACCACAGCATCCCGAGCACCAACAAGGGATGCCGTAGCGCCGCACCGCCAGGGAACCGTGGGCTCGGCACAGATGCCATGATGTCGAACTTTTCCGCCTGCCCCGCGATGGCCTCAGCAGCGACCTTGCCCGCGAATGTGGCAAGGGCAACGCCATGACCAGAAAAGCCAGAGAGCGACAGGATATTGCCCGTGATCCGCTCCACATGCGGAAGGCGGTTCATCGTGATCCCGAGCGTCCCGCCCCACGCGTAATCGACGCGGATACCGTTTAGCTGTGGGAAAATCTGCGCCATCGCCTTGCGAACGACGCCTTCGATATCGGACGGGAATTTGTAGCCATAGCTTTCCCCACCGCCAAAAAGCATCCGATTGTCCTCAGACAGGCGGAAGTAATTGATGACGTATTTGCTGTCTGCCACGCAATGATTGCCCTTCATCACCAGTTCGGGATCAGCCAAAGGCTCTGTCGCGATGATGAAGTTGTTGATCGGCATCACACGGGCGGCGACGCGTTCTTGCATCCGACCCAGATAGCCATTGCAGCCCATCACCACATAGCGGGCGCGAATGGTGGCGCCTTCGGTATGCACAACGGCGGGCTCACCCTCTTCAACGCGGGTGACGCGGGTTTGTTCATAGATGGTCACGCCCAGATCACGGCACGCCCGCGCAAGACCAAGCGCAAAGCGTAGCGGATGAATGTGACCGCCGCCCATATCTATCGCGCCACCATGATAGGCATCTGATCGACAAAGATCGTAGAGTTCATCCCGATCCAATTTGCGGATTTTATCGTAGCCGTATTCGGTGTTCAGCTTATCAACATAGGCATGAGTGTGCGGAACGAACCGCGCGCGGTGATCGGCCTCGATCACACCTGCGGCCCAGCCAGCGCCCGTCTCGTATTTCTGATCCAGCCCGCGCAAGACATCGACGGACTCTTGCGAAAGCGCCCAGAGTTTGCGGGCCAAATCCTTGCCCACGAGTTCCTCTAGGTCGTCCTGATGTAGACGTTGACCGCCAGAGACCTGACCACCGTTGCGACCAGAGGCACCAAAGCCGACGCGCTGCGCCTCGACCAAAGTGACCTGATAGCCCTGCTCTGCCAGATGCAGCGCAGTGGATAGGCCCATGAACCCACCGCCTATGACACAGATATCGCAGGACAAATCACCCCTTGCCGCGGGGAACGCGTCAAGGGGTGTAGCTGTCGCCGCATAATAACTGTCGGGGTATTCCCCAACGCGATCATTTGCGGTGAGAAAGTCCATTAGGCCGCCTTCATCAGACCTGCGGCCTTCACTTTTTCATAAGCTTCATCGAGCGACTTGCGGGCACGAGCGATCAGCTCGTCCACTTCTGCGCGGGTGATAACCAGCGGCGGAGCGATGATCATACGATCACCAACGTGACGCATGATCAGGTCGTTGCCGAAGCAGCATTCGCGGGTCATGAAACCAACGGTGCCCGGTGCAGCTTCGAACGGCTTGCGGCTGCCTTTTTCAGGAACCAGCGCGAGCGACGCCATCATGCCAACGATCTTTGTTTCACCAACAAACGGGTGATCGCCAAGGCTGTGCCACTTCTCTGCCAAATAAGGTGCGATGTCGTTCTTTACGTAATCAACGAGGTTCAGTTCCTCCATGATACGCAGGTTTTCCAGCGCAACCGCACAGGCCACAGGGTGACCCGAGTAAGTGTAGCCGTGGTTGAACTCAACGCTATCAATCGCTGCCGCGACTTTGTCGTTCACGATCGACGCTGCGATCGGAATGTAGCCCGAGGACAGGCCTTTTGCGGTGGTGATGATGTCAGGCTTGGTGCCCATGGCTTGGAAGCCGAACCATTCACCCGTGCGGCCAAAGCCACAGATCACTTCGTCAGAGATGAACAGGATACCGTATTTATCAACGATACGCTGGATTTCTGGCCAATAAGTTTCAGGCGCAACGATCACGCCGCCCGCACCCTGCACAGGTTCACCGATAAAGGCCGCAACCTTTTCCGGTCCGATTTCGAGGATCGCCTCTTCGAGTTCACGTGCACGAGCGAGACCGAATTCTTCGGGCGACATGTCGCCGCCTTCGGTCCACCAGTTCGGCTGGTTGATGTGGTGGATGCCAGGGATGATACCGCCCTGTTTGTGCATGCCAGCCATACCGCCAAGGCTCATGCCTGCCATGGTCGAACCGTGGTAGCCATTCTTACGACCGATGACGACCTGACGATCAGGTTCACCCTTCGCCTGCCAGTATGCACGCACCATACGCAAGTTGGTGTCGTTCGCCTCAGAGCCAGAGGACGCAAAGAACACGTGGTTCAGATCACCCGGTGCGATTTCAGCGAGCTTATTGGCAAGCTGGATAACCGGCACGTGCGTGGTCATGAAAAAGGTGTTGTAATACGGCAGTTCCTGCATCTGCTTTGCCGCAACTTCGGCAAGGCTGTCGTGGCCGTAGCCGATGTTCACACACCAGAGGCCCGACATCGCGTCGAGGATACGGTGGTTTTCGCTATCGGTCAGCCACACGCCTTCGGCGCGGGTCACAACGCGGGCGCCGCGCTTTGCCAGAACATCACCGTTGGTAAACGGGTGCATGTGGTGAGCGGAATCGAGCGCCTGAAGCTCTGCTGTGGGGGTTTGGGTGCTGATCATATTCATGAGGGCGCTCCTTTCGGCGCGAAACGCGCGCAGGGTTGAGGGCAAAGGTCACACGCAATTTCTGCGTTCTGCGGCAGGATAGAAATACGGCTCCGCCCCGTCAAGCAAGTTTGATCAAATTCCACACCCACATGACCCACTCTGGGCAGTAGAATCGTCTTTGGACGTCATCCGAAGCAGGGTCTAATCCTTAGGCCACGCACCCAAAGCCCACTCGAACCCCAAGATTTGCCCAACTGCTAAGCATCCAGATCAACTGGCCTTTCTTTCTTTGATCAATAAACGCCTTATTTTTGACCAGAGACAGTCCGCATAGCAAAACATTTACGCAGCCCCGCTTGTTTTTTGCCCTCAGTCGTGGCGGGATGATTTTACCCCCTGCGACACAGAAAGGTTGCAATGTAGGCTACTTTTGATCAAATTGGGGAAAAAGGTCCGAATGGGCCACCAACTCGGGAGAAAGAAATATGACAAAAACCTGGTTGCCGATGACGGCTGCAATTGCGCTCGTCGCTGGCTCTGCGATGGCAGAAGAGGTGCGCGTTTATAACTGGTCGGACTACATCGACGAAGCGCTCTTGGAAAAGTTCCAAGCTGAAACTGGCTATGACCTGATCTACGACGTGTTCGACTCGAACGAAGTTCTTGAGACCAAAATGCTGGCTGGTGGGTCGGGCTACGACGTTGTTGTGCCGACAGGCACCTTCCTCCAGCGTCAGATCGTAGCTGGCGCGTTCCAGCCGCTCGACATGTCGAAACTGCCGAACGCTGGCAACCTGTGGGACGTGATCAAAGATCGCACCGCGCAGTATGACCCCGGCAACGCCTATTCGATCAACTACATGTGGGGCACCACTGGTATCGGCGTAAACACGGGCAAAGTGGCTGAGCTTCTGGGCGACGACGCACCGATCAACAGCCTCGAGCTGGTGTTTAACCCAGCCAACATGGAAAAGCTGGCTGAGTGCGGCGTTCACTTCCTCGATGCACCGACCGAGATGGTTCCGGCTGCTCTCGCCTATGCGGGCCTCGACCCAGACGCCAAAGACGCTGACTCGCTCGCAAAAGCCGAAGAAGTGCTGATGGCGGTTCGTCCGTACATCCAGAAGTTCCACTCTTCGGAATACATCAACGCTCTGGCAAACGGTGAAATCTGCGTGGCCTTCGGTTGGTCGGGCGACATTCTGCAAGCACGTGACCGCGCAGCAGAAGCTGAAAACGGCGTCGAAGTTGCGTATAACGCTCCGACTGAGGGCGCTCTGATGTGGTTCGACCAAATGGCGATCCCTGCGGATGCTCCAAACCCAGAAGGCGCGCATGCATTCCTGAACTTTATCATGGATGCGCAGAACATGGCCGATGCGTCGAACTACGTTTACTACGCAAACGGTAACAAAGCGTCGCAAGAGCTGCTGATCGAAGACGTGATCGGCGACACTGCGATTTACCCTGACGAAGCAACGCTGGAAAACCTCTACACCGTGACCCCGTTCGGTCCGGCAGAGCAGCGTCTGCTGACCCGTCTGTGGACCCGCGTTAAATCCGGCGTCTAATCGCGCCTGACCTGCCCCGCGCCGTTTTTATCGGCGCGGGGATTTTCATTTTATGCCGGAGTTCATTTGATGGCTCAGTCCCCTCGCCCGTCCAGTAATCCAACCAATGTTTTTGCACCTTGGAATGACCCAAACGCCAAACCATTGATTCAGTTTAAGAACGTGACGAAAAGGTTCGGGGATTTCACTGCCGTTGATGACCTGACAATCGATATTTACGAACGCGAATTCTTTGCGCTTTTGGGCCCGTCTGGCTGCGGCAAAACCACGTTGATGCGGATGCTCGCTGGCTTTGAGAGCCCGACAGAGGGCAGCATTCTTCTGGGTGGTCAGGACATCGTTCCCGTGCCCCCGAACAAACGCCCCGTAAATATGATGTTCCAGAGCTACGCGCTCTTCCCGCACCTGACCGTATGGGACAACATCGCCTTTGGTCTGCGCCGTGATGGGCTAGGCAAGGATGCGATCAACGATCGCGTCAAAGAGATGCTGCGCCTGACGCGCCTCGACAAATTCGCGAAACGCAAACCGCACCAGATTTCTGGCGGTCAGAGGCAGCGTGTGGCGCTTGCCCGCTCTCTGGCGAAGGCACCGAAACTGCTGCTCCTCGACGAACCGCTGGGCGCATTGGACAAGAAACTGCGCAACGAGACGCAGTTCGAACTGATGGACATTCAGGAAAAGACGGGAACCACTTTTGTCATCGTGACCCACGACCAAGAAGAGGCGATGACCGTTGCCTCCCGCGTTGCGGTCATGGACCACGGCAAGATGGTTCAGGTCGACACGCCCGCTGGCATTTATGAAGCTCCGAATAGCGTTTACGTGGCGGACTTTATCGGTGATGTGAACCTGATCGAAGGCAACGCTAAGGTCGAAGGCAACACCGTCACGATCCATTTCGCCGAAGGCGCTGCACCCATCACCGCGGTCTGCGAACGCCCCGTCGCGGATGGTCAACGCGTGTCCTATGCGATCCGTCCTGAAAAGATCTCTGTGAACCGTGAACCGCTCGACGATCGCGCGAACCACGTCAAAGGCAAGATCGAGGACATCGGCTACCTCGGCAATGTGTCGACCTATCACGTCCGCCTGCCTTCTGGCGAACTGGTCAGCGCCTTGATGACCAACTCGCGCCGCCTCGCCCGCCGTGATTTCACATGGGAAGACGAAGTGTGGCTTAGCTGGACGGACACCGCTGGTGTCGTCCTGACGGAGTGAGCGGCATGAACCTACGCCGCCTCATCGTCATTGGAATTCCGTTCACGTGGTTGCTGTTATTCTTCCTCGTGCCCTTCGTGATCGTGATCAAGATCTCGCTCTCTGATCCTGCCATCGCGATCCCGCCCTATTCGCCAACCTTGGAATTGTCTGGGGGATTGGCGGGGCTCAAGGCGTTCTTTAGCCAGCTGGATTTCGAGAACTTCACCTTCCTGACGCTCGACCCGTTGTATTACACGGCCTATCTGTCGTCGCTCAAGATCGCCTCGATCTCGACCCTGCTGACGCTCGCCGTGGCCTTCCCAATGGCTTACGGCATGGCTCGTGCGCCAGAGGAATGGCGCGCCACGCTGATGATGCTCGTGATCCTGCCGTTTTGGACCTCCTTCCTGATCCGCGTGTATTCGTGGATGGGAATTTTGGGCAAAGAAGGCTTCTTGAACATGATCCTTCTGTGGCTCGGCATCATCGACGAACCACTAACGATCCTGAATACGAACACGGCGGTTTATATCGGTATCGTCTACACTTACCTGCCGTTCATGATCCTGCCAATCTATTCGACGCTGGAAAAACTGGACCTGTCTTTGATCGAAGCGGCAGAGGACCTTGGCTGCACGCGCACCTCTGCCTTCTGGCTCGTCACGGTGCCGCTATCTGTTCCGGGTGTGGTTGCTGGGTGTTTCCTCGTCTTTATCCCTGCCTTGGGCGAATTCGTGATCCCGTCCCTCTTGGGTGGCTCGGACACGCTGATGATCGGTAAGGTTCTGTGGGAAGAGTTCTTCTCGAACCGCGACTGGCCTGTGGCCTCTGCGGTGGCTGTGATCCTGCTCGCGATCCTGATCATCCCGATCATCCTGTTCCAGCGGAACCAACAAAAGCAGTTGGAGGGCGACCAATGAAAAAGCTGAGCTGGTTCAACCTGACCACCCTCACCCTTGGGTTTGCCTTCCTATACATCCCGATGATCGTGCTGATCGTCTATTCGTTCAACGGCGGGCGTCTGGTGACGGTTTGGGCGGGGTTCTCGACCAAATGGTATGGCACACTGTTCCATAACGAGGCGTTCCTTGATGCCGCTTGGGTGACGATCCGCGTGGCCGTCGCAACAGCAACGCTTGCGACGATCCTCGGCACATTGGCAGGGTACGTGCTGGTGCGCGGCGGTCGGTTCTGGGGCCGCACGCTGTTTTCAGGGATGGCCTATGCGCCGCTCGTGATGCCTGACGTGATCCTCGGTCTTTCACTCTTACTGTTGTTCAAGGTGATGTTCGGCAGCATGGGCATGACCACGATCATCCTCGCGCATACGACCTTTGCGATGTGCTATGTGTCGGTCGTCGTCTCCTCGCGCCTTCTCTCTTTTGACAAATCACTGGAAGAAGCCGCATCGGACCTCGGCGCGACGCCGTTTGACACGTTCATGTCGGTCACTCTGCCGATCATCTTTCCCGCGGTTCTGTCGGGCTGGCTCTTGGCCTTTACCCTGTCGCTCGACGATCTGGTGATTGCGTCCTTTGTGACGGGTCCGGGTGCAACGACCCTCCCGATCAAAATCTACTCGGCCGTGCGTTTGGGCGTTTCGCCCGAGATCAACGCGCTCTCGACCATCATGATCGGTATCGTTACTGTCGGCGTTCTGACTGCATCGTTGCTCAACAAACGCAAAGTTGTTCAGCGCCTCAAGGACGAGAAAGCCGCGAATTAAGCGAGTTCAGCGACCGTGCGGCGAGCCCATTCAAGGATCGCCGCCGGATCGTTGGGCAGTTCTTCGCCCAAGCCTTCGGTAAAGGCGTGGAACGCAGGCAAGGTTTCATCACGAACGGCCAAAAGCACGGGAATACCCGCCGCTAGCGCTGCACCGATCACAGGACGGAACCCGCGACCCTCGGCCTCTTGTTTTCCGAACTTATTCGCCAAGAGTAGCTCTGCCCCATCGAGCGAAGCCTCAACCAGCCCCACAGCCTCTTCCAATGCGGTCGGGTCCAGACGACACCCCGATGAAAGCGCCCCAAGGTTTTGGCTGATGCGGATCACTCTCCCTGACGGGATCATATGCAGGTCCATGTGATAAGGGCTTCCGTCCTGCGGATCATCGTTGATCTGGCAGGCCCCTGCGACCACGATGCCCTCTGCCCGCAACTGGCGGATCGCCTCTGTCAGCGTTGGGTTTGCGGTGCTGGTTTTGGTCGCGATTACGTAGCCTAGCATTATGTCCTCTTGTGCAAGTCGCACCACGATGACAGCCTGAGCCGCGAAAGAAAAGGGACGCAATGCAGCAAACACCAGTCATGATCCTCGCGGGCGGTCAGGCCACCCGAATGGGCGGCGGCGATAAGCCCCTGATGCTGTGGCGGGATCGGCCTTTGATCGAATGGCTGCTGGATGACATACGCAAACACTCCCCCAAAATAGCGATCAACGCGAATGGGGACCCGCAGCGGTTCGCGACATATTGGCTGGCAGTTGTGCCCGACGAACTGCCCGATTGCGGCCCGCTCTCTGGCATTTTGACTGCGATGGAATGGGCTGCGACCTCTGGATTTTCGCATGTCGGGGTGATTGCGGGGGATACCGTTGGGCTGCCCGATGACCTTTTGGAGCGTTTGGGCACCGGGCCGTCCTACGCCGCCTCGCTGGTCAACAGCGAATGGCGCGCCCATCCAACGGTCGGTGTCTGGCCCGTCGATCTGGCAGCGGGATTACGTGATTACCTTCAGTCAGGAGAACGCCGCGTCATGGGGTGGGCGAAATCTGTGGGTGCGACTGAGGTACGGTTTGACGGCGAAGTCTTCCGCAATTTCAACACGCCAGAGGACCTAAAGGGTTAGCCCCTACGGATCAAATAGGCCTGCCCGCGATCAACCTCTTCCATACCGAGGAACTCATGCCCCGCCTCGCGGCAAAACACGGGCATATCGATCTGCGCCATCGCGTCGGACGCCAAGATACGGAGCACTTGGCCCAACTCCATCGACGCCAGAACTTTCCGCGCCTTCAGGACAGGCAGGGGACATAGCAGCCCAATGGCGTCGACTTCTACGTCAGCCATGGAGTTTACGATCCCGCAAAGACGCGACGAAGGATGCGCCGATGAGGGCCGCACCGAGCAACCCCGTAACGGCTTCGGGCACGTGGAATTCGACGTGTAAGAACATTACCACTGCTAAAACGAGGATCGACCAGAACGCGCCGTTTTCGAGGTAGCGGTATTCGTTCAACGTGCCCTTTTCGACCAACATGACCGTCATCGACCGCACATACATCGCGCCGATCCCAAGGCCGATGGCGATGATGAACAGGTTCTGCGTCAGGGCGAACGCGCCGATCACACCGTCAAAACTGAACGAGGCATCGAGCACTTCGAGGTATAGGAACGCCCCCAAACCTGCCTGCCCAATAGCACGACCCGCCTTTTGTGCGTCCAGATAATGGCCGAGCACATCGACCAGCAGGAACGTCAGCAGACCCCAGATCGCCGATTGCAGAAACGCGCGGCCTGTCACGGGATCAAAGAGGTTCGACACCAGTGTGATCACCCCGATCACAATCGTCACCACCAACAGTTTCGCGCCTGACATGCGGCACATCATCCGTTCCACACCAGGCAGCCAATGAACGGTCTTTTCAGGATCAAAGAAATACGACAGCGCGACCATCAACAGGAACGTCCCGCCAAAGGCGCTGATCGGAACCCGCGCACCGTCCATGATCTCGGCGTAGCGGTCAGGATGCGCCCAAGCGAGCTCTACCGCAGCCCATGGCCCGATCTTGGCCGCGATACAAACGACGGCCAGCGGAAAAATGATCCGCATCCCAAAGACAGCGATCAGAATACCCCATGTCAGAAACCGCCGCTGCCAAACCGCAGTCATCTCACGCAGCTTGTTCGCATTCACGATCGCGTTGTCGAAGGAGAGCGAAATTTCCAGAACCGACAGCACAGTCGTGATGAAGAGCACGTTCAACATACCTGCCACGGTGCCAAAGATGCTCCACCCCAAAACCAAACTGAGGATAAGACCGCCAGCGGTCACACCGAAAGCCAGCGTGAAATAACGCAGCGCAGGTTTCGAACACGGTTCTGCCAATTCAGACCACCATAAAGAAGGACCGCCGCCCGATGGGGGCGGCGACGGTGATTATTTCTGCGCTTCGAGCGCGTCGAGCCGCGCCTTGAGCGCTTCGTTCTCTTCGCGGGCTTTTTGCGCCATCGCGCGAACGGCGTCGAATTCTTCACGGGTGACAAAGTCACGGTCCGCAAGCCAGCGATCCAGCATGGATTTCATCGCGTTCTGCGCTTCGTCCTTGGCCCCTTGCGCCACGCCCATAGCGTTGGTCATCAATTGGGAAAAGTCGTCTAGAATTTTATTGCGGGTCTGCATTGTCAGCCTCCGGTCAGTGTTAAGCCCTATATGGGGGGCGAACCTCAAAGGGGCAAGTCGCAACCTGTTGACTCTGACTATTCGTCCCATCAAACCTGCGGCCATGATCGCTCTTTCTGCTCTCGCCTTTCCGAATGTGTCACCGGAAATCTTTACCATCTCGCTCTTCGGGATGGAGTTTGCGCTGCGTTGGTATGCCCTCGCTTACATCACTGGAATCGCTCTGGGCTGGTGGATGATCGCAAAGTCGCTCAAACAGCCCGCGTTTTGGCCCGCGAACACCGCGCCGATGACCGCCAAACAGCTCGAAGATCTGATGACGTGGATCATCGCTGGTGTGATTTTGGGCGGACGTTTCGGCTATGTTCTGTTCTATCGCTTTAGCTACTACGCCCAAAACCCGCTTGAGGTTCTTCAAGTCTGGGAAGGCGGCATGTCCTTCCACGGTGGGTTCCTTGGTGTGATCGTGGCGACCTACCTTTATTCGCGTCATCAAAAACTTCCGCTCGGGTCGGTGGCGGATTCTCTGGCGATGGTCGCGCCCTTGGGCCTCCTGCTCGGGCGATTGGCGAATTTCATCAATGGCGAACTTTGGGGCCGCGTGAGCGACGTGCCGTGGGCTGTCGTCTTCCCATCTGAAGCGGCGCAGCAGTGCCTCTTGCCCATCTGCGCCCGCCACCCCTCCCAGCTCTATGAGGCCGCGATGGAGGGCGTGATCCTTGGCCTTATCATGCTCTGGCTCGTGCTACGTGCAGGCGCCTTGAAACGCCCGTGGACCTTGGCAGGGACATTTTTCGCAGGCTACGGCGTGTCACGCTTTATCGTCGAATTCTTCCGCCAGCCTGACGCGCAGTTCATCAGCGAAGGAAATCCGCTTGGCCTTGCGTTCCATGTGAACGGCTGGGGCCTGACCATGGGGCAAACACTATCACTGCCGATGATCCTGATCGGCCTCGTTCTGATCGCACGGGCGAAACGGACATGACGGCGCTGGCGGACCTCCTCAAACGCAGGATTGCGACCACGGGGCCAATCACACTCGCTGACTATATGTCAGAGGCGCTTTTGCACCCAGAACACGGCTATTACACCACCCGCGATCCGCTCGGCGCGACGGGGGATTTTGTCACCTCGCCCGAGATTTCACAGATGTTCGGTGAAATGATCGGATTGTGTTTGGCGCAGGCTTGGATCGACCAAGGCCGTCCGAACGGCGTTCTGGCAGAGCTCGGCCCCGGTCGCGGCACGCTGATGCAAGACATCCTTCGTGCCACCAAGGGCGTCTCTGGGTTCCATGACGCGCTCGACCTGCATCTGGTCGAAGCCTCGCCCGTCCTGCGTGCTGCCCAATCTTCGCGGCTGCCGAACCCAACGTTCCATGCGGATGTGTCGACGCTGCCTGATGCGCCCCTTTTCCTTGTGGCGAATGAATTCTTTGACGCCCTCCCCGTGCGCCAATTCCAACGCGACGGCACCGGCTGGCGTGAACGGATGGTCGGGCTAGAGGGTGACACCCTCACCATTGGCCTGTCCGCCGCTGCCCCGATTGCGCTGCTGGATCACCGCCTCGCCGATACCAAAGACGGCGATTTGGTCGAAGTATGCCCAGCCCTCCCCGCCATCATGGGGCAAATCGGTGAACGGATCGGCACCCGTGGCGGTGCTGCGTTGATCATCGATTATGGCGATTGGCGGTCCCAAGGTGACACGCTCCAAGCCCTGCGTGGACACAAACCGGTTGATCCGCTCGACGCACCGGGCACCGCAGACCTCACCACACATGTCGATTTTGAGGTCATCACCCAATCTGCGGCCCCTGCCCGCTTTACCCGCATCACGCCTCAAGGCGTCTTTCTCGAACGCCTCGGGATCACGCAGCGTGCGCAGAGTTTGGCTCAGTCAATGTCGGGCGATGCGTTAGAGTCCCATATCGCCGCACATAGACGCTTGACCCACCCGTCAGAAATGGGTGACCTCTTTAAAGTGGTCGGGATTTACCCCGATGCCCACACACCGCCCGCAGGTCTGGAACCATGACGCTCGAAATTATCACCCATGATGACCTTATGCCGATCCGCCACGGGTTCTTTACCCGACGGGGCGGTGCATCGTCTGGCGTGTTTGCGGGCTTGAACTGCGGCGGTGGCAGCAGCGATCAATCCGACATTGTCGTGATCAACCGTGGCCGTGTGGCCGCAGCAATGGATGTGGCGCCCGAGGCTCTTATTGGTGTGCATCAGGTGCACTCCGCTGACGTTGTGACCGTGTCTGACATCACCACGCCCCGCGCCCAAGCCGACGCCTTGGTCACCGATGTTCCGGGCATTGCGTTGTCCATCCTCACCGCCGATTGCCAACCTGTGCTCTTTGCTGACCATGACGCAGGTGTCATCGGTGCCGCACACGCTGGCTGGAAGGGTGCGCTTAGTGGCATTCTCGAAGCGACGGTTATCGCGATGGAAGACCTCGGCGCGGATCGTGAAAACATGGTCGCAGTCATTGGTCCAACCATCAGCCAACGCGCCTATGAGGTTGGTCAGGAATTCTTTAACGCGTTTCTGGACGAAGACCCCGCCTTTGCTCGATTCTTTGTGAATGGCAAAGAAGACGGGAAATTCATGTTCGATCTTCCTGCCTTTGGTCTATTCCGTCTGCGCACCGCTGGGGTGGGCACCGCAGAATGGACGCGCCACTGCACCTACTCGGACCCAGACCGATTCTACAGCTACCGTCGGACCTGCCATCAAAAAGAGGCCGATTATGGCCGTCTGATCGCGTCGATCCGCCTCTGACCCGCCACAATCGGGTCACTTCCGCCTAGCCTCACGCTCTCGCACCCCTTTGCATAAAGGGATTTCACCGTTCTGAGACGGTTTCCCCACGAACAGGGCAAAGTTTCACAACTTCGCCCAACTCTTGCCGCCTGTGCCCTTGATAGTGGGATCAACGCCGAAACTGGCAACGACTATTCAAGAGGACAGAGCAATGAAAAACAAACGCTGGCTCACCACTATGATCGAAGACGCCAAAGCCTGTGAAACACAGATGCCTTGGGCGCGTGGACTGCGGCGCGAGGCGATGATCGCCCGCCGCACAGAAACTACCTCCCCCGAATTAGAGGCCAAAGCGGCCTGATTTCTCCCTCGGAAGCAGACACTTCCAAGACCTCAAGGCGGCCACTGGCCGCCTTTTTCTTTGCGATTCGGGGTGAGCGGCGTGAAATTACGGCCAGATTAACGCCCCTAAGGTGAACAATCTGAGGTTGCTAACCTCACTTTGTTACCCGCTGCTCCACAATGCATTGATTTCTTTGACAAGTCCGGCCAACTTCTGCCACATTCTGGTCAAGTTGAACGACCCGATGTTGTCGGTGGGGGCCGACAGAAGGTCAACCGTAAGGTGGACCAGAATGCATATGCCCCGTTCGGCAGCCGCTCTAGGCGTGTCAAATAACCTACCGGTTTCTCAGGACCGGATCGCTCGGAAAGACGGGCGACTTCAGCGCAACCAGCCTCTCATGCGCAAATACGAAGTCGCCCATCTGACCAAAGATGGCCTCTGCCATGAATTCCAGAAAACAGCGCCCGCGCACCCTCTGTTCGAGGAAGCCTTTTCTGCCTTTGCCCGTGGCCTGTTATTCCAAACAGAAAACGGCCCAATCGCGGTCGAAGACCTCTGGCCTGGGGATCGCATCCGCACGGCCAACGGACGCCTCCGCACGCTTATGTGGAAAGGGTCGATGATGATCGTGCCGCATGTGGCGAGTGAAACGACATCCATGATCCGCGTTGGGACAGAGGCGTTGGGGCTTCATCGTCCATCGCACGACACAATGTTCGGACCTTCAGCGCGTGTGTTTCATACGTCACCCCGCATCAGGGCGTTCAACGGGCAAGATGGCGCGTTTGTTCCGCTGGCCGATCTGGTTGATGGGGACGGCATCATCGAAATCACGCCGATGGCGCCCGTGCAGGTGTTCCACTTGGGCTTTGCGACCCACGAACGCCTCAGCGTCGCGGGGCTAGAGGTCGAAAGCTATCACCCCGGTGCGCCACATCGGTTCCCCTTGCGCGGCGAACTCCTCGACATGTTCATGCCGCTCTTCCCGCATATGCGGGACCTCGGGAATTTCGGGATGGATTGCCAGCCGCGCTTGCGGATGGCTGATCTTGCGGTGTTTGACGTCGCTTAAGCGTCGCGAGCAAGGCGTTCCTCAAGAACGTCAAACGGCACACCCGGTTCGTCCTTCGCGCAGCGGATGACGAGCGATGTTTTCACATGCGCAACGTTGTCCGCAGTGAGCAGTTCACCCGTCAGGAAGCTCTGGAAGCTGCGCAAATCAGGGGCCACGCATTTGAGGATAAAGTCGACCTCACCGTTGAGCATGTGACATTCGCGAACGAGCGGCCAGTTGCGGCACCGTTCTTCGAAGGCAGAGAGGTCAGCTTCGGCTTGCTTGTGCAGACCGACCATCGCGAACACTTGCACTTCAAAGCCCAACTCGCGGCTGTCCACGTCAGCGTGGTACCCACGAATATAGCCCTGATCTTCGAGCGTACGCACACGACGCAGACACGGCGGCGCGGAAATGCCCACTCGTTTTGCCAATTCGACGTTGGTCATGCGACCATCCGCCTGCAATTCGGCAAGGATCATGCGATCGATTTCATCGAGTTTGCTGCCCGGCATTGGTATCCCCAAAGAAAGTTTCGCGAACCTTACGTCGAATGAAATTTATGCGCAACAATATTTCAAAGTTGCGCAATTTCATTTCTCATTCGCATACATAAAATTCTTGCAATGTTTTAATCCCGCTCGCCTCTTTCCCGCAGCGGGCGGCGTGGCTATATCGGGGGGAACGGATATTGAAAAGAGGCTGACATGTCTGACGCACGCCACACGAAGGTTTTGATCATTGGCTCTGGCCCTGCAGGCTATACCGCAGGCGTTTACGCAAGCCGCGCCATGCTGAACCCGATTCTGGTTCAGGGGATGGAACCGGGCGGTCAGCTGACCACCACGACCGAAGTCGAAAACTGGCCGGGTGAAAAAGAAATCCAAGGGCCGCAGCTGATGGTCAACATGGAAGAGCACGCCAAGGCGATGGGCTGTGAGATCATCATGGACCTGATCTCTGACCTCGACCTGTCCCAGCGTCCTTTCGTTGCCAAGGGCGACAGCGGCACCACCTACACCGCCGATGCGATCATCCTTGCGACAGGCGCTCGTGCAAAGTGGTTGGGTCTGGAGTCGGAAGAAGCCTACAAGGGCTTCGGCGTGTCGGCCTGCGCGACCTGTGACGGGTTCTTCTACCGCGGTCAGGAAATCGTTGTGATCGGCGGCGGTAACACCGCAGTCGAAGAAGCACTCTTCCTCACCAACTTTGCGACCAAAGTGACCCTGATCCACCGCCGTGACTCGCTTCGGTCGGAAAAGATCCTGCAAGAGCGTCTCTTGAAGCACGAAAAGATCGAAGTGCTCTGGAACCACGAGTTGGAAGAAGTCGTTGGCGAAGGCGATCCCAAAGGCGTGACAGGCGTTCGTGCAAAACACGTTGAAACGGGCGAAATCACCGAAGTCCCAGCCAAAGGCGT
Source organism: Aestuarium sp. (assembly GCF_023253315.1). NCBI lineage: Bacteria > Pseudomonadati > Pseudomonadota > Alphaproteobacteria > Rhodobacterales > Paracoccaceae > Aestuarium > Aestuarium sp. The sequence goes on from NZ_JALRGW010000001.1 coordinate 290,251, forward strand.
CTTTATCGCCATCGGCCACGCGCCGGCGAGCGAACTGGTCAAAGACCAGCTGGAACTGCACTCTGGCGGTTACGTAAAGGTGAAACCAGGCTCGACCGAGACCTCGATCCCTGGCGTCTTTGCTGCGGGCGACCTGACCGACGCGAAATATCGTCAAGCGGTCACTTCTGCGGGGATGGGCTGCATGGCGGCGCTGGACGCAGAACACTGGCTCGCCGCGCAAGAGTAACAACAAAAAAGCCCCGCAATCGCGGGGCTTTTTCTTTGGCGTTTAGCGCAGCTTCATCCGCGCCATCAGGTTGTCCTTGAACACAAACTGGTGGACCAACGCGCCGAGGATATGCAGCCCCAGAAGGCCGAGACCCAAGGTGAACATGACCTCATGCACCTCGCCCGCGTCACGGATGCCACCGAACCAAACGGCAATACCCGACAGCGGGATCGTGATCATCACGACATAGAGGCCGAGCTTGACCGCCTTAGCGAGCAAAGCCTGCGCACCGCTGCCCATTTCCGCAGGTGCGGGACGGGTGAAGCGCATCACAATACGAACCACGGCGAGCGCCAAAATCGCGATACCGACAATCACGTGCACACGGGTGCCGATTCCAATATCGGTCACGCCTTCACGCACAAAAGCGATATAGCTGTCCTTGATCGCTTCATGGCTAAAGAAGCTCACGAAAAAGAGCAGGAACATCAACCAATGCAGAATAATTTGTGGTTTTGAGAATTTTTCGGGATGTGCCACGACAGGCCTCCTTATCCATACATAACAAAATTATAATTTAATTTTCACGAGACTTGCAATCGCCAAACAAAAAAGGCGCCCTCTTGGGCGCCTTTGTCACATCAATGCACCGCCATCGGTGTCATGTCGTTTTGTCGAGCCAGCACAAAGGCCATCTGACGATCCGCGACGAGCGCGATCTGTTCGCCCGCTTCGGTATGGACCGAAAACAGCTGTTTGCGGCCCCCTGCCTGTTCCTGCAGATCCTCGGGCAAATCAGCGACATCGACCGATTTGACATAAACAATCCGGTCTTGGGCGTTTCTGAAATCGTATTTCGCGTTCATCATTCGGACCCTTTCCTAATCTTGATCGTCTGCACCACGGTTTCGGGCAGTTTGCGCGTCAAATCGACGTGCAGCAAACCGTTTTCCATCACCGCTTCGCCAACATCGACGCCATCGGCCAAAACAAACGACCGTTGGAATTGGCGGGCGGCGATACCGCGATGCAAGAAGATACGACCGTCACTGTCGTCCGATTGGCGACCACGGATGACAAGGCTGCTGTCCTCAACGGTGATCTGCAAATCGTCCTCAGAAAAACCAGCCACAGCCAGCGTGATCCGATAGGACCGTTCTGAAGTTTGTTCGATATTATACGGGGGATATCCGTCATTGCCGGATTTCGCTGTGCGTTCGACCAGCCGTTCCAGCTGTTCAAAGCCCAGAAGGTAGGGATGCGCCCCTAATGTTAGTTTCGTCATACGACACGTCCTCGTCCAAGCGACCGTCAAAGTGGCCCCGATCACGGCAGCCATAAATTGAATATGGTCTTTCAATCCGACCGCTGCAAGGGCTAGGCGGAATCGATCAAACCGCTTATGTTAAGAACTCGCGGCGCGAGAAAGTATCGGGTGAGTCCATGAATAAATCCGCACGGATGGAACAGATTGAGGTCCTTCGTTTCGAACTTGAGGTTCTCAAGCGCGAACACCGTGACTTGGATGAGGCTATTCATGCCCTCGAAGATCGCGGAACAGGCGATATGCTGACCCTGCGTCGCTTGAAAAAGCAGAAACTGAACCTCAAGGACAAAATCGTCGTCCTAGAGGACCGTATTTTCCCCGATATCATCGCCTGAGTGCATCGCGGGCAATTGCACCCTGCCCCATGCTCGCTATAGTGCCGCTTCCTATTCCAAGCGGGGACACATCATGACCACACCGCAAGTCGGTATCATCATGGGCAGCCAGTCCGACTGGCCGACAATGAAACTAGCCGCCGATATTCTCGACGAACTGGGCATCACCTACGAGAAAAAGATCGTCAGCGCGCACCGGACGCCAGATCGTCTGTGGGCCTATGGCAAGGCGGCAGCGGATCGCGGCCTTCAGGTGATTATCGCTGGTGCAGGCGGTGCAGCACACCTTCCGGGCATGATGGCGTCGAAAACCCGCGTTCCTGTGGTTGGCGTTCCTGTGCAGACCAAGGCGCTGTCGGGCGTTGATAGCCTCTATTCCATCGTTCAGATGCCCAAAGGCTACCCCGTTGCGACCATGGCAATCGGTGCGGCGGGTGCATCGAACGCTGGCCTGATGGCCGCTGGTATCCTCGCCCTCCAAGATGCCGATCTTGCTGCCCGCCTTGATGCGTGGCGCGAGGCGCTTTCTGCTTCTATTCCTGATGAGCCCGTCGATGAGTGATATGCTGAAACCTGGTTCGACGATTGGCATCCTTGGCGGTGGCCAGTTGGGGCGCATGCTCTCTGTCGCTGCATCGCGGTTGGGCTTTAAAACCCACATCTATGAACCCAGCGCGAACCCGCCCGCGGGCCATGTTGCGGACCGTGTGACCACTGCGCCCTATGACGACGCCGAAGCGCTCGCTGATTTCGCGGCTTCTGTCGATGTGATCACCTACGAGTTTGAAAACATCCCGACCGAAGCGCTGGACCTTCTCGAATCCGTGCGCCCAATTCGCCCGAACCGCAAGGCATTGGCGGTGTCGCAGGACCGCCTTGTCGAAAAAGCGTTCTTGAATGATCTGGGTCTGAAAACCGCACCCTTTGCGGCGGTCGATGATGAGGTTGATCTGGTCGAAGCCATCGCCGAGATTGGCACCCCCGCCATTCTGAAAACCCGTCGGTTCGGCTATGACGGCAAAGGTCAGGCGCGTCTGAAATCCGCTGATGATGCGGCCCAAGCACTGGCTGACATGAACGGTGCGCCGTCAATCCTCGAGGGTTTTGTGAACTTCACCCACGAGGTGTCAGTGATTGCCGCACGCGGCACCAACGGTGAAGTTGCCTGCTATGATCCGGGTGAAAACGTCCACAAGGACGGCATACTCGACACTACCACCGTTCCTGCGAACCTTACAGGCATGCAGAGCGTTGATGCGGTTCTCCTCGCTGGGAAAATCCTCAATGCGCTGGATTATGTCGGCGTCATGGGCGTTGAGCTGTTCGTCACCCCCCAAGGGCTGATCGTCAACGAAATCGCGCCGCGCGTTCACAACTCTGGCCACTGGACCCAAAACGGCTGTGCGGTCGATCAGTTCGAACAGCACATCCGCGCCGTTGCGGGCTGGCCATTGGGTGACGGCAAACGCCATTCGAACGTTGTGATGGAAAACCTGATCGGCGACGACGTGGACCGCATTCCAGAGATCGCCAAATCAGGCGATGCCATCCACCTCTACGGTAAGGCTGACGCAAAACCCGGTCGCAAGATGGGTCACGTGAACCGCATCACTGGTCCTGCGGGTCAATAAGCCCTTCGATCACGTCATAGACGACCTCTCCGCTCCGATCAAATTGGCCGTCTTTCAAAAAGGTGACAACCTCCGCGATGACTTGGGGGTTGTTCATCATAAAGGTGTGGGTCACGGGCAAAACCATGTGATCCGCGCCCTTCAATCGGGTCGACGCGACCGACACTTTGCCATCGTCGGGACCGTCGATTAGCGATGAATAGATCGGGTTCAGGCTCTGATCACCCGCGATTATCCCAACCTCAACGTTCAGATCCCCCAGCGATAGCGGAACGCTCCCCACCCCAGTGCCGAGCTGCTCTCCTGCAGGACCGTTGATCCACTCGAACGGCTCCCAATCGCCGAACACATCGACCAGTTCAGACCCTTGGTTCGGCGGGGCCAGCATCACAACGCGCCCCATATCAGCAGGCGTATGCCCCTGAAGCCACGCACGGATCAGAATGCCACCCATCGAATGGGTCACGAAATGAACCTTGCGAGCCCCACAAGCCGCCACATCATCGGTGATCTGACCGACAAGTTCCTCAATCGGTTGCTTGGTCGACGGGTAGCCGCGATTGACGACCTTATAGCCCTCGGCCTCCAACACCTCCCCCATCACAAACAGAGAGGCAGGCCCACGCGCCAACCCATGCAGCAGAACAACGCAGTCATTAGCCATGGCAGGGGCAGCGGCGAAAAGCAAAAGTGAGGCGAGTAAAGTTTTCATATACACCACATAAGCGCAAAAACGCATAATCCAATCAACCAGCTTGCGCGACGCTGCGGCACAGGCCACTGTAGCGCATGTCCAGATCAATCCGTCTTGCCACACGCGCTATTATTTTACACGAAAACAAATTGTTACTCGTGAACGCTTGGAAAAATCGCGATCACCTGTGGTGTGCACCCGGGGGCGGCGCCGAAGCGCATCAGAGCCTGCCTGCCAACCTATCGCGTGAAGTGCACGAAGAAACGGGGCTGATCGTTAAGGTAGGCGAGCCCTGCCTGATCAACGAATTCCACGACCCGAAGGGCGATTTCCATCAGGTTGACCTCTACTTCCGCTGTCAGATTATGGCGGGCGATCCCTTTGGCGACTGGACCGATCCCGAAGGAATCGTGAGCCACCGTCGTTGGGTCACACGTGAGGAAATGTCGAAACTCAGGGTAAAGCCCGATAGCCTCGCGGCGGTGGCATGGGGGGACGCGGACGCCCCACCCTATGACCCGCTAGAACCGATTATGCGTTAACGGCGGAGCGGAGTCTCCGATAGACGAATGGGCGTTCGGATTGCAGGAATGCCGTTTTCCATAACCTGCATCCCCCGCGCGACGACCTGCGGATCGGCAAAGACCTGATCGACCGAATTGATCGGCCCCGCTGGCACAGTCGCCTTTTCCAACGCCAACAACAGCTCGGACCGATCCCATCGCGACAGGGCCACCACGACCTTGTCCCGCAAGGGCACCCTATTCGCCACGCGCAGCGCATTGGTTGCAAAGCGCGGATCCTCCTCCAGACCCAGCACGTCGCAGAACCGACGGAATTGGCCATCGTTGCCGACGGCCACGATAATATCGCCATTCGACGTCGGAAGAACTTCGTACGGGGCGATGTTTGGATGCGCATTGCCCATACGGCGCGGCGCATTCCCCGACACGAGGTAGTTCATTCCCTGATTGGCCAGCACCCCAACCGCGCAATCGAGCAGCGCCATATCGACGTGCTGCCCGCGCCCCGTGGTTTCGCGAGCTTTCAGCGCGGCTTGAATACCGATCACCGAATAGAGCCCCGTGAAGATATCAGCAAAGGCCACGCCGACCTTTTGCGGCTCACCGTCTGGCGCCCCTGTGAGGTCCATCCAGCCCGCCATGCCTTGGATCAGGAAATCATAGCCCGCACGGTCGGCATAAGGCCCGTCCTGCCCGAACCCCGTGATCGAACAATAGACCAGCCGCGGATTGATCGCCGACAGACCCGCATAGTCGAGCCCGTATTTGGCCAGTCCACCGACCTTGAAATTCTCGATCACCACATCTGCGTCACGGATCAGGTCGATCACGATCTGCCGCCCTTCTTCGGTGCGGAAATCAGCAGTCACCACCGATTTTCCAGCGTTCGTCGCATGGTAATAGGCAGCGGTGCCGTCATCCATGAACGGTGGTCCCCAAGTGCGGGTATCGTCGCCGTCAGGGCTTTCGACCTTAATGACCTCAGCCCCGAGGTCGGCCAGAACCTGACCAGCCCAAGGACCAGCCAGAATCCGCGCCAACTCAACGACTTTCACACCGTTCAAGGGTTGCATCAGAAGAACGCCTGCAGACCAGTTTGCGCACGGCCAAGGATCAGCGCGTGAATGTCATGGGTGCCTTCATAGGTATTCACCGTCTCAAGGTTGACCATATGGCGGATCACACCGAATTCAGCCGAAATCCCGTTGCCACCGTGCATGTCGCGTGCGTGACGGGCCACATCTAGCGCCTTACCACAGTTGTTGCGTTTGATCAGGCTGATCATCTCTGGCGCAGCCTCAGCCGCATCCATCAAACGACCAACCTGCAAAGCAGCCTGAAGGCCCAGCGTAATCTCGGTCTGCATATCCGCGAGCTTTTTCTGGAACAGCTGGGTCTGCGCGATCGGTTTGTTGAACTGCTTGCGGTCCAGACCGTATTGGCGTGCCGCGTGCCAGCAGAACTCTGCCGCGCCCATAACGCCCCACGCGATGCCATAGCGTGCGCGGTTCAGACAGCCGAACGGCCCCTTGAGGCCCGACACATTGGGCAACAGCGCATCTTCGCCCACCTCAACGCCGTCCATGACAATCTCGCCCGTGATCGACGCCCGCAGGGATACTTTGTTTTCGATCTTCGGCGCCGACAGACCCTTCATCCCTTTTTCAAGGATGAAGCCTTTGATCTTACCATCATGCGCTTCGGACTTTGCCCAAACCACGAACACGTCCGCGATAGGCGAATTGCTGATCCACATTTTGGAGCCAGTGATTTTATAGCCATTCGCGGTCTTTTCCGCGCGGGTTTTCATGCCCGCAGGATCAGAGCCCGCATCGGGTTCGGTCAGGCCAAAACAGCCGATCCATTCGCCAGATGCCAGTTTCGGCAGATATTTCATCCGCTGTTCTTCGGTGCCGTAAGCGTAGATCGGATACATAACGAGCGAGGACTGTACCGACATCATCGACCGATAGCCGCTGTCCACACGCTCAATTTCCCGCGCAACAAGGCCATAAGAGACATACGACCCGCCTAGCCCGCCGTATTCCTCTGGCACGGTGACGCCCAACAGGCCCATCTCGCCCATCTCGCGGAAAATCGCGGGATCGGTGTGTTCGGTCAGGAACGCGTCCTTCACCCGAGGAAGCAATTTTTCGGTCGCATAGGCCCGCGCACTCTCTGCGATCATGCGTTCATCTTCGGTCAGCTGACCAGACATACGCAGCGGATCGGTCCAGTCAAAGGAACCAAGATCGGGGGCGTCTTTCGGCTTGAGTGCGGGCATGGGGGAAACCTTTCGTCTGAAGTTGTGCAGAGAGTGCCCGTAAGAGCGCCAAAAAACAAACGATTTAAAAATTGAATTTGATGAGTTATAGTCATGAACATGCGCCAAAGTTACACCCCATCCATTCCCGAACTGCAGTCCTTCACCGCCTGTGCACGGCTCGGCACAACGACGCTCGCCGCAGGGCATTTGAACCTCACGCAGAGCGCGGTATCGCGGTCACTTGCCACGCTTGAGGATCGTTTGGGCGTTGCCCTCTTTAACCGCGTCCGCAAACGGTTGGTGCTGTCCCCTGCGGGTCATGCCTTTCTCGACAAGGCCGAAGCCATATTGGCGCAACTCGATGATGCCTCTGTTGGCGTTATGGCCTTTGGTGGCCGTACATCTATCCTGCGGATCGCAGCCCTGCCCAGTTTTGTCCGCAGCTGGCTGATCCCGCGCCTACCAGGATTTACGGCGATTGCACCTGACATCAGCCTCGATATTTCTGCCCGCCTCGACCCCGTGGATTTCATCCGCGATCCCGTCGATCTGGCGATCATGCGCAAAACGCATCAACCTACAGGATCAACGGCAGAGATCATCTTACCCGAAAATCTGGTGGTCGTAGCCTCTCCTGCACTACTCAAAGGCGCATCCAATCTGTCGGATACCGACCTGCTGAACCTGCCTCTGTTGCAGCAATCCACCCGCCCGACCCTCTGGCTCGACTGGTTTCGCGATGGAGAGGCGGACCCGCGTCGGGCGCTACGAGGGGCGCGTCTCGACCACTTTGATATGGTGATTGATGCCGCGATTGCGGGACTTGGCGTTGGCATCGTGCCGCATGTTATTGCACGGCAATCGCTCGACCGTGGCACTCTGGTTCTGGCCAGCGGGCGAAAGTTCGAAACGGGCGATGCCTACGCCCTGATCCTTCCCGATGGTCAAGAGCCCAGCGCCGAGGTCAGGCTCTTTCGCGATTGGCTGCGGGCTGCGGTAAGACGTTGATCTGGCTTGCTCCTCTGCCACCACTCCGCAATAGTCAGCCCGAGGAATGGAGGCGGACAGCGTGACGGATTGGCTCTCACCAGCGGAATGGCAGGCGGTATCGCTGTCGCTGCGCGTTGCCTTTTGGGCAACGGTGTTGAGCCTCCCCATCGGGATATTCACCGCCTACGCATTGGCCCGCTGGTCCTTTGTCGGGAAGCAAATCCTGAATGGGATCGTCCACCTGCCGCTCGTCCTACCGCCAGTGGTGACGGGCTATCTGCTTTTGCTGACCTTCGGGCGGCGCGGCCCTGTTGGTGAATTCCTCGAACAAACGTTCGGGATCATCGTCGCGTTTCGCTGGACGGGCGCTGTCCTCGCGGCGGCGATCATGGCGTTTCCGCTTATGGTCCGCGCGATCCGTCTATCGATCGAGGCCGTGGACCCAAAACTGGAAGAAGCCGCATCAACCCTCGGCGCATCGCGGGTCTGGGTGTTCATAACCGTGACCCTACCCCTGATCCTCCCCGGTATTTTGGCGGGTTCCATCCTCGCCTTCGCCAAGGCGATGGGTGAATTTGGGGCCACGATCACCTTTGTGTCGAACATCCCTGGCCAGACGCAAACCCTGCCCTCTGCGATCTACGCCTTCCTGCAAGTCCCCGGCGGTGAAACCTCTGCCCTGAGGCTCGTTATCATTGCGGTGGTCATTGCAATGGGCGCCCTCCTCTTGTCCGAGGTCGTATCGAAACGCATCGCCGCTAGGGTGTCGGCATGACAGTTTCGGTTCAGATCACACACAAACAGGGCGATTTCACCCTTGATGCGGCATTTGACGCGCCTGATGGGCTGACGGTTCTATTCGGTCGCTCTGGCTCTGGCAAAACGAGCGTGATCAACGCCATTGCGGGCCTGCTGCGCCCTGACGCGGGGCGCATCGCGATTGGGGGGCATGTGCTCCAAGACAGCGCGACGGGCCTTTGGCTGCCGCCCCATAAACGGCGGATCGGTTATGTGTTCCAAGACGCGCGTCTATTCCCACACCTGTCTGTGCGCCAAAACCTCACCTACGGACAACGGTTCAGCGCGACGAAGGCAGCGATTGACCCCGTGGTGGAAATGCTGGGCCTTGACGATCTGTTGAACCGCCGTCCCGCTGCCCTCTCTGGCGGGGAAAAGCAGCGGGTTGCGATTGGGCGAGCATTGTTGTCTGGGCCAGAACTGATCCTCGCTGATGAACCTTTGGCGGCGCTGGATGAGGCCCGCAAAGATGACATTCTGCCGTATTTCGAACGGCTCCGCGATGAGGTGGGTATTCCGATTGTCTATGTAAGCCACGCCGCGGGCGAGGTTGCACGGCTTGCCACCACGGTGGTCATCATGGATCAGGGGCGCGTCAAACAAATGGGGCCAGCGGGCGAAGTCCTCTCTGACCCGTCGGTGATCCCTGTCGGCGTGCGCGAGGCAGGCGCGATGATTGAGGCGCGGGTTGGCGCCCATTCCGACGATGGGCTGAGCGACCTGTTGATTGGCGATCTGGTCGTGACCATCCCCAATTGCGGCCGTCAGATCGGCGATCTGGTCCGCCTGCGCATCGCAGCCCAAGACGTGATGATCGCCACCCAGGCACCCCAAGGGATCTCTGCCCTCAACGTCCTGCCTGCTACGATCAAATCGATCCGTATGGGTGACGGCCCCGGTGCGATGGTCCAGATGGAGGTCGGCGGCGCGACGCTTTTGTCACGGATCACCCGCCGTTCGGTTCAAACCCTCGGCCTAACCGCTGGGCAAAAAGTATTTGCAGTGCTCAAGGCGGTAAGCGTTGCGCGGTAACGGGCGTTAGCGGTATCAATTCGCGACACTTAGCACGAATAGGCACAGCATGACCCAGATCGGCACAGACGGTTTCAACGGCCATTGGATCAACGATCCCGTCCATCGGGCGTTTCTGGAAAACGACGCCCACGCGCAATTGGCGTTTTATCGCAAGGCGTTGCGTGCGGATGGGGCCTATGACGTTCTGGCCATTGACGGCACCCCTATCGCGGGGTCGGCTCAGCAGCTCCACAACACCACGCGGATGGTGCATTCCTATGCGCTGGCCTCGCTCTGGGGGGCGAAGGGGCACGACGACATGATCGACGCGGGCATGGCGTTCCTGTGGAACCAGCACCGCGATACGACACATGGTGGCTATGCCTACGGCCTAAAGGACGGCGCAATCGTTGATGACAAAAAGCTCGCCTATGGGCATGTCTTTGTCCTCCTTGCGGGATCGAGCGCAAAGAACATCGGCCATCCTGACGCCGACCGCCTGATCGCGGACGCGGCAGAAGTGCTGGACACGCGGTTCTGGGATGACGACGCGGGCCTGTTCTTTGACGAGTTCAACCGCGACTGGTCACCGTTTTCAACCTACCGTGGCTACAACGCCAATATGCACGGGGTTGAGGCGCTCTTGGCCGCATATGAGGCGACGGGCGAGACGCTGTTCCTCACCCGAGCGGGCCGCATCCTGTCGTTCTTTATGGAGACCATCGCGCCCTCGCATGACTGGCGGTTGCCAGAGCACTACACCCCAAATTGGACGCCCGATCTAACGTATCAAGGCGACCCAATGTTCCGTCCGCGCGGCACAACACCGGGGCATTCGTTCGAACTTGGCCGGCTTTACCTGCAGTATTGGGATTTGGCGGGCCGCAAGGATGATGGCTCTGTTGATCGTGCGCGTTCGCTGATCGAAACCGCGCTGAACGATGCGTGGGTTGAGGGCGGCGGGTTTGTCTACACCCTTGATTATTCTGGCGCGCCGCAGGTCACAGACCGCTTCTGGTGGCCGCTGACTGAGGCGATCGGGGCCATGGTATCACTGATCAAACTCGACGGTCGCGACAGTGACGAGGCATGGTATCGCCGTTTGTGGCAAGCGGCCTCGGACCTCTTTATCGACCACGAAAACGGCGGTTGGTTCCATGAGGTCGATGCAACTGGAAAACCTGCACAAAAGCAGTTCATCGGCAAGCCTGACCATTACCACGCTATTCAGGCGGATCTCTTCCCTCTCGACCAGAGGCTGACCCGCCTGTTTACCTAAGCGTTCAGAGGCGGAACAATTTCCCCGGTGCGTTTGGCCCTGCCTTGCAGCCCGCCAACTGCGCCATGTGCCATGCCAGCGCCTGATTGCTGCTGACGACAGGTTTGCCCAACTCGTCCTCTAGCGCGTCGATGATATCCATCGTGCGCAGGTTGGTGCAGGACAGGAAAACCGCGTCAACATCAGGATCGCGACCAATCTCTAGCGCGGCGGCGTGGATCGATTTGGGGTCAATGCGGGCGACGCGGGCCTCTAGTTCTTCGCCAAAGGATAGCGTCTTTGGCACCTCAAATCCTCGCGCGACAAAGGCATCCCTGATCGCATCTGCAACCGTGGCGATATAGGGCGATACGACGCCCAAACGCGTAGCCCCAAGCGCCCGCAATGCCGCGACTGAGGCCGTCAGAGGGTTCGTGACGTTCCGCGTCTTGGCCCCTTCGCCGACGAGGGCGGCCACGCGATCCTCGCCGATCAGCGTTGTGCCAGAGGTGCAAGCATATGAAATCGTGTCGAAATCCAGAGAGGTCGGGAACAGAGACGCCGCACCCGTGATGTGCCCCGCCATCTTCGCGATGGTATCTGGGTTCAGTTCTGCCCCCGCAGCCACACGACTAATATAGACCGCGACATCCCGTTGGGGGAACATGTGCCAAAAGTCCTGTTCGACCGTTTCGTCGGTGGACAATGCGATCAAACCGAGGATCGCTGTGGACCCTATCGGGCCCGTCAAATCATAGGGATAGGTTGTCATATCAAACCTCTGGCAAGAATTCTGGTGCACGGGTGGAGAGGAGTTCTGGACCCTCCTCGCGCAGGACGATGTTTTCCTCGTGAACGAGGATGCGGTTCGGGGCGATCTCAACCCCCGGCTCTAGGGTGAGCACCATACCTGCCCGCAGTTCAGTCGTATCAAGCGGGGTGAAGGACGGCCATTCCGTGAGAGTAATGCCCAACCCATGCCCAAGCCGACCACCACCAGCCGCGGCGCCCTTGTTCGTTATGGCATCGGTGAGGATACGGTGGACGTCCCGAGCCAGCATCCCTGGACGCAGAGTGTCTAGCGCAACATCAATCGAATGGGTCAGCGCCGCTTGGGCGCGTTTGACATCATCAGACGGTTCACCGACGGCATAATTGCGGTCGAAATCACAGAAATACCCGTCCTTCACCGCGCCCGTATCGAGCATCAGAATATCACCCGCCCGCAACGGTTCTGGCCCAGCGGGAGAGATCACATCGCCATAGCCGCCCTGCCCTGCGCCGCCTGCGGTATAGCTCACCCAATCCGCGCCTTCGTCCAAGAGAACCTTTTGGAAATCTCGGAATACTTGGTCGAGCGGTCTTCCAACGCCTGCGAACTCTGGCACGCGGGCAAAGGCGCGATCAGCGACGCCGCAAATGGTGCGGATTTTTGTAATTTCCGCCTCAGATTTCACCTCGCGAACGCGCTGGATGGTGTCGGTGCCATCTACAAACTGACGCGGCGCGATGCGATCCGCGATCCGCATAAAATCGCCCAACGGCAAACGGGCCGAGGTTTCCAACCCCATCGGGGTCGCGATCACACCGCCCGCAGGCACCAAATCGCAGAGCGTATCGGACAACAGCGAAACACCATCATCCACAGGATCAGGTGCAGCCCAAGTCCGAATGTCGTTGATCCACGTCCGCCCCATCAGATCGGACCCAATCGCGGGGATCACGGCAATCGGATCACCCTGCGCAGGCACCACGATGAACCACGGACGCGCGGGACTTTCCCAGAATCGCGTCAGGAACCCCGTGACGTAGAACACATCTGCGGGCGAGGTCAGCAACAGCGCGTCTTGCCCCGCTGCGGCCATCCGCGCTTGCAGTCGATCAACGCGACCACGGTATTCGCTGCGTGGAAAAATGAGAGAGCGGTCAGACATCTTCGGGGCCTTCGCTGAGGATACACATCACATGCGCATCAGGCCCGATCCCATCGATCCCCGCAATCAGCGCCGCCAATCCTGCCCCGCCCGAGGGGGTCGTGGCAAAGCCGTGCTGGGCCAAGACCGCGATGCCCTCAGCCGCCTCTTTTTCGGTCAGGGTCAGGAACGTATCGGCATCCCGCGACAACCCCGCGAGTGCAATCATCGAGGGGGTTTTGCAATCCAAACGGCCCATCTCTGACACGCCACCAGATGAGGTCACAAGTGCACC